>CAUZOL010000234.1:0-10904 GCA_963581435.1 Planctomycetota bacterium
TTGAATTCCTCGCTGAACGAACGCCGAGTTCGATTGCTTGCCAATTGCTGTTTCTTGCTCATTCAAAGTTCCTCCAAAAATAGTTTACGCTCGAATTCCAGTGTCCACTATTTCTGGGGAACTCCAGTTCGATTACGTGCTGGGGCAAGACGCCGTTGGCACCCAACACGTCAATCGTTACGTGTCACGTTACCAGCCAACAGGAAGGCAGAGCAAGCGCATGCGCTTTCGGCCAGCTGCAGTGTGAGAGACGTTCCGCGCCGAGGGGCGAATTGCCCTACCAGCAGAACAGGGCCGTTCCCCAGGTCAAGCCGGCACCGAAGCCGCTCAACAACAACGTGTCTCCACGGTTGATGCGGCCTTCCCGAAAGGCTTCGTCGAGAGCCAGCGGGATCGAGGCGGCCGATGTGTTCCCGTATTTATGAAGATTGTTGTGCATCTTCTGTGGAGGAATGCCGAGCTGTTCCATCGCATAATTGATGATGCGAATGTTCGCCTGATGAATGAGGTACAGCGAGACATCGTGTGGACTCATGCCGGTTTTTTCCAGCATGAGGTCGATCGTGTCGGTGAGGGCGCGAACCGCCCACTTGAAGACGCTGCGGCCGTCCATTTGCAGGAACTGCCTGCCGGATTCCAGGTCTTCCGGGGTCATCGGATTGCGAGTTCCGCCGGCCGGCATTTCGAGCATTGGGCCGCCACTGCCGTCGGCACCCATCTGATAGCACATCAGTCCCTGATGCGGTTCTCCGCGAGTCAGCAGAACAGCACCTGCACCATCGCCAAACAAAGGGCCGATGCGCTGATCCTGCGGATTGACGATTCGGCTGTTGGTATCGCCGCCAATCACCAACGCCATTTTGCTGTTGCCCGTCGCGACATACTGGGCCGCGGTGACCAGCGCGTACATAAAGCCGGAACAGGCGGCCTGCATGTCAACCGCCGGCGCATCCAGACCCAATTGGTCTTGTACCAGGCATGCGGTCGAGGGGCAGTTGAAGTCGGGCGTGAATGTGCCGACGATAACCAGATCGATCTCCTGCGGATCGATGCGGGCGGAGCGAATGGCTCGACGCGCTGCTTCGGTGCAGAGATGGCTGGTGGACTGTCCATCGACAACGTGCCGCCGCGCACGAATACCGGTCCGCTGTTCGATCCAACCGGGATCGAACCCGTATTGCGTCTCCAACTGTTCGTTGGTGACCACGTTTTCCGGAACGTAGGCCCCGCTGGCCACGATCTGAATGCCCAGCAGAGAATTAGTGCGACGGCTTAGATTGAACAACTTTCGGGGCTTCTGTTTTTCAATGGCACGAGCTTTTTGGCCGACCGCGACCGATGCAGCGGGCGTACCGTCGCTTCCGGATGCGTTTTCGGCATCGACTTGAAAATGCGGCGAACTTTCATGCATGACTCTACAGCCCTGTAGAGAGTAGATGTCAACGCCGCCAGTCTTCAAACAACCTTTGGCGATCCATCATCCATCCCGTCCACGAATTCCGTTCGCAGTCCGCGTTACAGCTGAAAAACATTGTCCATCTGTAAGGCCAA
The DNA here is from genome assembly GCA_963581435.1 of Planctomycetota bacterium. Lineage (GTDB taxonomy): Bacteria > Planctomycetota > Planctomycetia > Planctomycetales > Planctomycetaceae > JABISG01. The sequence continues at coordinate 1,552 of CAUZOL010000234.1, forward strand.
ACCACGGGCCGGGCGCGCGACGCTCCATCGTTGCGATGGGGAGTATAACGGGTCTCAACTTCCGAAACTAGCGACATTTGCGTCAGAAACCGCCATGCGTAACATTCTCACGGGCGAAGTTCGGTCGTAAGTGTCACGAAGAATGGGCCGCTTTTCCTGAAAAATGAACCGTTTTCGATGTCTCGACCTACCCTATATTTCGACGTATTTCGCCGATTCTTGTCGTTAAACTGGGAAAAAGGCGGGAAACAGATACAATCTGCGCCGGTTGGTTCCCACGGGGGGCGACCCGTGGGCCTTGAATTGTTTGCAAAATGAACTCGGTTACCGAGTTCTTCACTCCACATAACAATGCAGCCACACCGAATTCATCTCAACGGGCCGTGGACATACGAGCGGATTGCCCGTGAGGACAATCGCGGCAGCGACGGCGATCGTCGGGCGAAACCTGTCCGAGTCAAGTTGCCTGCTGCGTGGCTCGATCTGTTCGGACCGGTCACAGGAAATGTTCGCTTTCGTCGTTCGTTCGGAAAACCGACGAACCTTGAGAGCAACGAACGGGTGTTTCTGTGTTTCGACGGCATTGGCGGGACGGGAACTGTTCGTCTGAACGACCGGGAACTGGGAACACTCGACGGCAATCAAACCAGTGCCCGATATGACGTGACCGGCTTGCTCGAGTCGAGAAACACGCTGCTGGTCGAATTGTGCTTCGCTCCCGATGAGTCTCCCGCAGAACCGGGCGGATTGTGGCGACCGGTGGCGATTGAGATCCAGGCAACGTGACTCCCCATCATGCCGCCCCGTAGCGTTACCAGCCCGCAGCGCGAGCAAGGGTGATAATATACTTGCCTCACCAACGGGCCGAGTCGCGGAAGATGTCAGGGTCACCTGTAATAGACGTCGCCTACGCCTTCACCGTCGAGGATGATCATTGCGCCTCGCGCTCGCGACTCGACCCATCCCATCGGACCAAATGCGCGGGCGATCACACGGGTTCGGAATTCGCGGCCATAAGAACCCGGACCAAGCAAACCGGGCGTGTATTCCCCTAAAACGAAGTATGCGCCCGCATACGTGACCAGCACCAGAGCGGTCGTCGTGACAAGCCATTGAAACACGCGACGTAGTAGGCTCTGGGGCATTTGTCTGTCCTCCTCAACCCCGTGTTTTCTTCCGCACCGGGCTGGTTTTCAGTTCACAAGATCATGCGGCCCGGGCCTGTGTTTCGCTCGCCGAGACCGTGTAGCCGACAAGGATCTCCTCTTCGCCCGTCGGCGTTTCAACTCTTCTGGCTTCGAGGCGAACGCCGTAAGTATGTGTTGCGGTCACACGGAGCCGCACCGGAAGGTCTTCCAGCAAATAACAACTTACCTGCGGCTGGCCGACCAATGGCGGACTGAAGGGAAGATGGACGACGCCGATTTGCTGTCCCGCATCAAACCGCAGCGTAACGGTCCCTTCAATCGTCTCGCTGCCGTCATTCTGTGTTACACGACTCATCGACTGAGAAAACGCCTGCCCGTCGCCTTCAGCGGGGTCATCTTCATCCGTTTCGTCAAATTCTCCCAGTGACAAAGACGCATCTGTTTCAATTGCCGCTGCGATTGCGAGTTCACGCGTTTCGGAGATTTCATCGACCGTTTCAATTGGTCCGACAGTTACGGCAATGTCGCTTGGCGGTTCACTGGCCGACGACGGCATACGAATGTCCGTACCGCAAACCAACATTGCAACGGCACACAGCAGTGTCAGCGTCACCAGCGCCGGAAAGCCAGTTGCCGACCCGGCTGCCAGCAGGGAAACCCCCATCGCGAATGGCGGAACCAGCGCCGCCAGGAAGACGCCAAGCGATACGGACCAACGCTGCATCGCCGAGTCGCTTGTCGCCGACTTCAACAACGCAGCCGCCGCCATGTTCAATCCGGTCAGCAGGGCGACAATCAAAGAGGTCGGCGCTGGAGGGAGCCCACCCGCAAAGTGTCCGCCCAATCGGCGTGAAACGACGACGGCGGCCATAATTGTGGTGGCCGTCCACAACGCCGCCGCCAATGTGCGACGCCAATCGTTACGTTGCAGCGTGATTGCTGCGCGTTTGGGCATGGACTCGTTCCATCGAGAAATTGCCAAGCCGCCATCCGTGGCGGTGTTCAGCGGACAGAGACGCCTTTTTGGCTATACCCCGACCGCTTCGCGAAGTTCCGACGCCCGATCAGTCGCTTCCCACGTGAATTCCGGCTCACTGCGGCCGAAGTGTCCACCCCATGCTGTCAACTGAAAGATCGGCCGACGCAGCTTCAGATACTCAATAATCCCGCCCGGTGTCAACGGGAACATTTCGCGGACGGCAGCGGCAATGGCCGTTTCGGCCACTTTCGCAGTGCCGTTGGTCTCAATGTGAATGCTGACCGGATCGGCCACTCCAATCGCGTAGGCCAACTGAATCTCGCATTCGTCGGCAAGTTCTGCAGCCACAATGTTCTTAGCGACGTGCCGAGCCATATACGCGGCCGAACGATCGACTTTTGTCGAATCCTTCCCGCTGAACGCTCCGCCGCCATGACGGCCCCAACCGCCGTAAGTATCGACGATGATCTTCCGTCCGGTCAGCCCGGTGTCGCCGTGCGGACCGCCAATCACGAATCTCCCGGTGGGGTTAACGTGATAAACAGTCGAATCCGAGAGATAGTCGGCCGGAATCGAATCAGGGACGATCGACTCCCGGATGAATGTGGCAATTTCCTCCTGCGAGACGTCTTCGTCATGCTGCGTCGAAACAACAACCGCCGATACGCCCACCGGCTTCGTGCCTTCGTATTCCACCGTCACCTGGCTCTTGCTGTCTGGACGGAGCCAGCCAACTTCACCCTTCTGCCGAGCGACGGTCAGCCGCTGTAGAATGCGGTGCGACAGGGCGATCGGCAGCGGCATCAATTCTTCGGTTTGATTGCAAGCGTAGCCGAACATCAACCCCTGATCGCCGGCACCGTCGCGATCGACACCCTGGGCAATATCGCCGCTTTGGCTGTGCAGGGCGAGAAAGACGCGGCACGATTCGGCGTCGAAACCGACGTCGTCGCTGGTATAGCCAATATCGCGAATGACTCGACGAACGACATCGGCGTGGTCAATTTTCGCCGTCGTTGTCACTTCGCCGGACAACACAACAAGGTCGGTAGTGCACAATGTTTCACAGGCAACGCGGGAAGCGGGGTCCTGGGCCAACAGTGCGTCGAGGATGCCATCAGAGACTTGATCGGACACCTTATCGGGGTGTCCCATACTGACCGATTCGCTGGTAAACAAATACTTGGACATACAAAACTCCGGGATTCAACGAAACTCAAACAACTTCGCGGTGCAAATATGCCGCAACACGTCGGACTTCGCCCAACGGCGGCCTAAATTACCAACCGTTACAACTGGATAGACGATAGCGGGCTGGTTTCGACTTTACCAGCGACGGGCTACCTATGCGGCACGCGACTGAGAAACGTCGATCGGACCGGCCAATTGCACCAACAGCTCGCTCGTTTTCGCTGTTGCGCCCTGTTGTGCGACGACCAGCCGCTGAGCGATTTGTCCCTGTTTCACAGCTGCGGCCTCGTCTCTTAGAAGTTCGCCGACGGTGTTCGTCAACTCTTCGCGGTCGGCAACAACGCGGGCCGCCCCAGAATTCAGCAACAGTTCGACCACGTCGCGAAAATTCCAGGTGTTCGGTCCGAACAAGACGGCAGCACCATAGGCGGCCGGTTCGATCATATTCTGTCCGCCGCGCCGCGTTAGACTGCCGCCGACGAATGCAACGTCGGCCAATCCCCAGCAGACGCCCAATTCGCCGAGGGTGTCGAGGAGGAGGATTGGAGTTTTCTGAGATTGACCGGCAGGTCGATCTGCCTGTAGGGAACGCCCTCTGTGGTGATCCGGATCGGTTAGCAATCGCGGAACGCCAGGGACGGCGTTCCCTACAGCGATGTTCGACTTCTCGGTGCGACGCTGCAAAGGCAGCCCATGACTCCTGACAAGTTCGGCGACTTCTTCGAACCGCTCTTTGTGTCGTGGGACGAGAATCAGGCGAAGTTCGGGGAATTCCTCGCGGAGTGACATCCAACTCTGCAAGGCGACATCTTCTTCGGGTGCCTGTGTGCTGCCGGCGACGAAAACGCGTTCGGTTTGACCGATTCCGAATGAACGCCGCAATTCGGCCGTTTGTGGATTGTTGCGGTTAGTATTCACGCCGTCGAACTTAATCGACCCGGTGACGACGACGCGATCTGCAGGCGCGCCCAGTTCAGTCAGCCGCCTGCCGTAGGTCTCATTTTGTACGGCAAGTGTTTCAAATCGCTGCAGCAACCATCGCATCAAAACACGAATCCGCCGGTAGCCGCGAAAACTCCGCTCGCTGATTCGGCCGTTGATTAACGCCAATGGAATGCCCCGCCGACCGGCCGCTGCAATGAAATTCGGCCAGAGTTCCAATTCGACCAGCACAATCGCGCGTGGCTGTATGACATCGAGTGCGCGGCCGACTGCCCAACTGAAATCGAGCGGGAAGTAACAAACGTGATGCCGATCCGCAGCAAACTTTTCGCGGGCAACACTCAAACCGGTAACCGTTGTTGTCGTGATGACGAAGTCGTGCCCGGGTAATTGCGGTTCCAGTTCGCGCAAAACCGACTGCAACTGCAACACCTCGCCAACGCTGACGGCGTGAAACCAGAGACAGGGGCGATACGATGATCGCGCGGGTAATCGCCCCAGCAGTTTTTCGCCCCAGCCGTCACGGTACTTGCCGTGAGCCAGCATGCGGTACAGCAGCACGGGCGAAACTGCGATCAACAACAAAATGTAGGCAATGTTGAGCAACCACGACATCAAAGGGCATCCATTCCCAATGGTGTTTCCCGCCGGACGCGACCGGCGGGCTTTCATTGGTTATAGCAAGGATTCCGCCACGAATGGAGACGGGATTGCGACCATTCTGTAGATTGCGAGTGAGACAAGACAGAGCAGCAAGGACGACAATGCAATCAACCGAAGTTTACGAGTGATCTTCATCAAATGACCTCCACTGTGTTTGGTGTTTCCCGCCGGACGCGGCCGGCGGGCTTTATTCACCGTTCATAAATTAACTTCATCGTTTGATTTCGCCTCAGCGTCCGTGGCACTTCTTGTACTTTTTGCCGCTGCCGCAGGGGCAGGCATCGTTGCGACCGACTTTGGGTTGCACGTTGCGAATCGGCTCGATGGCAGTCTGCGACGCCCCCGGTTCGGGGCCGTCGTCGTTGTATGTCTCTGCTGCGTAATCTGCGCCGGCATTTGCGTCCTCGTGAACCGTCGATGTGATTTCCCACAGTGAACCGACGAAGCCGGGGCTTTCATGTTCCATGCGGAAAATCGCGCCGGTCACCTGCTCGCCAATGCGATCCCACATAGTGATGAACGCCTTGCGGCCTTCGCGTTTGTACTCAACCTTGGGATCCTGCTGCGCGTATCCAACCAGCCCGATGCTGGCCCGCAGGTGGTCCATGTAGTACAGGTGATCTTTCCAGGCGGTGTCGAGCACTTCGAGTACCAGCGCACGTTCCGCCTGACACAACTCGGGCCGGAATCGATTGTCGTAGCCATCGAGTACGCGCTGCCGCACGTCGTCTCGGGGCAACTGCTGCAATTCCGACGGTTCGAGCGTCACTTGCAATTCGTCGTCGGCCCACTTCGCCATATCGGCCGCCGCGTCGTCCTGCAATTCGCCGTCACCCTGCGAAACGCCGTTCGACGAATGTCCGTTGCCGTTATGTCGATGCGCTCCGTTTCCGAAAACCTGATCGAGGTAACTGTCAACTTTGTCGGCGACGTTTTCATCGCCACTCTGCAAATACCGACGACTACACTCGGTCAACACGATTTCGATTTCAGTCCGCTGTTTGCTCTTGAGGTCGTCCGGCTGGAGTTCTGCAGCGAAGCGATCGTTCGACCAGCGAACGAGTCCATCGCGATCGTACTTCTCGCCGCTCGTTTGCTGGTCGGCCATGAAACGCTGCATGCCGACAGCCACCGGGAAGCCGACTTCCTTGTCGTGATAAAGCTGTTCGATCTTCTCGACAATGATCGCCTCAGCCTCTTCGGCCGTTTCCAGGCCGGCGAGTTCGTCGGGCGAAACTTGCAGCCCAAACTGCTGTTCCAGCCATCCGCACAACGCGCGAGTCGCATAGTCGTCGAGCAGGAAACCATCCAGCGGACTGAAGTCGAGCCGGTCGATGGCCTCGACGGCCCGCTCGTTGAGGTAGGGCGAGAGGTTCTCTCGGCCAACTTTCTTCAACTCGCGGTCGTTGGTGTTCAGGCCCCACTGGGCGTTCGCCCACTTCGAGAGCGCCAGCCAATTCCATTCGCTGGTGTCTTCGGTATCTTCCGGCAGGTTCACTTCAATCTGCTCGGCAATAGTATCCCCGCCCTGCCGGCGCGCCTCATCTTTGAGATACTCCGTCAGTTGTTCGCGACTCATATCGCGGATGGCTGAAACATCAATGTCGATGCCGCACGCCTGCCCCGACCAAGCGACAATGGTACCCCAGTGATAATCCCGATCGAGAAAAATGCCGGTCCCCCGCGCGACCTGTTCGTGGATCATATCGACAATCAAATGACGACAATTGGCCCCGTCGAGAATTCGCTGTCGGTACGAATAAACCTGCTTCCGCTGATCGTCCATCACCTCGTCGTATTCGAGCAAATGCTTCCGCTGGTCGAAATGGCGTTCTTCGACTTTCTTCTGGGCCGCTTCAATCCGCCGCGAAACCAGTCCGCTTTCAATCGCTTCGCCTTCCTGCATGCCCAGCCGGGTGAGAATGTTCTTCACCCATTCGCCGGCGAAGATCCGCATCAGGTCGTCTTCCAGCGACAGGAAAAATCGGCTGGAACCGGGATCGCCCTGACGACCGGCACGACCACGCAGCTGCAAATCGATGCGGCGGGAATCGTGGCGTTCGGTTCCCAATACGTGCAGGCCGCCAACTTGGGCGACTTCGCGTCCTTCAACCTTCATGCCTTCGCGTTCGGCAATGCTGTCGGTCAAATTGTCCCATTCAGCCTTGGAGACTTCGAGCCGCGACGTATATTTCTGGCTCAGCTCTTCCCACGCCATGTGTTCGGGGTTGCCGCCCAGAATGATGTCGGTACCGCGACCCGCCATGTTGGTGGCAATGGTCACCGCCGACTTGCGTCCCGCCTGCGCGATGATTTCCGCTTCGCGCTCGTGATGCTTCGCATTCAACACGTTGTGTTTGACGCCGAACTTGTCCAGCTTGCGGCTGAGCAGTTCCGATTTTTCGATCGACACTGTACCGACGAGAATTGGTCGGCCCGTTTGGTGGACGTCGCGAATTTCATCGACAACCGCAGTCCATTTTTCGTTTTCGCTGCGATAGATGACGTCTTGATTGTTGACCCGCATCAACGGCCGGTTGGTGGGACATGACAGCACATCCAGCTTATAAATCTTCCAGAACTCGGCCGCTTCGGTCATCGCCGTGCCGGTCATGCCGGCCAGCTTCTTATACAACTTGAAGTAGTTCTGCAGCGTGATGGTCGCGAGCGTCTGGTTTTCCGCCTTGATCGTCACGCCTTCTTTGGCTTCGACCGCCTGATGCAGCCCGTCGCTCCACTGCCGCCCTTCCATTTTGCGGCCGGTGAATTCATCGACGATGACCACGCCGCCGTTTTCGACAACGTAACTGACGTCGCGTTTGTAAAGATGATGCGCCTTCAGGCCGTTGTCCAACAGGTGCGGCCATTCCATGTTGCCGGCCGTATAGAAACTTTCGACGCCCGCCAACTCTTCGGCACGTCGAATGCCCGGCTCGGTCATGTGGCAGGAGTGCTCTTTCTCCTTGACCTCAAAATCTTCGCCCTTCTTCAATTGGCGAACGATGCGGTCGGCCTTCGAGTACTTTTCGATATCGTCGTGTGCCGGGCCGGAAATAATCAGCGGGGTTCGGGCTTCGTCGATGAGAATGTTGTCGATTTCATCGACGACGGCGAAGTTCAATTCGCCCTGCACCTGCTTGTTCTTAACCGGTTTCATGTTATCGCGGAGGTAGTCGAAACCGAATTCGTTGTTGGTGCCGTAGGTGATATCGCAAGCGTACTGTTCTTGACGCTCTTCCGAGGTCATCTTGCCCTGAATCGCACCGACGGTCAGCCCCAAACTGAGATAGACCGGCCCCATCCATTCCATGTCGCGCAGCGCAAGATAGTCGTTGACCGTGATGACGTGGACGTGTCCGGCCAGACCGTTGAGAAAGGTGGGCAGCGTGGCGACCAGCGTTTTGCCTTCACCGGTCGTCATTTCGGCAATGATGCCCTCATGCAGGATGACGCCGCCGACCATCTGCACGTTGTAATGGCGCATTTTGAGAAATCGCCAACCCGATTCACGTGTCGCCGCAAATGCGTCGGGTAGGATATCGTCAACCGTTTCACCGGCCGCCATTCGCGCGCGCAGCTTCGTCGCGGTCTGCTTCAACTCTTCATCGGTGAGCTTTTGGTATTCCGGTTCCAGCCGGTTAATTTTGTCCAACGTCGAACCGGGAACGACCACTTCGTTGCCGTTCTTGTCGCGTTTGTAACCAATTGCCCGAATTCGTCGCTCGTTCGACGACCCAAACAACCGCGTAATCGAGCGTTCGACCCACGCCGTGAAGGCGGTGAACCAATCGCCGAACTTATCAAGAAATTCCATCACACAGCCTGTTGGTTATTGCCTGTCAGAATGGCAGTCTGAACGCTAAGCGCAGCGACAAACGGCGGCAGTGCTCGCGGTGCAAACAGAGCCGCCGAGTCGAGACGTAAGTTCCCTCTGCCGCAAAGTTTATTGGCTTTCCCCCCGAATGGTCAATGCCGTTCCGTGGGGGACTCGACAGGTTAGAACGCAAGCGGCGTGCCAATTGGTTCTCGATGCCCGGGCGGGGAGACGGCAAGAGGGGGAGAGCGGAGACAAGGAGAGGGGGAGTCCGGTCGCCCTAACAGGCCGTTCCTGTCTTCGAGATGCGATTCACGCGGTGGATGTTTTCCAGCAGCGTGTGGATTTTCTTGCGGCGGGTTGCCGTGCAGGGTTCGTGGCCGGGGCCGGGTTTCGGCCAGGTGAACGAAGCGGGACGCGGGCGGGCTGGCGGCGTCGGTTCAGGCTCGGACTCACCGTAACGCTGAATCAGGTACATCAGAATCTTTATCCCGCATTCCCCAGATGACTTCCTTAGCTTTGGCACAAGATTTGCGCAGTGCCCCTGCAAAACAAGGGTATTCTGCCAATTCATGCCATGCGAACCAGGGAACCCGATGGGTGATGCTAAGAAGGA
>CAUZOL010000235.1:0-10821 GCA_963581435.1 Planctomycetota bacterium
CCGTGATGCAACGGGCTGTCCAGCGCGGTCTGGCGAAACGCGACAACGACGGGTTGCGTTACGTCGGCATCGATGAGAAGAGCTTTGGACACGGGCAACGCGCAGCGGCGATGTCGTGGCGTTCAAGGGAGAGCAGCTCGTCGTAGTGACTTCGGCATTCCCTCACAAGATCGTCAAAGGCTACGAGAACCCAATCAGCCAGGTCGTCAGCCGCGTCAATGGCACAAAGATACGCAACCTGCGTCACTTGGCCGAGACCCTCCGCGATGCCAAGGCAAAACATATTGAATTTGAATTCGCCGATCGAGGCGTGTCCACACTTGTTTTCGATCGACAAGAAGTGTTGGGTGCCATGGAAGAAATTCTTGTCGACAACAGCATCCGCAAACAGTATTCTGACGATCTGCGAAACGTGTGGGAGAGTAAGAAATAGCTTGGAAATGAAAAGGGAACGGTAGCCGGGTGTAAGCGAAGCGTCGCCCTGTCCTTGTGGTTCCAAATACTCGCCGATTTCGCTCCTGCACCTGTCACCGTAGCTGGGTAGGGTGCGTCCAAGCGCAGCGCTGACGCACCGGTTCGACTGACATTTCTTCCAAAATGGATGCCGGTGTCCACTGGCAACGCCGAAGCGCCAGCGGGAAACTGCGCCGTCCGGAAATTCGCGGTGCGTCGGCGCTGCGCTCTGACACAGGAGTGGCCGCCTGTGTAATGTTGGGAATGGTCCTCGAACAAAACCGCACGGTCAACGCGGCCATTCTGCAATCGCTGCAGAGCGTCTCGGCACCGGCGGCCGAATTGAAATCGCTGGAATGGAATCCCGTCCAAGTTCGCGTCGTCAGCGGAAAATCGGGCGGCCCTGCGATGGAGGGGATTCAGGTCGAGTTGAACGGGAACATTGTGGGGTCAACCGAAAAGAGATCCAATGGAACCGTTGCGGAGATGACCGATGAAAACGGATTGGTCGATTTCGGTCTCGTCCGGCCGGGATACTTTACGTTGACGGCCACATCCCCCTGGTCGGAAACAATGACGCAACAACTCACCGTGCGCCCGGGAACGGCGGAACCGTATGAAATCGTCTGTCCTGCTGCTCCACGAAACGAGGCAGATGTTAGCGTCTCTGTCGATTGGCCGGACGACTTGAAAGACAAGAAACTGTGGCTCGTCGCCGATTTTGCAATTGGTACCCGTCAAGTAAATCGGCAGTTGTGGTTTCCAGAATATGGCGCGATTTTGCAGGAACCACCTGGGTTTCCCGTCCCGCGCGGAGTTTCCGGCGGACGTTCGCTGTTTCTTTCACCCGATGGCAAACAGACCTTGTTTCCTTTTGACCAAGCCCAGCAACAGACCGAAAAATCGCTCGTAATCGAACGACAGCGACTAATCTTTTCCGACGGCAAATCGATCGATCTGAAGGAGTCGTCGTCGTGGCCCGAAGGAACCGTCAAGCTGCTCGCACTCGGCGTCGTACAAGCTGCAACGGCGAAAGGCGGCGGAGTCGCGCAGGAGAAACTCCCGTTCGACATTCGCACCGAATTCCGTTTTGGCAACGGCAACGGGTATGGCGGTATGGGTGGCGGCGGTTTTGGCGGCGGCATGGCCCCAGGCGGTATGAGCGGCATGTCGTCCGATGAGCCACCAATGCCCCCGCCGACGTTCCACGTCGTCACCGGCAAACCGAATCGTTGGACGATTTCTCTACCAGACGTTTTGATCAAGAGAGTGAAGAACAGTCTGACCCCGTTCAAAGATAGCGGCTCAGAGTCTGAAGTAGCGCCAGGCGCTCCCGGCGGTGGGTTGGGAAGTCAGCCGGGCGAATAATCGCAGGCCCGCTGCCGCATCCATGCAACAGCACGAAAACGAGCCTGCAGAGGTTGTGATTTAATTACCTTCAGCCCCAACGGGGCGCGCTATCAGACCGGTGTGACATGGTTTAGCGCGCCCCGTTGGGGCTTCCGCATCTATCGACAACTGTTCCCAGTGCTTCGCCCTGGTCTGACATAGTCTGCCCCTTTGGGGCGGAAAGCCGATAAACTCACAACCTCGTAGTGCAAGCAAGGGTTGCGATGCCCCCAGCGGGGTGGGGTGCGTCCCAGCGCAGCGCCGACGCACCGGTTCGCGTGCCCTTTCTTCCACAATTGGTGCCGGTACGCATCGGCGTCGTAAAAGCGACCGCAGGAAATTGCGCCATTCGGACACTCACGGTGCGTCGGCGCGGCGCTCTGACGCACCTTACGGAACTCATGGGTCATCAGTGGCCCCGTTGCCGGTTCGATGGCGCGCGTTACGCTGGCCGAGCCCTGTCTTGTCTGACAAGAAAACGGCCAGCCGCGCCACAATCTCCAATCGCGCAGCCGGTGTGTCGCTCGTATCCCGAAGCGGCGGCATTTCGAGTGATCCACCAAGCTCGCTACGAATGTTTTTCGGCGGCAGCGGTTGAAACGAGTGTTGGGGGACGCTCCAATCGGGATTGAGTTGCAGCGCTGAAAACGACAAGTCGTGAGAAAATAGACAAGCAGTGAATCGAAAGAGACAAGGAGATCGAAATGCAGTGTGAATCACACGCAGGAAAAAAACGCGGCCTTCCGTTCTCTGTGTTGCCGATTGTCTGCTGCCTGCTTCACCTGCTGTTTGTTCCGAACGGCCTCGCCGACGAGCCTAAGTTCATCGACTGCTCATTGCTGGTTGCCGCCGATTTTCCGGCGACCTGGCCATCGAGGCCGTTTCCCCGTTTTCAGATTATGCATCAGCGGACAATTGGTCCCGACAGCCCGTACAACATCGATGCTTTGTTGATCGACGGGAACACGGGGACGCAGCTCGACGTGCCGCCGCATTCGGTCGCGCGGCCCGACTTGAAACGTCCGAAGTCGGGGCCGTTGGGGTTGGCGTACACAGACAAGATTGCGGCTTGGCAATTTGGTGGCGAAGCGTGTGTCGTCGATGTTCGCCATTTGCTCGACCAAGCGCCCAAAGGCGAGAGTCCGCTGGTCACACGAATGCATGTGAAACGATTTGAGCAACGGCACCGCAAACTGCGCTTCGGCGATGCCGTTCTATTCCGCAGTGATTATTCGGATCGATACTACCGCCCGTTTCCAGCGGGAAATCGCTACATCGCCGATGTGTTGGACCGGAAGGCTGCCGGCTATCCCGATCCAGATCCCGATTGCATGGAGTTCCTTGCGTCGCGAAACGTGATGACGTTGGGGACCGACAGTGCGAGCATGGGGCCACTGCCAATCCTCGCCGAACCGACACATTACGCGGGGCTGAAGCACGGCATGATCTGGACCGAAGGTGCGACGAATCTCGGCGCGCTGCCGCCAACGGGAGCGTTTTACTGCATGCTTTGCCCAAAACACAAAGACGGACCCTACAGCGAAGCCCGCGCGCTGGCCATCGTGGGGGGCGACTTGCCGAAGCGATTGATCGAGTCGGTTAAGAACAAGCGGGCGATTGATCTTTCGCCAACGTTGGCCGCAAATCTTCCGCTCACATCGCCGGGGATTGGCACGGGCCAGCATCGTCAGGTTTATCTGAAAGTCGACTTTCTGTATTCCGAGTATCTCGACCTGTGGCACCACACGCATTTGATGGACAGCATGGCGGGAACGCATCTCGTTCCTCCGGCGTTCGCGTTGCCGGCCGACGGAAACCCCGTTCCCTACGCCCCGGAGATTCGCGGTTGGCTGGAAGAATACGAGAGAGACTACGGCCGGCGTGGAACCAGTTCCATGACAACCGAACGCGTTCCGCTGGCCTGGACCTGCGGCGAAGCGCGTGTCATCGATGTTACGGATCTCGTTGGAACGACAAAGATGAGCAGCTGGCCGGCATCGCCCGAGATCACGGTTGCGCAGATCCAGGCTTTTGAAAAGTCGCATGGCCTTCTCCAGAAAGGCGACATCGTCATCTTTCGCACCGGACACATCGACAAGCACTTCCGCGCACAACCGGAGGATTCGGGAATGTGGCTCGATCCGTTGAACGGCAAGGCCGAAGGCTGGCCGGCACCCGGACCTGCTGCGATTGTCTACCTCAAACAGAGAGGCATCCGTTGCGTCGCGACAGACGCGCCGGATCTTGGTGGTGTCGATCCGAAACGCGCGCTTATGACATACTGGGCACTCGGCAGTCGCGAGATGGTTGGAGTCGAGTTTCTGCACAACGTCGGGAAAGTTCCCAAAGAAGCCTACTTCCTGTTTGCCGCCGTCAAAATCCGCGACTGCCACGGTGGCCCCGGTCGAGCGATCGTTCTTCACTAGCCAAGAGAAGGCCGCAACCGTTGGCTGTCGTACCTGTCAAGAAACTGCCTCTTTGATCAACCGCGATACAACGAACAACATGGAGACACGATGACAAACCCGTTTGATCTTTCGGGCCGAGTTGCGCTCGTTTCTGGTGCCGCCAGCGGCATGGGCAAGGCGGCATCGCTTGCCTTGGCCGAAGCGGGGGCCGATGTCGTGTTGGCCGACATCGATGAAGCGGGCATGCAGGCAACGGCAAGCGAGATCGCATCGCTCGGCCAGAAGGGAGTTCCCGTCCGCTGCGATATTTCGCAGCCCGACGAGATTCGCGCGATGTTCGCTCGGGTCGATGAAGAATTCGGGCGAATTGACTTTGTCGCCAATATTGCCGGCGAAGCGATTCGCAAGAAGCCCGAAGACATTTCGCTCGACGACGTCGAATGGACGTGGCGGAATCTGGTTTACGGTCGGTTTTGTTGCTGCCAGGAAGCGGGGCGGCGAATGCTGGCGGCCGGCAAGGGAAGCATTATCAACCTCGGTTCGCTTGCCAGCATGACGGCCATGGGTCGCGGACACATTGCCTACAGCATGGCGATGGGCGCGGTGGTGCAGATGACGCGCGAACTCAGCACCGAATGGAGCGGCCGCGGCGTGCGCGTGAACTCGATTCTCCCGGCACAGGTTTTGAATCCCGGTCTGCAGGATCGGATCGATGCCGACCCGCGCATCAAGGACCGATTCCTGAGCGGCATTCCGGCCGGCCGCTTCGGACATCCCAACGACATCAAAGGGCTTATTGTCTTGCTTGCATCCGATGCCTCATCCTGGATCACCGGCGCGATCATCCCCATGGACGGCGGCAACATGGCATTGAACGCGGGCGGCTCGGTCGGCAGCGAAGTGTTTGGCGAGTAGGATGTGGAAACAGAGATCAGAAGTCAGAGATCAGAAAGTCAGAAAGTCAGATGAGTTTATCGCTTTACTGACCTCTGACTTCTGATCTCTGAACTCTCTTCAGTCAAGCTACGGTCGTTGATTCAGAATTCACAACGTACGATTCACAGCGTAAGAAAGAACCGCGATGACCGACACGCAAACCGTACAGACCACTCCTGCAACTCTGCTCTCCCTTTACCGCACGATGCAAGTCATCCGTCAGTGCGAAGAGCGGCTGGCAAAATCGCATCAGCGCGGTTTGGTGCACGGAGCGTGTCACACCTATGTCGGCGAAGAAGCGATCGCCGTCGGCGCGTTCGCCCATCTGCGCAACGACGACGTGGTCTTCAGTACGCATCGCGGGCACGGGCATGCGCTGGCCAAGGGCATGCATCCGCAGGAGTTGATCGCCGAACTGTACGGCCGCGAGACCGGGTGCTCGCGGGGACGCGGCGGCAGCATGCACTTGTTCAAACCCGAAATCGGCATGATGGGAACCAGCGGCATCGTGGGCCCCTGTATCCTGCACGCTTGCGGCGGCGGCTACAGTTTCAAAATCAAGAAAACCGACAACGTCGCAGTTGCCTGCTTCGGCGACGGAGCCGTCAACAATGGCGCATTTCACGAGGGCCTGAATTTGGCCAGCATCTGGAATCTGCCCGTCGTCTTCATTTGCGAAAACAACCAGTTTGCCACCGAAGTGGCCTTCAGCGATTCCAGCGGAATTCCCGACGTCGGCCGCCGTGCTGAAAACTACGGGATTCCCGGATTTGAACTCGACGGCAACGACGTGCTCGAAATTCATCGCGTTGCCGGCGAAGCAATTGAGCGCGCTCGCGGCGGCGGCGGACCGACGTTGATCGAGTGCAAAACCTACCGTACGCGGGCCCATGCCGAAGGCATGGGCGATTTCACTTATCGCACCAAAGAAGACGTCGAAGACTGGAAGACCCGCTGCCCCATTCAGCGGCTGCGCAGCCATCTGCTGGCCGAAGATCTTGCAGCCGCCGACGAGTTGGACGCGATTGAAGGCGAGGTTCGCGACCTGATTGAAGAGTCGCACCAATTTGCAGAGGCCAGCGAATTTCCCTCCAGTGAAACGGCAACTCATCACGTGTACGCTGAAGACAATCGGCAGTCGATTGCAGAAAGTTCAATCGACGATTCCACCTCCCGCGAGATCACGTTCGTCGCGGCGACTCTGGAAGCGCTCGATCATGCAATGGCGGAGAACCCGGACATCTTCGTCATGGGCGAGGGAATTGGAGCACGCGGCGGAAACTTCATGACGACAGCTGGCCTGTACGACAAGTACGGTGCCGATCGGTTATGCGACACGCCGATCTCCGAACGCGGTTTCGTCGGCCTCGGTTGCGGAGCGGCAATGACCGGCACGCGACCGGTGATCGACTTCATGTTCATCGACTTCATCAACGACGCCTTTGGCGAAACGATTAACCAGATCGCCAAAATGCACTACATGAGCAGCGGGCGATTGAAGATGCCGATCCTGCTGCGCGGTTGCGGCGGCATCGGTCATTCGGCCGCCACGCATCATTCGGGCTTGTACCACGCCATCTATTCGCACATCCCCGGCTTGCGGGTGGTCATGCCATCGAACCCCTACGATGCCAAGGGCCTGATCGCCCACGCACTGCGATCGAACGAACCGGTGCTGTTCCTCGAACACCGCGAATTGATGTCCATGAAGGGACCGGTTCCCGAGCAGTACTACGAGATCCCCTTCGGCCAGGCCAAAGTCGTCCGCGAAGGCACCGACGCAACCGTCGTCGCCATCGCTTTGATGGTGCAGCATACGATCAAAGCCGCTGAACAACTCGCCGCCGAGGGCATCTCGATCGAGATCATCGACCCGCGCACTGTGTCGCCGTTGGACACAGAAACCATCCTGCAATCTCTCGCCAAAACGGGGCGCGTGTTGATTGTCGATGAAGCGTTTCAGCCCTGCAGTGTCGCCTCGGAGATTGCAGCGCGACTCACCGACGCCGGTTTCAACGACCTCGACGCCCCCATCAAGCGACTGAACGGTGCCTTCACGCCGACGCCGTATTCGCCCACACTGGAAAAGGCAATCGTCCCACAGGCTGAAGATGTCGTCCAGGCAATTCGTGACTTGTTAGAAGAATAAAGGAAGGGAGAAAGGCAATTTCAAACCCCTCTCCCCCCGGGTGAGGGCCGCCGATGAACTGGAAATACCCTCATCCAGAAGGAGTTTTGAAACCACTGCCAACTCCCACGCAATACCATGCCCATTGAAGTCATCATCCCGCGGCTCGGCTGGTCGATGGACGAAGGTCTGTTCGGCGAATGGCTGATAAACGACGGCGACTTTGTCAACGTCGGCGACATGCTGTTCGTGCTGGAAGGCGAAAAGGCCTTGCAGGAAATCGAATCGTTCGACGAAGGAATTCTGCACATCCCCGCCGACGCACCGCAGTCGGGCGACACGGTTGCCGTCGGACAACGGCTCGCTTATCTGCTGGCCGAAGGCGAGTCGCCGCCCGCACCCGATACGACCGCGCCGGTTGCCGAGAATGTTGAAAACGTTCAACCCGCACACAAGCCAACTCAACCGACTGAACCGGTAACCCGTACAGCCAACCGCGTTGTTGCCTCACCGCGCGCACGCCGCACGGCTCGCCAGCTTGGTGTCGAATGGGCAACCATTCCAGGAAGCGGGCGCAACGGCCGAATTCGCGAACGCGACGTCATCGCCGCCGCGCAGCAATCGCCGGCACAGGCCGGGTTACCCAAGACGCGGGGAACCCTGCAGCCGCCCTCAAAGATGCGCCGCACCATCGCACAGCGGATGCTCGCCGCCGTCCAACAAACGGCACCGGTCACGCTCACCACAAAAGTCGATGCGTCCCAACTCTTCGCCGCTCGGCAGCGATACAAATCCAGCGGCGCGGAAAACGCACCCAGTTACAACGACATCCTCGTCCAACTCGTCGCAAATTCGCTGCCGCAGTTCCCGGAACTGAATGCCAGTTGGATCAACGACGCGGTTTATACATACGACGAAATCAACATTGCGATCGCCACCGACACACCGCAAGGCTTGTTGGCTCCCGTGTTACGGAACGCGACCGAGTTGTCGCTGGAAGAAATCGCCGCCGAATCGCAACGGCTGACCGAGCAAGCGCGCTCGGGTCAACTCACCGAAGAACAACTCAGCGGCGGCACGTTCACAATCACAAACCTCGGCATGTTCGACATCGACCACTTCACGCCGATCATCAATCTGCCGCAAACCGCCATCCTCGGCATCGGCCGCATCGCCGACGAGCCGGTCATCGCCGGCGACAAAGTCATCCCCGGCAAAACGCTGTCACTCAGCCTCACCTTCGACCACCGAGTAATCGACGGCGCCCCCGCAGCCAGATGGCTGCAACGGCTCAGCGAATTGATCCTGCAACCACAACGGTAAACCGAACACGACTTGCCTGCTTGCTATCCCCACGATAGGGCCTGCGGCACGTACGCCCCTCCATCACTCGAAATCACACTCCACCCCCGAGGCCGCCCGAAGAAGAGGCAAATTGGTTCCTGACACCTTTGTTGTCCTCTGTTCATTCCGCTTGTGATTACACATCGCTCCGCGCAGAATGATACGTTACCGTGAACATTCGATTTCACGTGACCGGAATGCCGTACCGCTGCCAGGGAGACGACGATGAACATGCGACTGCCCCTTCATCTTTCACCGCGGATACAGGTTGGTCTTGTGGTCGCCGTTATCGCCTTGGCGTCGATGTTACTTGATGCAGCCCTGGCGTTTCCTCCTGCTCAAGAGAAAGACGTTGCCGACCAGTTTCAGGAGTTGCGAGACGAGGCGAAGTTAGCCAAGTTTCCAGAGGAGCGAAAGAGAATCGCTTTCGAAGCGGTGGCGGCGGCGGAACTGGCGGTCAAAGGCGGCGACTATCTGTTGGCCAACAAGCTGGCGATTCTCGCCACCGACATCGCGAAAGAACTGCGTAACAACCACGCCCGGACGGAAGCGGAGTTGATGAAGAAGCGAGTCGGCCAGATTGGTCGCGAGTTCCGCAAAGTGAAGAAGTATCGCAAAAAACTGATGAATTCGCCGGATGACCCGCAGGCATGCTATCGGTATGGACGGTTTGTCGCTCTATTTTGCGACGACTGGGAAACCGCCCTGCCATTGTTGGCAGCGGGCGAAGACGATGCCTGGCGATCGGCGGCAATGCTGGAACTGTCAGGGGCGAAGGACAACGACAGCCGCGTCAGAATTTCCAACGTTTGGCTCAAACTGGCAGAAAAAGAGCGCCCACGCGAAAAACTTCAGCTGAAACTGCACGCTTACGACTGGATCCGTCTGGCTTGGAGCAATTCAGACGGCGCCGAACGCAAAAAGCTCGACGCGCAGTTGGCCGAATCGCCAATACGGTATTTGAATCACATGGATGAAGATGAATACGTACGCGGCCCGTGGCCGTTGGGTAAGAACGGCGAAATTGGCAATCCGGAGATTGGCAGGTTCTTCGTCAACAAGCAGGCATTCCCCAATGGATTGGGCATGCATCCGCCCAATTCGGGTTTTGCTCGCCTGCGTTACAAACTCACGAGTAGTTACAAGACATTCAACGCGGGCGTCGCCCTGATGGATGATTCAAGTATCATCGCCAGCGACATCACGTTCTGGGTACTTGGTGACGGCAAGGTGCTCTGGAAATCGGCCCCGTTCCGCAAACAGGGCGACGTTCAGTACTGCAGTGTGAACATCAGGAACGTGAAGCGGTTGGAGGTTCGAACTCACGCCGCTGGCAGCCATATCGCGGCCTATGCCGTTTGGCTCGATCCGTATTTATCGAAGTAACATCGTTCAGTCGCTACCGTAACTCCCAAGTTCAAGACGCATTCCCAATATGACATTTTCCGCCTATACCGAGCCCTTTGCTGATCACCCACTGTTGCAGGAACGAGTTCTATTTGTCCTGCTGGCGTTGCCCGGCGATGTGCAGCGTGATTTTGTGGATGATCCGCGGTTCGGCACTGCGATCGACAACTATGAACCCGGCAAGGGTTGGACGCTGCTCATGCCGACACCTGGTCCCCTCGGCGAGGGAAGTCGTCGCGTGGTGCTGAGACCCAAGCTGGAGGTGGCGTCTGAATCATTCGCGAAGTACGTCATTGCTCATGAGTTCGCTCATGCGTTTCTGCGAAACGGCGGTTGGGGCGAAATCACAGACGTGGAAGAAGCGGCCGATGCCCTCGCGGCTTCGTGGGGATTCCATAGGCCAGCGACGTGAACCTGCCAGCCGGGTAGGTCAGGTTTTATCCTGACGTCTTTCCGTGTTGTGACTTCTCATGCGGCGAACACGTCGGCAATGTTTGGAGCCGGGAGCGTTCGGATGCAGCAACAATATGGAGCGCGTAAGCCGTCAGGCTTCAGCCTGACCTACAGTCGCTTTGGCTTTCTCCTTTGAGATCGTTAGTCACGCGGAGGAAGGGTGATCGCGGTTCCGAAATTTTCTTTGCCTTTCGGGGCAGAGAGTCTGAGAACGTGTCTTCAAATTGCATGAATTGATAAAAATCGCTACGACTCCGTGTCTTTGGTTCTCAGGTCAAGGACGACGGAGACGCAACGATGAAG
>CAUZOL010000236.1:0-10818 GCA_963581435.1 Planctomycetota bacterium
TCCCAGGATTGCTGCAAAGGCGGGGGAGAGCCATCCGCGGTACATGATGTAACCCAGGATCGCCAGCACGCAAATCGACGCGCCGATTGCCGTTAATAGACGCTTCAGATCACTTGGGCTGTGTCCGATTAGACAGCAAGCTGTCGGTTTGGGTATTCGCGCCGCTGCGCGGCCTTTGACATGAAGCGGAGCGTTCCTCAGCGACTCACAACGAATCAGCGCCGCGCGGGCGATCCTCAACGGTTGTTGTTACAATCGGTGACCTCTAAATTTACCGGAAGAGCATTCATCAAAGAACCATCAACACCGGGAGTCACACGATGAGCGGACTGATCGAGAGTGTTACCGATTTGACTGGGCGTGAAACTGAAAACCCGTCATCGCTGCCGAAGATCGGTCGGCGATCGTTTCTGGCGGCGGCCGCTTCTGCGGCGACGGCTGCGACATCGGTCGCATTTGGCCGCGACTATGGACCGAACGCTGCACCGGTGCGGTATCCCGATCCCGATTTGATCACCCTCGACGATCGATTCAAGAAGTACAAACTGGGCAACACACCAATTCAGCGGTTGTATCACAGCAAGAAAATGCTGTGGGCTGAAGGTCCGGCGTGGAACGGTGTCGGCCGATACTTGTTGTGGAGCGACATCCCCAACAACGTGCAGCTGCGGTGGATGGAAGAGGACGGACACGTCAGCACGTTCCGGAATCCCTCGGGCAACAGCAACGGCAACACGTTCGATTTTCGCGGTCGCCAAATCTCCTGCGAACACGGCAACCGCCGCGTGGTGCGTTATGAAAACAACGGCAAGATCAGCGTGCTGGCTGACGGTTGGCAGGGCAAACGGCTGAACGCCCCCAACGATGCCGTCGTGCATCCGGACGACGGCGCGATCTGGTTCACCGATCCCGGCTACGGCAGCCTGATGAACTACGAAGGGAACAAGGGACCGCTGGAAATTAAGGAAGCCGTGTACCGCATCGACTCCCGCACCGGCAAGATGACGAAGATGACCGACGATATCTTCAAGCCGAACGGCCTGTGCTTTTCACCCGATTACAAGAAGCTGTACATCGCCGACACCGGGGCTTCGCATTACGACGAGGCGAAGGAAATCATCAAGGTGTGGGATGTGGTTGACGGCAAGAAGCTTGCCAACGGCCGACTGTTCACCAGCATGGAACTCGAATTGAATGGCAAAAAAGTTGCCGGTTTCGCCGACGGCATTCGTGCCGACGTCGATGGCAACATCTGGGCTTCCGCCGGTTGGGTTGGCGAAGGCTACGACGGCGTCCACATCTTCGCCCCTGACGGCGACCGCATCGGCCAGATTCTGTTACCAGAAATCTGTTCGAACGTCTGTTTCGGCGGCACCAAACGCAACCGCCTCTTCATGACCGGCAGCACATCGCTGTACGCCGTGTACGTGGAAACGCAAGGGGCGCATATCACGTAAGTTCAGCCTGAAGCGGGGTTGACGCAATTTCAGGTGGGATTACAAGCCGCCCAGTGGGCTCGCTGTGCGCGTGCCCTATCGTGGAAATGCCGTGTTTCAAAGGAATGAAGCATGCATCGGCTGATTCTTACAACGTTGATGGTGAGTGTACTCGGCTGCGGTTCGGGAGAAGAATCGCAGCCGAACCCGTCGTCGAGCGAAGCAAATACGTCAAGCCCCCCGGCACAAGTCGGCGCATCCAAAGCCGACACGCTGATTGCCGAAGGCAAGCGGTTGTTCGACAAGAAAAAATACGCTGCCGCCATCGAGGCATTCAGCGAGGCGATCCAACTTGATGATCGAAATGCGGTCGCCTACCGGGAACGGGTACGGGCCCACATGTTTTCTGCCGGACACGGCGAGTTTCTGTCAACGTTCTTAAGCTCGGACAACACTCGGATCATCGACGCTGGAATTGCAGTAGATCGCCCCGAAAGGCGGAGTTTTCAAACGGCACTTGCCGACCTGGAAATCGCGATTCGATTGGACTCATCCAATATTGAATCATATAAACTTCAGGGGCGTTGCTTGATGGAGCTCGGGGATTTCGACCGGGCGATTGCCGCTTTCGGCGAGGCGATTCGACTCGCCCCCCGGGACGCAGACGCCTACCACAAGCGTGGCACCGGTTACACTCCAACGAACGACTGGGCGAAAGCGATAGACGACTTTACGCGAGCCGTTGAACTCGACCCGAAGATGGTCAAGTCGTTTTTGTCGCGGGCAATGTCGAGAAGCATGGCTGGCGATATGGCTGGTTCGCTGGCAGATTTCGATACTGCCATTCGACTCGATGGCACGAATTCCAGGGCGTACGACAATCGCGCGGTCGTTTATTTAAAGATGCGCGAATACGAAAAGGCTGTGGCCTCCAGCACGAATGCCATCGAATTGGCCCCACGAAAATGGAGCCCCTACTACAATCGTGGAATTGCCTATCTAGGACTCGAACAACCGTCGAAGACGATTGCCGATTTCTCCAAAACGATTTCCCTCGACTCCGGAAACTATGGGGCGCGTGTCAACCTCGCAGCGACGTACATGTCGACCGGGCTGTTTTCCAAAGCGTTGATCGAAATCGACACCGCCATTAAATTGGCACCGAACGTTGCTGAAATGCACAGAATTCGCTCGGAAATGTTGGCGAAAATGGACCGGCCCGACGAGGCCCGTGCGGCACAGCGGAAGACGAAATGGTTGAGACAGCTGGCACCGCTCGATCAAGCTGTCACCCGCCAACCCAAAGATCCACAGAGCTACCAGCGACGGGCCGTGCATTACGCCGACGATGAGCAATGGGAAAACGCGATCTCCGATTTCAACAAGGCACTTCAACTCGATTCAGATTCGGTCGATGCACTAGTGGAGCGAGCCAAGGCGTGGCTGTCGCAGGGCAAATTTCAGAAAGCAATTGACGATTGCGAGCAGGCACTAAAACACTCAACACACCGAGAGATCTACTCGGTGCGTGGCGACGCCTATTTGGGGTTGGGCGACTGTGACCGGGCGATCGCCGACTATGAAAAAGCAAGGCGATTCGACACACAGGTCGCCCAGGCGTTCCTGATGCGTTCGAAGAAACGCAAAGCGGCCGGTGAGACATCGGCCGCCGAAAAAGACCTTCAGCACGCCATCGCGATCGACCCCTCGCTGAGCGGGCTGCGATAACGGTTCGCTGCGCAAAAAAACGGGCCGGGCTGAAATCCAATTCAGCTCGGCCCGTCATCATTCTCGTTCAAACAGCGTTTGCTCCGCGCCAGTGCGGCGGTTGCCGTTTTACTTCTTGTGGGCTTTGTGACATGCGCCACAACCGTTGCTCTTCAGTTTCTTGAACGCGGCAGTCACGCCTTCCATGTCTTCGGCTTTCGCTTTGGCGACAATTTTGGCTCCGTTTTCTTTCAGAGCCTTGCAAGCACCCGCCCACACAGCGTCGGGGCAGCGACCGTCGGCCATAAGCACGTGGCCTGACTCATTCAGCATCGCAGCACGCATTGCGATTCTCTTGAAATTCGTCTTATCTGCCTTGATTGCTGCGTCCAAAGCTTTGCTGTTTGGAGCGACCAAGCCTTCCATCAGCCAGTGGGCGTCGGCGACGCGGGTCTTCTTCTTTTTTTCGTCTTTTTTCTCGGCCGAGACCGAACCCAGCATCAGTCCAACGCCGGCAACCGCGGCGAAGACTGTGGTCCAACGAATGAGACGCGACTGTTTCATTAACTATTCCTCCGGAAAGAAAGCGTGGAAAGCCGGCGGCGCAGCGACAGATAAAAGGAACGCGGTGCCGGCCAAGACAACGATGATCAACGGTTCCGTACAATCGAAACCGTCGAAGACACTTGAGCCGTTCCGGAACGTCCCATCATAAGCCGGCCGGAAAACAAACTGCTTATTGGATGCTAATCCGTTGATGTGTCAGTGTCAAACAGGGGAACGTGGGGCAGATGCGTCGACATTCCGGCCAAGACCACCGATAGGAATTCTGAGGCGACTGGATTAACATTTTCGCGAAACATTCGCCGTCAAACGTCGCTGCTGGCAACAATCCCCAGCCCAATCAATTTGTCGCGGCACTCGTCGCGTTCGCGGCAGCGTTTGAGGTCTTTCCAAGTCTCATCCTGAACGGCGAGAAAATCCTCGTCGGAAAATGGCGGGGAGGTGCCTCCACCGGCGGCACGCTGCATCAACCGCTGGATGACACCTTGATCGAGCCGCGTGAGAAACCGTCCTTGCATGCGGTAATCTTCAAACGCTTCCCACACAAGCGGAAACAGCGGCTGAATGATCTTCCGCCCGATGGTCGTTGCGTAATCGCGGATTTCCTGCTGCGCATGTGAGTCCATTCGCAGACTGAGAAAATGCAGCAGGTTGTGCAGATCGACCTTCCAATAGGCCTCGGTGTAGGTCGAGAGCGGTAGATCTTTGCGGGCCTGTTCGCGAGCGACGCCCTTGTCGAGCCGCTGCTGATACACGCGGCGCATGTCGAGTTGCAGTTGGTGTTCCTCGGCGGTCAATTCATCGCCGACCTCAGCCGAAAGCGACCCGCCGCTACCCTGCCGATTACTGGCCGCCTGTGATCGCCATTCCGTCGGCGGAGTCGTCTGGGCCGAGTCGATGGCGACGGAATAGCGGGTGCTGTATTCGTTGACATTGGCAGTGCGGTGGCGAATCCACTGCCGCCAGCAGTCCATTGGCACACGAACGAGCAGCTTGACTTCGGCCATTTCAAACGGCGTGGTGTGCCGATGCCTGAGCAAATAGCGAATCAGCGTGCGGTCGTCGGAGGTTTTGCGGGTTCCCTCGCCATAGCTGACGCGGGCCGCCTGCACGACCGAACTATCGTCGCCCATCACATCGACCAGGCAGACGAACCCGTCGTTAAGCACCGAAAACTTTTCCCAGCGCAATTTCTCGACCAATTCGGTACGCGAACTCATTTCTCCCCGCTCCTCATTCCCTCAGCTTAAAAACACGCCCCGACGAGGCGAGCCAGCGACTGTAGAGAATCGATGTCAGAAAATCCACCGTCAAACCAGCCCGTCGCGCAAGTTTTGAAGTTGCGCACATGGCTTGACTGAAGACAATAACCCCGAGTATTTAAGCCTGAAGCGCAAGCGAAGGAGCTTGCTGGCATCGCCCTGGAATCATCCTTCGCTTGCGCTTCAGGCTCGGATTTACGGGGAATTATGCTCATCCCCGCTCAAACCCTTGCTTGCGCTGCGGGCTGGTTTGGAGTTTTCCATGATTTCGCGAATCTGCGTGGCGTGTTCGTCGGCCAGAACGGGCGTCCCGCTTGGGAAACCGAACAGGTCCGCCACGGTTACCGATCCGAATCGATTGTCGAGGACTTCGAGATCGTCGGGCCGCAACAGGGAAGGGTGCGGCACTCCGCAGGCACGGCTGAGTGCCAACAATTCCTTCCGCAACGTGATGACATAGTTGGCCAGACGCGTCGATTTGAGCGTTGGGTCAAGCCCCCGGGTGAGCCAGCGATTTTGCGTCGCCACTCCAGTTGGGCAGTGATTTGAATGGCATCGCTGCGCCTGAATGCAACCAATGGAGAGCATCGCTTCTCTCGCAACCATGACGAGATCGCAGCCCATGGCAATCGATTGCAACGCCTTCTCGGGAAAACCGAGTTTCCCCGCCCCCATCAACACCACATTTTGATCGACCCCACGCTCGGCGAGAACACGCTGCACGCGACCGAAGCCTTTCATAAATGGCAGGGCAACGTGATCGGTGAACGTGAGCGGTCCAGCTCCCGTGCCACCCTCGCCGCCGTCGATGGCAATGTAATCGACACCTCGTTCGGTCGTTTCCATCAATTGCGACAAGTCTTCCCAGAAACCGATCTGCCCAACTGCCGACTTGATGCCGACCGGTAGTCCAGTCTTCTCGGCAATCGTCTCGACAAAGTCGAGCAGGCTGTCGGCATCATGAAACGCCGCATGCGCCGCCGGGCTGACGCAATCACGATCGCGCGGGATGCCGCGAATTGCAGCAATCTCAGCCGTGATCTTCTCTTTGGGCAAGATGCCGCCGGCTCCCGGTTTGGCACCTTGACTTAACTTGATTTCTATGGCCTTGACGCTCGGATACTTGGCAACCGTTTCGGCAAGTCGTTCCAAACTGAACCGGCCATTGTCGTCGCGGCAGCCGAAATATCCGGTGCCAACCTGCCAGATCAAACCGCCGTCGTGAAGGTGATACGGGGAGACGCCGCCTTCGCCCGTGTTTTGCAGACAGCCGGCAATCTGACAACCGCGGTTCAACGCTTCAATTGCCTGGGCGCTGAGCGAACCAAAACTCATACCCGAAATATTGACGACCGATTCGGGCCGAAACGCATGCTTGCGCCCCCGGTGTCCGCCCAGTATCTTGGCGCAGGGCAAACGGTAGTTGGGGTCATAGTCTTCGTCGCCGGCATGCGGCGAAAGCAGCGGAAACGCACTGTGTTTAATGATGAGATAATTGCCCGACATTTCCATATCGTTGTCGGAACCAAAACCGAAATAATTGTTCGCCAGTTTGGATGAAGAATAAATCCACCGCCGCTCGTCACGCGAAAAGGGGCGTTCTTCATCGTTGTCGGTCACAATGTATTGCCGCAACTCCGGGCCGATGGCTTCGAGCAGATAACGAAAATGGCCAACGACCGGAAAGTTGCGCAGGATGGCGTGCTTCTTCTGCAATAGATCGAACACAACAAGCAGCAACAACGCGGCAGCGACGCCAATTGAAATCCACATCCACATATCAATGTCCTATTTCGCCTAACACCGTTCTGGTTCCCAAGCTCCAGCTTGGGAGCCCACATTCGCGAAGCTCTGCTTCGCCCGGTGGGAGGCAGAGCTTCCAGTCCTCGTAAACGACATGCACAATCGGCGTTCCCAAGCCGGAGCTTGGGAACGAGTAAGTTCAAGGACCTTCCGCAGCCGAATCCTCTTTCAAAGCCGCGCGATTCGCATCATTCGCTTCAAGCAATAACTTGCCAAGATCGCTGTCCGGGTTGATCCGGTTAGGTCGCAAAAGCTCTTTCGATTTGATGAGTTGGCGTGACATCTGATAATTCTGCTTGAGCGATGCGGCGATTGCCATCCCGGCCAACCCTTTATCGCGAATCGTTTCGTCGTCCATCGTCGCGAAGTCGTCGAATATCTGTTGAGCTTCGGCAAACCTGAGTTCTCGCAGATACAGCAGCGCGAGTTGTTCTCGTACCGACTGCAGAATTTGGGGATCGGGCCGCTGGTGATGTATTACCGCCAACCAGGCGTCCTCGTCGTCAATCAGACGTTGAGCGAGTTCGTATTGCTCTTGAATTGTGGCTTTCGCCGGCAGAGTCGTCGGAGACGAATTACGCGGGTCCGGTGGTCGCAGCGAAAGCACCAACGCCGCCGACAACGCGGCAACCGCCAGACAACTGCCGAAGAATGTGACCAACGGATGACGTACCGCCCATTGCAGCAGTCGATGGCTCGCCGAAACCGAGGCGAGTTGCTGAGTATCCATTACCGGATCGAAATCAGCAATCGTGACGTCGGCGGCGGCAGCCTGCGGATTGTCGCGAATCGACTTTTCAACACGCCGCAAATCGGCCAGAACCGACTTTGCGTCGGCATAACGCTGCTGCGGTTCCTTTGCCATCATTTTGTGAACGATGTGACACAATGCGTCGGGAAGATCGGAGCGGTGTTTTTGCAGCGGTGCAGGCTCGGAGTTCAAATGCTGAACGGCAACGGCCATTGCCGTCTCCCCCTCGAACGGGGGACGGGCGGCGAGAATGTGATAGCACGTCACGCCGAACGAATAGATGTCGCTCCGCGCATCGAGTTTCTTGCCGCTGACCTGTTCGGGGCTCATGTACAAAGGCGTCCCCATCGTCATGCCGGCCTGGGTCAGGTTCAGCGCCTCTCCGCCGCCTCCGCCGCCGAGCGACAATTGTGCCAGCCCAAAATCGGCCACCTTCACCTTGCCCTTGCGGGTCACCAGAATGTTCTCCGGCTTAATGTCGCGATGAACAATGCCCGCTTCGTCGGCGACCTGCAGCGCCAACGCAACCTGCTTCAAAATGTGCAGCGCGACGGCAACGTCGGGCGCCCCTTTCTTCTGCAGGAACTCCCGCAGATTCAATCCCTTCACGTATTCCTGCGCAATATAATGCACCCCGTCGGCTTCACCAATCGTGAAAACTTGTACGATATTCGGGTGACTCAACCCACCGGCCGCCTCTGCTTCGCGGCGAAACCGTTCCAGATGAACTTCGTCGGACAGACTCTCGGTTCGCAAAACCTTGAGCGCCACGTGACGATGCAACGATGTCTGATCGGCCAGATAAACATCGGCCATCCCGCCGCGGCCCAGCCGTCGCAGAATGCGGAACTCGCCGAGCTGCCAATCGGCGACCGTGTCCACCTCGGTCGGCGCACCTGCGCCCTTTTCGGCATCGGCAGACTTCCGCAGATCGGCTTTCGGTTCTGTCACGACAAATCCGTCTTGAGTCACATGTCCGGCTGCAGCGAAATGATAATCAGTCCGCCGATCATACGCCGTCCATCAGACGAGAGACAATAGCTCGGACACCAACCGTATCATAACGGTGACGAAAAACGGTTTAACGCAAAGGTGCAAAGGCCGCAAAGAATCGCAGAGAAAGAGAGAAAGCACTGGCGGCATGCGGCTCGTTGACGGTAAAACCCCTCAGTCTATAATCGACAACACACTGTCGAAAATCTTGCGAACACCAGCCCGCAGCGCAAGCAAGGGTTTCGACCGCCATTTTATCTCGTCATCCAATTTCAGGATCAGCCATGACCGATCGGCCAAGTACGCTTCGTGAACTCCAAGAGAGCGGCTACCGCTCGGTTCCCGTCAAACAGGAAATGCGCCGCAACCTGCTGTTGAAGCTCAAGAGCGGCGGAGAGATTTTTCCGGGGATCATCGGCTACGAAGAAACGGTCATCCCGCAAATCGAGAACGCCGTCCTCTCTCGGCACGACATGCTATTCCTTGGCCTGCGCGGACAAGGCAAGACCCGCATGCTGCGAATGTTGACCGGATTGCTTGATGAAGTGATGCCGATTGTGGCCGGCTCGGAAATCAACGACGATCCGCTCGCCCCAGTCTCGCGCTATGCCCGCGATCTCATTGAATCCAAAGGCGACGATTGCCCCATCGAGTGGGTTGGCCGCGACGAACGGTATCACGAAAAACTGGCGACGCCCGACGTCACCATCGCCGACCTCATCGGCGAGGTCGATTTGATCAAACACGCCGAAGGCCGGCATTTGGCCAGTGAAGACGTGATGCACTTCGGCCTGATTCCGCGCAGCAACCGGGGCATTTTCTGTATGAACGAACTTCCCGATTTGAGTCCCAAGATTCAAGTCGGCCTGTTCAACGTGCTGGAAGAACGCGACGTGCAGATTCGCGGCTTCCCCATTCGGCTGGGACTCGATTTGTGCATGGTTTTCAGCGCCAACCCGGAAGACTACACCAACCGCGGCCGCATTGTCACCCCGCTGAAAGATCGCATCGGCTCCGTCGTTCGCACACATTATCCGCTCACGCGAAAAGTGGGCATTGCGATTACCGATTCCAATTCCTGGACCGACCGCGACGGCGATGTTCCGGTGGTCGTGCCGATGTTCCTCAAACAGATCGTCGAAGAGACGGCACGATTGGCGCGCAATAGTTCGCACGTGAATCAGGCGTCGGGCGTGAGCGTGCGGATGTCGATTGCCAACTTTGAAAACCTCATCTCCAACGCCGAACGCCGCGCCACACTCGCCGGCGAAGCGAGT
The DNA here is from genome assembly GCA_963581435.1 of Planctomycetota bacterium. Lineage (GTDB taxonomy): Bacteria > Planctomycetota > Planctomycetia > Planctomycetales > Planctomycetaceae > JABISG01. Next base: position 9,794 of record CAUZOL010000236.1, read on the forward strand.
ACCGTTGCCCGCGTCGGCGACATGGCCTATCTGGCGGCCAGTTCGCGCGGCAAATTGGAATTGAACATGTCGGAAGAGCCGGGCGAGGAAGACACGCTGCTCATCCGGTTGATTGAGGAAGCAGTTAAGAACGTCTTCGATCAGTTCTTCACCCCCAAACAATTCCGTAGCGTCGTCGAACACTTCGAAATGGGCAACCGCCTGCAAGCGGGAGACGGCGCATCAGCCGCCGAATTCCTCGAACGCCTCGACGCAATCCCCCGCTTCCGCAAAAGCATCACCGATGCCGCCGCCACACTCGAACCCGATCTCGCCGCCGGAGATGATAACCCATCACTGGAAGCCAGCGTCGCCGAGTTCATACTAGAGGGCCTGCACTGTCACAACCGCTTGAACAAGAAACAGGCATCCGGGGCGGTCACATTTGGGTTGTGAGGGAATAAGAATTTGGTTCCAACATATGAGCTATTACTTCTCAATCGAAGCAAACAAGCGACGACAGACATCCGATTCAGACTCTTCTACCGTCCCGTCAGCTTCGGCAACTATGTTCAGACACTTGCGAACGGCATTCCGTTGCTTCCGGGATATGCGGAGTTGATTTCGCTCCAAACATGTTTCATTCAATACGGTATCAAACCCATTCGACTTCGCGCGAATGCAGAAGTCTTGCATTTGTTGTCCCACTTCACCGGAAGAGAATGGTGACTTCAGACGCTCCATGAGAAGGTGAATTTTTTCCCGTTCGACGTACGAAGCTGATCCATCTGCAAACATCGTGCAGCAGAGAGCTTGAAGAATTGTGCCGAACACTGTTTGCGTTCGTGCTTCGTTTTCAGCAGCGGCATCTGTTGAGGGATTGTTCTCGATTGCCGCCACCGCCTCGAATTCTGAACTCTCGGTTGTTGTAGAGGTATTGTCAAAACTTGTGTTCTTGAAGAGTTGAGAAAAAGCGGGGTATCCTGCTGAGGTAACCACACTTCAGCGGCCCGATAGGGGCACAAGGACACGCCATGAGCAAGATT
>CAUZOL010000237.1:0-10755 GCA_963581435.1 Planctomycetota bacterium
TGACGCTGCACGGTTCGGGGACAAATGTCGCGCAGACACTGACAAGCATTCGCGGAGAAAGCGTCGGTGTCGAACCGAAACTTGTGCGATTCGCAGCCGATGCTGCTCACCCCATTGCAACGATGCAGCCGTGGTTGAGTCGTGAATTTGCATTCGCATTGGGTCAGTCGTCGCCAATTGGTTTCGGCGTGGAATTGGACCGATTACCGGCCGACGTGAATCTGGTACTCGGCGGGAAACTGCAGGCACCTGTCCGCTGTGTTCGTCCGGTTGGTTTCGACGGGCCGGTGCGGTTGTCGCTGGTGACGAGTCAGGCTCCACCGTTGACCAACGGCAAGCCCGTTGTAAACCGAACGCTGAGGCAAGTCGCCGCCGTCGAAATAGCCGCCGATGCGCAGGCCGTCGCCACATACAACGCCCAAGTCGCCGCAAAGAAGCTGTTGACCGACGCGAGCGCAAACGCGACGAAGATCGCCGCAACCGGCACACAGGCCAAAGCACAAGCTGTCGCACTGGTGAAAGCGGCAAGCGATGCCAAAGCCATCGCCGACAAAGCAGCGACAGCGGCCGCCACGGCACTGAAGGCGGCTCAAGTGGCGCAGGCCGCAGCGACAAGAGCACTTGCCACCGCGAACGCCGCTGCCGCTGCCGCAACCAAAGCCGCGAGCGACGCAGCGGCCAAATCCAAAGTCGCCACCGCTGCTCAAACCGCTGCGGCAACAACCCTTGTTAACATGCAGTCGAAAGCCAAGACAACAGCCACAACCGCCGATCAAGCTGACGTGCAGGCAACAGCGGCGGTGAAGGCAGCAACTGTAAAACTGACAGCCGCCGAAAAATCCGCCAACGTCGCCGCAGCCACGGCGAAGAACAACACCACTTACGGCGTCACGGTGCCAGCCGACCTGAAGGCAGGCAATTACGAAGTGGCCATCCGTGCCGAATTACTCAGCCGGGACAAGAAAACGGTTCTCGCACGCAGCGTCACCACCGTCCGTCGTCTGAATGTTTTGAATCCCATTGCGGTTGCGTTGAATGCGCCTCCACAACTGTCGGCGCAGTTGGATGCGAAGGCAGGGGCAACCATCACATTGGCTGGAAAGGTCCAGCGCCGCGGTGGCCAACAGGGAGATGTTACGGTGACACTTGCCGGACTCCCTGCCGGCATCGCAGTTCCCAAAGTTGTCGTCAAAGCGAATCAAAGCGACTTTCAACTGCCGATCAAATTTCCGGCCAATTTCAAACCAGGAGCGATTGGCGGCGTGAAACTGTTCGGCACCGGCAAGATGGATCCCAAAGGCCCCGTCGTTCGCAGCGAAGAAGTCGCGGTGACGATTAACCTGCTGCCGCCCAAAGCGGCAGCGAAATAGATTGAGAACCTTATGTGTTTGAGACAGAGGACTACCATGCGGTCAACCTATCGATGTGTTCTTGGGATTGCGGCTGTCACGTTACTGGCAACCGCGTCGCTTCGGGCGGCAGAACCACTGCAGATTGTCGGCGAGATTCACGTCGAGCCAACGTCGGTCTCGCTCGTGCATCGCTTGCGTCCGCATTCGATTCTCGTCACGGCGAAAACAGCCGACGGTCAGTCGATCGATTTAACGTCGCAGGCGACGTTCCAGTCGAGTGACGAAAAAATCGCGCGGCCCAACTTGCTGGGTTGGGTGCATCCGGTTGCCAATGGTAAAACCAACGTCACCATCACCGCGGCTGGAAAAACGGTGGTCGTACCGGTTGAAGTCAACCTGCCGGCTGAACCGCGACAGCACAGTTTTCGCGACGACGTCATGCCGGTTTTGTCCAAGGGCGGCTGCAACGCCGGCGCGTGTCACGGCTACTCACTGGGAAAGAACGGCTTCAAACTCACACTCCGAGGATCCGACCCGGCACCCGATTACGAATCGCTGACGGCCGAATTCCTGCAGCGCCGCGTCAATCGACACAATCCGCCCGTCAGCCTGCTCCTCACCAAGGCGTTGGGCGACGTTCCGCATGAAGGCGGTATTCGTTTCGAGCACGGCAGCTTAATGCATCAGACGTTACTGTCCTGGATCTCTGAAGGCTGCCCCAGCAATCTGGATAACCCCGTGCGATTGGAATCAATCCGCATCTTTCCGGAGAACGCCGTTCTCTCGCCGGGCAGCCAACACCAACTGCAACTCATCGCCCGCTATTCCGACGGCACAACTCGCGACGTCACTCGGCTGGGAATTTTCAATGCCAACACCGAACGCGTTGCGGGCGTCGATGACGTTGGACTGGTGACCGCTGTCGAGTTGGGCGAAACGGCTGTCGTCGCCCGGTTCGAGCGAATCTTTGCCACATCGAATTTCATCGTGCTGAATCCCAATCCCAGCTTCCAACCCACGCCAATACCCGAGGGAAACCTGATCGACAAAGCTGTCGCTCGCAAACTGAACGAACTGAACGTCAAGCCGTCTGCAATCGTCGATGACGCAACATTCTTGCGCCGCGTTTCGCTCGATTTGATCGGCATTCAACCCAAACCGGATGAGGTCAGCGCATTCCTCGTCGATAAAGATCCGAACAAACGAGCGAAACTGGTCGATGCGTTGCTCCAACGTCCGGAATTCATCGATTGGTGGTCGTTGAAGTGGGGCGATCTGCTCCAGGTTTCGCGCAACCGGCTCAGCGAGCCGGCACTGTATGCCTTTCGCGAGTGGATTCGCGCTGCCGTCGCCGAGAACAAACCGCTCGATGAATTCGTGCGGGAGATTTTGACCGGACGTGGCAGTTTCGATAGCAATCCAACCAGCGCGTATTTCGTCGTTAGTAAAGACCCCGACGACACGCTGCAGCGGGCGACGCAGGTCTTTTGCGGCGTTCGGATGCTCTGCGCGAAATGTCATCCGCATCCCTTCGAAAACTGGATTCAGGCCGACTACTACGGCCTGCATAGCTTCTTCAATCAGGTAACGACGAAAAACGACCCGCGACTAACCGGCGTGAAAAATGCCAAAACAGTCACATTGAATCTAGCAGCAGGCTACTCGCGCAATCCGCGCTCGGGCCAGTTGCAGCCGCCCCGTTTTCTAGGCGGTGAGGAGCCGGAAATCCCCTCAACTGGCGACCGCCGTGAGATTTATGCGAAATGGCTGACAACCGCCGAAAACCCGTTTTTCGCTCGCAGTATGGCCAACCGCGTCTGGAGCTATTTCTTCCATCGTGGGATCATCGACCCCGTTGATGATTTGCGAACAACCAACCCACCCATCAATCCGCAACTGCTCGACGCACTGACACAGGATTTCGTTGCACACAAGTTCGACGTGCGGCATCTGATGCGGCGGATCGTCACATCGGAAACTTATCAGCGGAGCAGCGTCGCAAACGAGACCAACGCGCACGACGACATGAACTTTTCTCGCGCGATTCCCCGTCGTTTGCCGGCCGAAGCATTGTTGGATTCCCTGGTGCAAGCCACCGGCGTGCCGGAACGATTTGGCGGTGCGCCGGCGGGATTCACCGCCGCCCAGTTGCCCGATGCAAACGTCACCAGTGAATTTCTCAGCCTATTCGGCAAACCGAAACGAATGGAAGCCTGCGAATGCGAACGCGACGACAGCTCGAACATGCTGCAAGCGCTGCATTTCATCAACGGCAAATCGATTCTCAGCCGAATCACCGCCCCGAATGGCCGCGTTTCCGCATTGCTGAAAGAGAAGCTGACCGATTCACAGTTAATCGAGAAATTGTACATGTGGACGCTCTGCCGTCCACCGAGCAAACAGGAACTCGAACTGGGCGTTCGGTTCTTCACAGCCTACGGCGACAAACGCACCGATGCGGCCCAGGATCTCACATGGGCGTTGCTCAACAGCCGCGACTTCATGCTGTCGCATTAGAAGCTATTAGCTGCAGTGCAACGCACCGCAGAGGCAAGGTTCGTAGTGACCGGATTTATCCGGTTTCGATCACGCGGTCCGTGGTGATTTGACCAACGACGTCTCTGCCGCGAACAGACCGCATGAATGCGGTCACTACGAACCACCCAACTGAACTCGCCGACGCGCCACGAATCGTGTGCGCGTACTACTTCGCCGCTTGCTTGTTGGCTTTGACCGGCACCGGCATCAACGACAGCAATTGCTTTCCGTCGGGCAGCGAGTACATTCGGACTTCACCGGTGCTGCTACCGATCGCTAACCGACTGCCATCGTGATTCAATGCAACGGCCAATACCGGCGTTGGAACGGCGGGAATCAATGCAATGCGTTTACGATCGGTCATCTGGTAAATGCGGACGTCACCGTAACCGCCGGCGACTGCGAGAAACTTTCGGTCGCCGCTACTCGCCAGATCGTAAATCCGACCCGGTTGGCTTTCAAAGTTCTTCACATACTGGGCGCGTCGGCTGACGGGCCGCGATCCGTTGCCGCTACCGGTCACTTGAATGCCGACAAGTGCAGTCTTGTATTCGTAGCCAATTAATGTTTTTGCTCTGCCTCCACTGACGGCAAAACTTTGGTCGCTGGCGACGGCGGTGACCATTTCAGTGGAGCTGTCGATGGACCGCAACAGCTTGCCGGTTTCGACCGAACTGACCTTGGTGGCCTTGTCGCGTCCACCGGAGACAAGCTGTTTCCCGTCGGGCGTGTAGGCGACGTCAAAAACCCAATCGCTGTGCAGGTCCAGTCGGCGAACAGGGGCCTTGGGATCGACGGGGATGATGTGAACGGCACCGTCGGTAGCCCCTAGCGCAATCGACTTTCCATCGGGGGCAAAGTTGCCGCGAAACAGTGTGTCGCTGCCGTAACGGCGCGACGAAATCACCTTGCCGTCTGCCGGATTGAAAAACCGAACTTCACCAAACCGTGAGGGCGATCCTCCGGATGCCGCCAGCAGTTTGCCGTCGGGGCTGAATTCAACGTGCGTTACCAAATCGCATTCGGTCGGCAGACGTCTTGGCGCGGCCTTCCCCGCGGTGTCGAGCAACACCACTTCACTGCGGCATGCGACTGCCATCAGTTTGCCATCGGGACTGAAGGCGACACTGGTCACTGCCGGCGCAAATCGATACGCCTCGCGAATACGGACGGCAAGCTCTGAATCCCCCGCCACGCTGTCGTCTTTGGCGCCGGCCAGTACCCAGCCACGCAAAATCTGGACTTTGGCGACCGACAACGGCGGCCCCTTGGGTGGCATCGAAGATTCATCGCCGGCAATCATGTCGAGCAGCAAACTCTCGTCCGGTTTGCCCGCCGCAAACAATTCCCCACTCTCGCCGCCTTTGATCATGAGGGCGACTGTGTCCATTCGCAGTTCCCCTTTGGGGTTGGAACCGGAATGACAGCCCCAGCAATGTCGTTTGACGATCGGCCAAACGTCGCGGCGGAAACTGAGTTTCTCAGCGGTCGCCTTGTCGATTGCAGGCAGTTCATCGGCTGCATGCGCGGAAGACGAAATCGCCATCAGCAAAAACATTGAGGCACACAACAGCAGACCGGTCGAACGCTGCATCATCTGTATTCTCCGAATCCACAAATTCTCATCACCGTGTCGTAGCTTATTCGATTATACCGCAGTTTCGATTGTACCGCAGAATCGCAGCGCAGTCGCGGTCACGTGGACGAATAGCGGTGCGACTCAATTGAATCACCAGCCCGCAGCGCAAGTCTTGAAGTTGCGCTATTACGTCAACTCAAAGTGATCTCACCTGAGAAACCCGTGCGCAATCGTAACCCGAAGCGTTAGCGAGGGACGATGCGAGAGAACCATCAATTGCTCCCTCGCTTACGCTTCGGGTTACGATCATCCCCAAACCGAAACTTCAAAAAGCGCAAGCAAGGGTTTGAACGGTCGCCACTTCCCAGCCATCCGGGGGAGGTTCTACAGCGGCGGGTGCGTCATTCATTCAGGCTTTGCTCTGATGAATTTGGAATGAACCACACGACAACCATTCCCAGCACGTAAATCAGCCCGGTGTATTGTCCGGCGATGTCGTATCTCCCCTGGAGTGTCTGCTTCAGGATGGCCGCCGTCGCCAGCACGCCGATGGCTGTCAGAATTCTGCCCCAATTGAAACTCACACCGGCTCCGGTCGAGCGAATTCGGGTGGGGAACAGCTCGGGCAAGCAGTACGGCAGCCAACCGAAAAAGAAACCGCTGAAAAACCCAAGTCCCGCCGTCCAGGCGAGGAACTCGGTGAATTTCAAACTCCGGCCGAACAGTTCGATGGCGAACAGAGCACTTTGGTCTGCCGGGTCGGAGCGAAACAGAAACTGTGTGCAAACCAGTGCTCCCAGACTCAACAGAAAATAACTCCGTTTGCGCCCCAACCAGAAAGCCAACGCACCGCCGAGCAGACTGCTGATCGATCCCGGTAAGGATCGCGCGATGACGGTCATCGATTTGAGGACGGGGTCTGGTTTCTTGTTTTGCGTCTCTTGTTGGACTTTCTTGGCATTGGGATTGGCATCGGGATCTGTGCTTTCGGCCTCGACGACGTTCTTGGTGTCGCCCACTTCGCTCGCCCAGGCAGTCGCCCAGTTGCTCACCCCCCACCCGCCGAACAGGGGAACCGTTCCGAGCAGTATTCCGATAATTGTCAATTTTAAAATCGGCGGCCGAAAGATTTCCGCCAAACCGGCCTTCTGTGGCCAGTCGGGTTTGGAGTCACCGTCGCCGGCAGCGGGTTGGTGCCGCAGCGCCAACCAGTGGGGCGACTCGGGTACCAAAAACAGCGCGAGAATTCCCAGCACGACCGGCGAGGCTCCCACGAGAAACGTCCATCGCCAGTCGTCCGCGCTGACGGCAAACTTGATGGTGGACAATGCGAAAATCAAAATGCCCACGTTGGCGGCCGTTCCCATCGCCCCGGCAAGAATTGGGCGAGAAACGTTCGGCCAGGCCTCCGAAAGCAGCGCGATACCGTTCGGCCACATTCCGCCGATGCCCATACAGGTCAAGAAACGCAGTACCAGCAACTGCGTGGGGTCCTGCACAAAATACGTCGCCGATGAGAAAATTGAATAACAGAGAATGCTGGCGGCCATCGCTTTGGCGCGGCCGAACCGGTCGCCCGCAACACCGAACAAATATCCGCCGACAGCCGCACCGAGCAAGAACGCGCACGTCAACCAGCCAAACCATTGGCCCAGCGACGCCTCTCGCGCCCGGCCACGCTCCGTAGCATTGAGTACGCCGTCCTTGTTGTTGTCGAATTCGCCCAGTAGCAAAGGAGACGCAGCCGTTTCGCCCGTTGCCGCATCGGAGATTCCCTGTTCAACGAATTGCGACTGGATCAGATCTGCCGTCGCAACCCGCATGACGATCCCGTTGATCGACATGTGCACTCCGGCGAAGGCCCACCCCAGAAACACGAAGACCAGAACAATGTAACAGCCGGCGCGGGAAATCGGCTGCGGAGTTGCGGGGGCTGTGTCGATGGTTGAAGTCATGACGTCCCGTGTTAAATGACCGGAATTGGGTTGCACGATGATAAACCAAGGAATCCTCAATCACAACGAGGCACACCCGCTTGACATCGACGCACAGGTTGCCAAGAATCGACCCGTTAGTGATGCGGTGCCATCAGCGCGTGCCGTTTGGAAACAAGTGATCGAGATTGAGGAGAGTTAGCGATGAGCGGTCCAATCGTTCGCACTGGAACGACACCGGAGTTCTGGGCCAACTGGGATCAGGTGTTCGGCGATAAGAGCAAATCGAAGGCAGGGAAGAAGAAGGCAACGAAGAAAAAGGCCGCAAAGAAGGCTCCCCAAAAGAGCAGCAAAGCGGCGGCAACGAAAAAGAAGGCGGCAAAACCTGGCAAGAAAGCAGCCAAGAAAAAGTAGTGATTTCAGGTTGATTGAACCCACGGGCCGCGCCCCGTGGGATTTTGCGGGCGACGCGAATATCAACTCTCCAGCGGTCGGCAATGTCCCCTTCCACCTTGCCATCATCGGATCAACCGGCTGGATTGGCGGCACCACGCAATCTGATTCTGCCCGCACTCTGCGTGTTTGGGCTCTTCCTGGCGTTTTCCGTGCTGCGGGTGCCGGTTCCGGCACCCAACGAACCGCATTACCTGGCAAAAGCCAAACACTATTGGAACGCGGAATTTTGCCCGGGCGACTTCTTCCTCGACTCGGCGAATACGCATCGTCTCTTCTATCAGACCGTAGGCTGGGCGACGCGATTTCTGACGTTGGCGCAAACTGCGATCGCCGGTCGAATGGTCGCTTTGCTGCTGTTGGCTATCGGCTGGACGGCGTTCGTATCGCGGCTCCTTTCCGGACGGTGGGGGAGCTTGTGGTCGGCTGCAGTGTTTCTTGCGATATCGGCCACGGGAAACTTCTCCGGCGAGTGGATTGTCGGCGGCGTTGAAGCGAAAGTTTTTTCGTACGCATTTGTCTTTCTCGGACTCGCTTGCTTGTTCGAGCGCCGCTGGATTGTCGCCGGCGTTTCCACTGGGTTGGCGATTTCGTTTCATCCTGTCGTCGGTATCTGGGCGGTGGCCGCTGCGATGTTTGCGGGAGCGGTCGGGCAGTTTTCAAAGCGGTCAGACTTGCCAAGTCTCGACGAACCGGTATCACGCGGTGTCGCAGCAAGGCAAATCATTCTGGCAATGGTTGCCCTTTTGGTCGCGTCGCTGCCGGGATTAATTCCCGCATTTGAAGTGGTCGGCTCCGCTTCAAATGAGATTCAATTCCAGGCTGATTATTTCGTCATCTTCTATCGGTTGAAGCACCATCTGGACCCGATGGATTTTTCGTGGCGGCAGTACGCGGGATACGCCGTCTTGCTGTGCCTGTGGTTGATCGTAGAATTTCGGCAGCCAACATCTCGACGCACAGAAGCCTGGTTCCGATGGTTTGTGGTTGGTGCTTTGATAATCGCCGTTGCAGGATTGGTCATCGGGTTCGGTAGACGCCCCGGCAAAGAAATGCTGTATTTCGCGCAGCGGATGAAGCTGATGAAGTTTTATCCATTTCGTCTTGCCGACGTCATGCTGCCGATTGCTTGCTCAATCATGCTGGTGCGTCTTACGCTTGCGACAAGGGCGGGGCAGAACGCCGCCAGCGCAAATCAATCGCAACGTGGATGTCGATTTGCGTGGCTGCTGTGCGCTTCCTGCACGATATTCGCGCTCACCGTTCCCTCGCGGGTACTGCCGTCGAGACCGACTGCCAAGGTAAGCGCCCAAAAGGCCGACTGGAAAGAAGCCTGTTGTTGGATTGCCAAGAACACGCCCGCCGACGCCTCGTTTCTTACGCCCCGCAACAGTGTCGCCTTCAAGTGGTACGCGCAGCGAGCCGAGTACGTCGCGTTGAAAGATTGTCCGCAGGATGCCGCTGGAATTGTCGAATGGAATCGTCGATTGCTTTATCGCACCGCCTGGTACCACCGACATTTTGACAATGGTTACTCCGCAGCGGCACTCAGAGAGTTTCAGCAGACGACGAAAATCACCCACATGCTGGCCACCCGGCAACTCAACGCGCCGCTCGAACCAATTTATTCCAATGAACATTTCAGTGTCTACCGGCTGGGTGAACTGCCGTAGTGATTCGCGATATTCTGAAACCGCAATCGTGAGCGGTCGCACGAGCGAGAAACCCGGTTTTTTCAAAAAACCGGGTTTCTGAGATGTCACACGCGACTCTCGCGAACCATCATGCCGGCTGTTAAACTGACGGGGCGCGATCACACGGATTCAGTCGATTCGGGAGATTTGAGACGATGGAACGAGCACATAGCAATCTGTCATTCAGAAATTCAAGCTGCAGTTTGCTGGTGGCGAGCCTGCTGCTGACTGCGGGCGTTCCTGGCTGCGGCGAAAACACCACAGTGCCGACGGCGGCAGCAGTCGAAGGCAAGGCCGACAAGGAAACGCCGGCCACGAGCGATGCAACATCGAAAAAGAGCGACGACACGGGGCGAGCGCGCGTCACTCAGCCGGTCGAAACTGCACCGCGTGACGGAGAAGACTGGCCGCGATTCCTCGGGCTGAAAGAGACCGGTGTCTCAGGCGAAACGGGATTGTTGGAAAAGTGGCCGAAGACCGGCCCCCCGATGCTGTGGGAAAAGAAAGTCGGCACGGGGTACAGCGCGCCGTCAATTCGCGGCAACCGACTTGTGCTGCATCATCGAGTACGCGACGAAGAAATCGTCGAGTGCATGAATGTCGCCGACGGCGAACAAATCTGGCAGTACAAGTACGCCACCGACTACACCGATCCGTTCGGCTACAACAACGGCCCTCGTTGTTCACCCATTTTGACCAAGAACCGGTGTTACACTTACGGCGCAGAAGGCGTGCTGGTCTGCCTCGACTTCAAGACGGGTAAAGAAATCTGGACGCGCGACATCAAGAAGGACTTCAACGTCTTCAAGAAGGATCAACCGGATGTTCCCAACTGGTTCTTCGGCATTGGCAGCACGCCGATCCTGGAAGACGGCCTGATTATCACGCTGGTGGGTGGGCAACCCAATTCCGCAATTGTTGCCTTCAATGCCGACACTGGAAAAACTGAGTGGCAAAACGTCGGCAAAGACACATGGGACGGCGTGGCGACCGAAAATCCACTCGAACCAAAATACGAATGGACCGGCGAAGAAATGTTTGTCAGCTATGCTTCACCGCTGGCGGCCACCATTCACGGCAAGCGGCATGTGCTGTGCCTGCTGCGGCAGGGGCTCGTCTCACTCAATCCCAAGGATGGCAGCGTCAATTTCAAGCACTGGTTCAAGCCGCGTTCGTATGAATCGGTCAACGCGGCCCGGCCCATC
>CAUZOL010000238.1:0-10701 GCA_963581435.1 Planctomycetota bacterium
TCGGTAATGCGCATTCAGAGATTCCATCGTCTCGACCTCGGAAATCCCCCATGATCCCGAGATCGATTCCACACGTCAAATCAAGCAGCACCCACTAAAATGCGCGAAGAACCCAAAATTGCTTGTCTGTGTCCGACCGACCTAGACCATATCCTTCAGGGCCTTCAGCGGTCGCACTTTGACGACGTTGCGAGCTTGCTTCGCTGCAACGTCCATCAGCTCGCCGGGTTTGAAGGGATTCGGAACGCCCTTCTTGGCCGGCGTCGCGGGCTTGCGAACGACGGTCACCTTGAGCAGCCCTGGCAGGTTAAACACACCCGGGCCTTTCTTGCCAACGTTTTCGGCAATCAAGTTGCCCAATTCTTCGAGGACGCCGCCAATCTCTTTCTTCGACAGTCCTGTCGCTTCAGCCAAGGCTGTATGAATCTCTGTCTTTGTCATCGGCTTTGCTGTTGCCGCACCCTGCGCTGCCATCGCAAGCTCCTATCTTACGGGGAACCCTGAAATATTGGACCCAAGCACAGAGGGCCTCAGTCGAGTAGGTAGTAGACTCTCGGCAACCGAAATTGTCAATGAATTTAGCCCTGTTTTTCAATAGTTTACCAGTTTTTCCGTGAGAAGATGGTGCGGGAGTGCACGAAATTCTAAATCGTCACAAGCGCGAGTCGGCGCATGGAAATTCAAAGTTGCCCGTTCGTTAGCGACCAGCCGATCGATTGATTGCTTGATATTGATGCTTGATGCGGCCAGCATCGGTATCTGCAGAATGTCGGGCTGGAGCAACACCTGGCTGCCAATCAGTGAATGTTTGGAACAAAGCACTGGGACGACGACAAACGTCGCATCAGCCTCACTTAAGTCGATGCCAAATAATCGGTTGTGGACGTTGACAAAGTTCACGCGAGAATTGGAAATACTGAAAGTCGGCAATTTGATCGACACAAATCTCGCGCAGTTGTTATGCCTTATTATTTGGGCGATGGTCGTCGCGATCCCGAACCGAAGAAGTGCAGACTCAGCGGCTGAACCCGTTCCAGGCTCTTGTGGTATCCGGATCTTATGGGAATTCGATTGCCTCTCTGGTGGTATCTGTGTATGTTGAGGAAGGCAATGGAGTTGAAACGATTGGCAGAAGTTTATCTGGCTGATCGAATGAAATAGCTGCGGGGCTGTGGGCGTTACGGAGTCGTTGTCTCTCTGAGTTTGGGTGGTGCGTAACCGCACCTTTTACCGGGGCAGTTGGGAGTCAGCCAAATGGCTGCAGACAATGTCCGAGATCAGCAGGCTGTGGCGTTAGCCCACCAGATACTCCTCGTCGAGGACGACTCGGCTAGTGCCCAGTTTCTGAAAGACTTGCTTGAGCAACAGGGCTTCGCCGTCACGCTGGCCAAAGACGGCGGCCAGACGCACGCGTCATTCAGCATGCGACGGCCCGACTTTGTCATCCTCGAACTAATCTTGCCCGGCGAAAGTGGCTTCGAAATTTGCGAACGAATTAAGCAGGTGGAAGAGTCGGTACCTGTGTTGGTGCTGACAGAGATCGACATGAACGACTCGCGCGATCTGGCTACCAGAGTCGGTGCCGACGGTTACATGACAAAGCCGTTCGATCCCGATGAATTGTTTGGCGCGATTCGCGAGATTTCCGAAGCGGTGTGGCGGCGAACGCATGCCGATCAGCCAAAGGAAACGGGGCGGATTCGGTTTTCGTGTGTTTGTGGAAAGAAATTTAAAGTCAGTCCGACGCATCGAGGCAAGTCGCTCACATGCCCGCGTTGTGGCGAATCGGTGATTGTGCCGCGGCACGACTGAAGCGAATGGGAAAGTCGGTGAATGGGCTCTGAGTTAAAGGGAGTATCGGCACGGGTTGCGATCATCGCCGCCCGACGGGTAGGGGCGAGACGGCGCAGACTGAAAGCGGGACCATGCCAGAATTGATCATTCGATCGGGTAAGCATCAGGGCAAGAAACTTACGTTGCCTGATAATGATGTTACGATTGGTCGCGACGACGACTGCCAGATCAAATTGGCGACCGAAGATGTCAGCCGACGACATTGCGTATTGCGATCGACTCCCCAAGGGCTGATGCTGAGCGATTTGGGAAGCAGCAATGGAACCCTGGTCAACGATGTCCGCATCGAATCTGAGCGGCTGCTCGTTCCCGGTGATACGATCAGGATCGGACCGATCATTCTGGAAGTTCCCGGCGGCGAGTCATCGGCTCCGGCAGAAACTGATTCAGCAGACACTGATCCAGCAGATAGTGATCCAGCAGATAGTGAGCAGGCCGAGTTTGAGGCGTCGATTCAAGCACCCGTTGCCGAAGAGGCTGCTTCTGCAGACGACATTGCCAACTGGTTGACGGATGATGAAGAATCCTCTGGTTCCGGCACGACGACAATCATTGCGGTCACGTCATTTGATGGAAGCGAGAGCGATCAATCGGAAGCCGCTGAAGCGGGCGGCGATCACGCGATTCCCAAGAGTGATCCCAACAAGAAGAAATTCAAGTCGATTGCCGAGGAATCTGCCCATATCATCAGTCGCTGGGAAAAGTTGGTCGCTCAGGAAGAAGTCTGACGAGAGAGCATATTCTTGCGACCTACCGCATGGCGGGCAGTCAGAGAACTGCTGCAACAACTGCGGAATCCCCAGTTTTTTCTAGCTGAAAGCAAATCGCTGACAGCCTAACTTTGGAAGCGAAACCATTGCGTATTATTGCCGGGAAGTATCGTCGTCGAAAATTACTTGCAAATCCTGGCGATGTCACGCGACCGATAACCGACAAGGTGAAGGAAACGCTGTTCGAGCGCCTGGGACAAGAGTTGCCCGGCAGCCGTGTCGCCGATGTTTTCTCGGGGACGGGAACACTTGGACTCGAGGCACTCAGTCGCGGCGCAAAAAGCGTCGTGTTCTTCGAGGCGGATCGGCAGGCGTTCGGATTGCTGCGGCAAAACGTGGCAACGCTTGGCGTTGAAGATGAAACGATGTGCTGGAAGTCCGACGTGCTGCGTTCGTCATTCAAGCCGAAAGGTGTGCCGGACCTTCTTCCCTTCGACATGATTTTCTTCGATCCGCCGTTCCGCATGGTTGCCGACATCAAACCGACGACGCCGTTTTACAAATCGCTCGAACGATTGGCGCGCGACGGCATCGCGGCAGACAATGCGCTGTTGGTTTTGCGTACGCCGCGAAAGGCTGAGTTTGAGTGCCCACCGGTTTGGGTCCTGGACAGAATGTACGAATTTCACAGTATGACGATTCACCTCTTCGACAAACGGAAGGATGATTCCGAGTGAGCATTCTTGACCGCTTCCGCCTCGATGGTCGGCGATTGTTTATTACAGGCGGCAGCCGCGGACTGGGCCGCGAGATGGCGTTGGCCATTGCCGATGCCGGTGCTGTCGTCGTTCTGGCGGGCCGTGATGCAGACAGCTTGACGAAAACGGCCGACGACATTCGCGCGCTGGGCCGCACGGCAGTCACCGTTCAAGGCGACATTGGCACACCGGCCGAATGTGAAACCATTTGTCAGCAGGTTATCGACGAACACGGACCAATCGACATTCTGATCAATAATGTGGGCGGGCGTAGAATTGATATCCCAACGCAAGAGATGCCGTTGGAAGAATGGCAGTCAATAATTGACCTGAACCTGACCAGCACGTTTCTGTGTACGAAGATGATCGGCGGGTCGATGGTCGAGCGCGGCAGCGGAGGGCGGGTGATCAACATCGCCTCGATTTCGGGTATCGTCTGCAACCGCGATATCGGCGGTCGCAGCTACGAAACCAGCAAGGCGGCCGTCATTCAGTTCACGCGTGCCGTCGCATCGGATTGGGCCGCTGCCGGAGTGACGGTTAACGCCATCTGTCCCGGCGGTTTCATGACGGAACCGAACGTGATTTGGGCCGAGAAGAATCCCGGTATCATCGAAACCTTCAAAGATCAAATTCCCGCCGGCGACTTCGGCCGGCCGGAAGACCTCGGTCCGCTTGCCGTTTACCTGGCGAGCGACGCCTCGCGATACATGACCGGTGCCGCTTTAGTCATCGACGGCGGCTACACACTGTGGTAAACAGGGATGGACGCAATCAGCTGTCAGCCATCAGCTTTCTTTCAGCTTGGAAACACATCACGAGGTGCTCAAGAGAAGCTGACCACTTATCATCGTGTGCGGGCCACAATTCCCAACAGCTTTGGTTATCCGAGCGGTCAATCGCGTACAATGAGAGCATGAGTAACACTGCTGACAATTCTTCTGAGTCCGAGTTGGTCAACCGCGTTGTGCAGGGTGACCAACAGGCGCTGGCGCAGTTGTTCGATCAGTATCGCGAGCGATTGTGGCGGACGGTCAATTTTCGGCTCGATCAGCGGCTGCACGGACGCGTCGATGCCGATGACATTTTGCAGGAGGCGTACTTGAGCGCCGCGCAGCGGATCAGTCATTTCCAGCCCGATGCCTCGCATTCCTGTTTCGTCTGGTTGCGATTGATTGTCAGCCAGACGTTGATCGACATTCACCGCCGGCATCTCGGCGCGAAGAAGCGCGACGCCAGCCGCGACGTGGGCATTCATGGCGG
Source organism: Planctomycetota bacterium (assembly GCA_963581435.1). GTDB lineage: Bacteria > Planctomycetota > Planctomycetia > Planctomycetales > Planctomycetaceae > JABISG01. The sequence goes on from CAUZOL010000238.1 coordinate 4,586, forward strand.
TTGGAATGCGGAATCGACTTCTTATTCGCTTTCGTCGCTGTTGTTGGGACATTTGACGTCGCCCAGCCATGCCGCATTAAGGCAAGAGCTTTCTGAACAACTGGAGTCGGCACTTTCGGCCATGAGCGACATCGACCAGGAAGTTTTGGCGCTCCGCCATTTCGAAGAACTGACGAACCGCGAAACGGCACAGGTTCTCGACATCAGCGAGCAAGCGGCCAGCGTGCGATATGTCCGCGCACTCGCCCGTTTGAAGGACGTCTTGACGGCCATCGCCGGAACGACCGACGATTAGCGGGCCGCCAGAATTGAGTTTCGCGGCGGGGCAACGCCCCGCGAGTTTGCTGTTTCCTGCTCACATTGTTCTGCGATGATCGAACCGAACGACGAATTCGAATCGGAACTCGACGGCTTTTCGTACGAAGCCGCGTTGCCGGTGAACCACGGCCGTACGCCGCTCGACGTGGTACTAAGCGACTTCACCGAGCGACAACGCCGGGGCGAGAATATCTCCGTCGAAGATTTCGCCGCCAAGTATCCCGAACTCGCGGATGAGATCCGGGAACTTTTTCCGATGGTCGCAGCTATGGAGCGGCTGAAGGAGCGGAAAGAGGCTGCGATTCTCAAGCAGCGTCTCGCGCACGAAGTGGAGTTGGAGAGAATTGGCGGTTGCCGCATGGTTCGCGAATTGGGTCGTGGCGGAATGGGAATTGTTTTTGAGGCGGTGCAAGAGAAGAAAGGCAGCCGGGTTGCCGTCAAGTTGTTGCCTTGGAAACATCTTGACGCGTCCCGTTTTCGTGAGCAATTCGAGCGCGAGGCAAAACTCACCGCCAGTCTGCGACATCGCAATATCGTGCCGGTACTCGACTACGGCGAAAGCGACGGGTTTTCGTTTTACGTGATGCAGTTCATCGAAGGCGTCGGGCTGGATTGGATCATCGAGCAGTTGCGAGGACATGAGGGCATCGTCTACGCCGACGAAATCGAGCGGCTACACACGAGCCGCAACGCCGATGCAACGCAGCCTATGCGAGTTGTTTCCGACTCGGGAACGTCGGTCGTCATCGAAGCGGATGTTTCGACCGCATCGAACGGGGCATCACCCACGCAAACTCGCAGCCTCCGCCGTGAAGCGTGGCAACAAATTGCCCGCATCGGTCTGCAAGTCGCCGACGCGATGCATTATGCACACGGCGCGGGGACGGCTCATCACGACATCAAACCGGCGAATCTGTTGCTCGACAAAGATGGCAAAGTGTGGGTCACCGATTTTGGCTTGGCACAGGCCCTCGACCGCACTCCCGAAGACAGCGCCACCAACATCGCCGGGACACTGCGGTATATGGCACCCGAGCAGTTTTCTGAACAATTCGACCAACGCAGCGACATTTACAGCCTGGGAATTACGTTGTACGAACTGATTACGCTGCAGCCGGCATTTGCCGAACGAGACGACCGTGAACTGGTGAAGTTAATCATCGAGGCGGGGCCGAAGAGTCCGCGCGGACACAATCCCGCAATTCCCATCGATCTGGAAACGATTGTTCAGAAGGCGATTGCCCGCGACCCGGATGCACGTTTTCAATCAGCGGGTGAATTTGCTGGTGAACTTCGCCGGTTTATCAACGGGCAACCTCTTCACATCAAGCGACCGGGACTGCTGCGGCGAACGCTGAGTTGGTATCGCCGTGCGGTGGGTCGGGATGAATAACGCACAAATAGCTGCGATCCAACGGATCACAATTCTGCGGTGTGTTGCATCGCAGCTCTTCAACACTGACTGAAGCAGTTGACCGATGCAACAGCGGCGAGTGACGGCGTGTGCTCGATGTGTTTATAATCGAATGATTGCCTGACCCCACCAATATGCCTTCGATCCTTCTTCCACCGGAATTCGACAAAGTGTCGCAAGCTGAATTACCCCGACAGGACGACAACTGGCAACTGGCCGCCGAAACGATCACGCTCCGCGTGCGCTGGTTCGGCCTGGCCGTCGGTTATGTGCTGGTCAACTTTTTCGGCCGCGACACCAATCAAGCGGTACTCAACGGCATTTTGACGTTCGGTGCGGTTTACGCCCTCATCGACACGCTGTGGAGCGTGCGGGGGCGGGTTTTTCTCAGCAACAGTCCACTGGTGATTTCTTTGATGGAGGCAGTCTTCATCGGGCTGCTGTGTCATTTCGATAATGGAACTGCCGCCGAAACGGCTTTTAGCAGTCCGTTTCGCTTCTACTATTTCCTGTCGTTGTTGGTTTGCGCGCTGCGCTATTCGCCGCGAATCACTTACACGACCTTTGCGCTTCACGCGGTCAGTTTTGGCACGTTGACGGCGCGGCCGAGTTTGTGGAACTGGGGCAATCCGCCGGACGAACTGAAGACGTTTTTGTTGACGTTGGTTTTGATGGGCTGGGTGACCTGGGCATGCACGGCGTTGGCAACGCTGATCAAATCGGCCGGTCGGCGACTTTCACAGCTCAACGAGGAACTGAAGAAAAATCAGGCTTTCCTGGAACAGCGAATTGAAGAACGCACATCCGAACTGCAGCAGTCGCAGGCTTTGCTCGTGCAGCAGGAAAAACAAGCCGCCTTTGGATTATTGGCAGCCGGCATTGCGCACGAAGTGGGCAACCCGTTGGCCGCCATCAGTTCGCTGGTGCAGATGCTCAACCGCCGCAACAACGACGAATACACGCACGACCGCCTGCAGATGGTGGATGATCAGTTACGCCGCATTCAGCGAACGTTGCGAGAGTTGGTTGGCTTCAGTCGACCGGCGACGACAGAAAAAAGCCTTTGCGATATTCATGAAGTCATCGAAGTGGCCCTGAGCATCGCCAAGTATTACAAACGAAAAAAGGGCAAGCGGATTGTTACGCGATTTGCCGACGGACTTCCCAAACTGCGGATCGTGCGCGATCAGGTGGCGCAGGTTTTTCTCAATCTGGTGTTGAATGCGATGGACGCCACCGCCGATGGCGGCACCGTTGCCATTTCGACATCGCTCAAATCGGGCTGGTTGGAAGTTGACGTCGCCGATGACGGCGACGGCATCGCTGCGGCCGATCGAGACAAAATATTCCAACCCTACTTCACGACGAAAGCCACGGGGACCGGACTCGGGTTGTTTGTTTGTCGCAACATTCTCGAACAGAGCGGCGAGGGCCGCATCGAATTGCGAGAGTCGTCGGTCGAAGAAACGACATTTACGGTGTTTCTGTCGTGTGAAAACATACGTCGTCATCCCGATGTGTCTCAGGGGACGGTCGTATCTACTGAAGAGGTGCATGCAAGTTGAACGTTCAGACTCCACGGCAATCGACAAAGAACGCAAACGTTGCGACCCGGCATGTGCTCGTGGTCGAAGACGAAGAAATTATTCGCACGACGCTCAGCGAGTTCCTCAGTAGCGAGGGGTACGAGGTACGCGTTGCCGGCAATGTCGCCGCTGCAATTCGGCAGGCAGAGTCGAACAAGTTCGACGTTTTTATTTGCGACGTGCAACTGCCCGATGGTGATGGCGTTGAATTGATGCGGCGATTGCTGCAGATGCAAACCAATGCCTTCGGTTTGGTTATTACCGCATACGCCACGGTGGAGAATGCCGTCGAAGCGTTCACCTCGGGGGCGTTCGATTACCTCGTCAAACCGGTGATCTTCGAAGACTTGCAGCACAAATTGGAAAACCTGTTTCGTTATCGCGATCTGCATCGCGAAAATCTGGGCCTGCGTCAGGAGTTGGCCCGTCGCGACGATTTCGATCAGATTATCGGGTCGAGTAAGTCGATTCTCGATCTACAGCAGACGATTCGCAAAATCGCCGCCACCAATTCCAACGTGTTACTGGTCGGCGAAAGTGGAACGGGTAAAGAACTCTTCGCCCGCGCGGTGCATTCTTCCGGACCAACGGGTTCAGAGAAGTTTCTGGCCGTTAACTGCGGCATGCGTCCCGTCGAGTTGTTGGAAACGCAATTATTCGGTTCGCAGAATAATGGCGGAACGAATCAGCCCGGAATTTTTCGCAACGCCGGGAGAGGAACCGTTTTTTTGAATGAAGTTGCGCAGCTTCCGCCGGGAACGCAGGCGGAGTTACTGCGGGCGATGGAGTATCAGGAAATCATGCCTGTCGGCGGTTCCGAAGCGGTGCGCGTATCGGCCCGAATCATAGCATCGACGACGCGCGATCTGATTCGCGAGGTGGCCGATGGGGGATTTGAAGAAGATCTGTTCTATCGTCTCGACGGCGTCAAAATTCGCATCCCGCCGTTGCGGGAACGGTTGGACGACGTGCCCGAACTGGTCGAGTTTTTCATCGGCAAGTACTCCAAGGCGATGGGGAAACAGGTGACCGGTGCCACCGGCGAGACGGTTCGGTTGTTGATGTCGGCCCAATGGAAGGGGAATGTTCGGCAATTGGACAACGCGATCGAACGCGCCGTGATGATGTGCGACGGCCGGCAGATTTCTCCCAACGATTTGCCGCCCGATTTGCTCGGCATCGGCCAACCGCTGCCCGACACCGACGATTTGCGATCGGCGCTGCGCCACTACGAGCGGCTGCACATCACCCGCGTGCTTCGCCAATGGCCGGAAAAACGCGAAGCGGCCAAACGGCTGAAACTTGGCCTATCGAGTTTGTATCGAAAGATTGAAGACTTGGGGATTGATTTGTAATCGCTAAGTTTTCATGACTCGTTCCCAAGTTCCAGCTTGGGAACGCCGATTGCTCATGACGCAGGCGGGTTGGAAGCGTTGGGTCACGTCGTGCGAAGCAGAGCTTCGCGGGCAGTGCCCCTTTAGTAATTAAAAAAGGGCCAAGCCAGAGCTTTGGTACCAGATTCATCTGCGACTAATGAGTTTTTGCCCACAAGCCGCGGTTGTTTTCGCGGGCTTCTTTTTCTGCGGTACGGAAGCGGCGTTTCATGGCCGTGCTGTAGGGAAAGCGTGTTTCGGCGCGGCTGAATCCTGCGCGGATCAATTCTTCGTTCAGCATCCAGTCGTCGAGGTAGACGTAAGCCAGCACGCGGTGATAGCGGTCTCTACGTTCGCGATCAAACTGCAGCGTTACCGTGCGGCCTTCGATGTGTCGCCGCGTGAATTCCGATGCTTCAGCTCCCAGCGGTTCCGGTGGGATGTCGGGGTGCTTTGTTTCCGGCGTATCGACGCCCAACAGCCGCACCCGCGTTCCGTCTGCAAGGACCAGCGTATCTCCATCGACGACTCGCTGGACGCGGTAACTTTCCTCGGCGTCGAAAGAGAAGGGGGCTGAATCGTATGACCGCGTGAACAGACGCAGCAGGATGAGCGCGGCAACCAGAACTGCCACGAGGGGAAAACGTGAGCGGACTCGTCGTCGCATGGTATTGCTCCCGCGTGCCGATCAACTCACACGCGGGGCGTAGCCCCGCCGCTCAACTTGTGTCGCGTCGCGCGGGTGCCACTGGCGTGTCATCAGTGCAGCGCGGAAAACACCGGCGACACGCCAGTGGCACGCAATCCGCGCGTCGCAGTCCAACGGTTCGTTAGTTGTTGCTGAAATTCAATCGGCGGATGGCGTCTCTGCCGAGTGGATCGCGTGCATAGCGGTGTTGGCAATCCGGACACAAATCGAAACGAAATTCTTTCGGGCCACTGTTGTCGTCTTCGACTTTGCGGCAGCCGGTGGTTTCCATTTCCTGAATGATCTCGGAGACCTCCTGCAGATGATCTGCATCGAGATCCTCTTCATCGATCTCTTCCGGATCGAAGGCCGGATAAACTTCGAGTTTTACAACGTACCGTCGGTCACCTAATTGTTGTCCGCAGAGATCGCACGTGAAGTGCAACATACCAACCGAATCCTTCCCATCTCAGGGTTTGCCAGACGTGCAAGACTCACGATTCGCTTCCGCGACGGCTTTTGGAAATGACGCCCCTTCGCATCGGGCTTTCAATTGTGAATCGTCTTGAACCATTGAAAAATCCGATGACTCGATTGTACGCAGAAATCGCCAAACGAGGAAAGTCCCATTTCAAAGATTTTCGGGTTCTTCACCGATTTTAATGGGTGTTTTCAGCACGGTTTGAGTTTCAGTTTTCCACAGAAGAACAGGATGCGGGTGCGGTAGTTCGCAAAGT
>CAUZOL010000239.1:0-10687 GCA_963581435.1 Planctomycetota bacterium
CCCTCGCTTACGCTTCGGGTTACTTTGGTTTTCGTTTTTTGACGGGCTGTTAGATTATCGGGAACAGAAAATCGTGAGCCCGATACAGCAACGCGGCCAGAACTCCACCCACGATGGGACCAATCACCGGGATTGTCGCGTACGACCAATCGCTGTCCCCCTTGCCGCGTATTGGCAGAATGGCGTGTGCGATGCGCGGGCCGAGATCACGGGCCGGGTTGATGGCGTAACCGGTTGTGCCGCCCAGCGACAAACCAATCGCGAACACGATCAAGCCAACCCGCAACGCTCCGATCGATCCCAGCCCCACTTTCACCTCGCGTGCATTTTCTGCCGTTCCCAGAATGACGGTCGGGTCCGTGGTCAACAGTACGGCATACACCAACACGAACGTGGCAATCGCTTCGCATAGAAAATTCAGCGGAAAATTGCGGACTGCCGGAGCGTTACAAAACGTGGCCAGTTTCAAGCCGGCATCTTCGGTGATGTCATAGTGAGACTTGTAGAACAGGTAGACGATTGCGCCACCGACGATGCCGCCCGCCATTTGGGCGGCGACAAACCCGCCGACACTCGACCAGGGAAACTCCCCCGCAACGGCCAAGCCGATTGTCACGGCGGGATTGATATGAGCCCCGCTTATTTCACCGACGCAAAGAACGGCAGTGTAGACGGCCAATCCCCAGCCGGCACAAATGACAATCCAGCCGCTGCCGTTACCTTTGGTGTCGGTCAGCAGCACGTTGGCGACAACGCCGTTTCCCAGCAGGATGAGAATTGCCGTGCCGATGAATTCGGCCATCAATTCGGCCGCTAGTTCGTACATGGTGTCCGTTCCCGGTCAGGCCGATGAGGTGCTGTTTGTCCAAACTATGCGTGCTTGTCGTTGAACTTACAAGAGGCTCCGCCAAAACCCGGTTGTGGGCGAACTCCGCCCTTAGATACAAAGAGTGTTGTGAGCCGACAGAGGGTTTTGACAGAACTTCAAGAGTTGCAACAGTTCGAGCCCTAGGGCCGCAGCCCGAAGTCTTTGAGATGTGATGTGTGCTATCGCCGCGTTCTGCTCGCATCGCGGTCGCCGATTTGATACAGCGGCAGATACCGGGCATAAACTTCCAGGCACAATGCGGCCATTGCCGTCGAATAGACCCGTCCGCCGTATGGACCCCACGGACCTTTGGGGTCCCAGCTACCAATGTTCGGACCCTTGGTGACTTGTTCGGCGACCAGCACGTCGCGGACGGCCGCGTTCCAATCGCGCCATGCTTTGCCGTTGTACTGGATCATCGAGAGGTTGCCGTAGTACCAGTAATACAGATTCCAGCGGGAGCGTCGCGGCAGATTTTGCAGCAGGTAGGATGCCGCTTCGGTACTCGCCCGATTCTCACGGCGCTGGCCAAGCATTTGTTTGCAGAAGAGGGCTTCTGCCGTCATTGTTGGCGAAGGAGGTTCATTTTCGCGGTAACCAGCCAGGCCTTTGTTCTGACCGAGACTGCGAGCCTTGAGGAATTTCACCATCTGTTGTTTGGTATCGCTGGGAACCGCAATGCCGGCCAGTTCGGCGCTTTTCAGCGCCATCAATTGCCAGCCGAACATGCTCATGTCGCTGATTTGTCCCTTGAGGTACCGCCAGCCGCCGTCTTCAGGATTTTGGTTGCTGATGATATAGCCGACGGCGCGACGAATCGGATCGCGCAGTCGCAGGTCGGTTGTTGGGTCGCTCTGCAGTGCATAGGCTTCTGCCATCGCATAGGTGGCCATGGCGTGACAGTAGTGCTTGGCATAATGCGAAGCCTGGCCGCCGAGATAGCCGTTTTCGGCCTGCTGCCGAACCAGCCACAATAATGCGCGTTCGACGTTGCCGGCATACTCGCCTTCTTCGTGTGTGTAGCCGGCGGCGAGAAACGCCAGCACGGCCAGCCCGGTAATCCCGGCATCGGCATTCTTGCCGGCATATCGACGATCAACCCCTTGCTCGTCCACTTTCACCTGGCCGGATCCATGTTGGTCGGCGTCCCAGTAACCCGCGGCCGTTTGATGCGACGCCAACCACCGCAGGCTCAACTCGACAGCCCGCTCCGATGATTCCGTTCCTCCCGCCTTCAGCACAATCTTGTTTCGCTGACTGCGATCTCGGCCCTGATAGGTCGAAGGCAAACTGGCACGCGGACCAATTCGGTCGGCATTGAAGTTCGGACGCCTGACATTGGGGACGGCACCGCCGCGGGGAATGATGGCCGATGAACCAATGCGAACGTCGATGGATGGTCCCAATTCGGGCCGCGGCGTTCGTGCCTGTCTGTCGGGACGATAGCGTCCGATTGCGCCGTCCTTCACCGATGTTGGTGAGCGTGCTGCGAGCCGCGAACGTGCCGGCGAGGCATTGCCGCCTCCGTCCGTTGGCCCACTGGGCGAGTCGTCGGTTGCTTCACCAATCGCATTCGACAGCGCACCCGTTGGTGCCGGTCCGACACGACGCTCAATCGAGTCGGCAACCGGTCCTCGCTTCAACAGCGAACGCGGATCGAGATCGGCATCGACCGACGCAAGCAACACCGGGGAATCCAGTTGCGGGCGAACGCGATCGACGTCTCTCCGCGTGGGACGGGTCGTCGGCTGCGTGTCTTCGGTTGAAGGTGTTCGCGCCTGCTCCTGCCGCGAACGATTGGGCGAAGGAATGATGACTTCCTGTCGCGCTTCAGCCGTCGGCTCTTCGACCTTCATCAGCTTGGCGGCTTCAATCACCGGTCCTTTCGCCCCGCGGTCTTCCGGCTTGGGGATTGCGACGGGACGATCGGGCGTACTAGGGACTTGCGGTAGATTCACATCGGGCAGGAATTGTTTTTCCGGCGTTCGTTCGGGACTGATTGTCGGTTTCAGATCCAGCGGCATTCGCTCCAGCCGTGCCAATTCCATCTCGACGGTTTCCGGCGGCTTGTCCCACACGGGAGTGTTGCCGATGTCTTCGAGTTCGCTTTTCTGTTCGGTCTCGAAGTTGACGCTGCGAATGCGAGTTTTCTCTTCAACGACCGCTTCGGTTTCATCGGGCGATGCGCTGGGCGCGTTGACGAACACGATGCCCTGAGCAAAGCAGAGATGAAGCAGCAGCGAGCAAATGAGCGACTTCGACGACGCTTTCCGGTCGCCCCAACTGGTCACCAGCATTGTCAGCAAATGTACTGTCGCGAAAAACAGGCTTCCCAATAGCCCGACCCACGCGATCAGCATCATGTGGCTGAACAGCCAGGACAACAGATTTTGCACAAACTCGAGCATCATTCGCCCTCGGACTTCAGACGGTGGGCCAGCGAAATCGAATCGATGTCTTCTTCATGACAAATCGACAGCACATTGACAATATGCTGGTACTCGCCGTTCCCTTCGCCCCGGATCACAACCGCCTGGTCGGAGTAGTTTCGTTTGGCTTCGCGCAGTTTGAGTCGCAATTCGCCGTGCGTCAGCGTTTCCGCCTTCAGGATAATGTCGCCGTTGCGGCGCACGTTGATCACGATCTCGTCCGGCAAACTGGTCAACGGCGGCGCGACAGAAACCGTCGGCAGTTCGATATCGTACTGCCGCTCCATCTGCGCAAACTGCGTACCGACCATGAAGAAAATGATCAACAGGAACACGATGTCGATCATCGGGGTCAGATTGAGCGTCGGCTCTTCAACCGTCTCGGTCTTGAGTGGCATGACACGGCATCCCTGCGGATAGACTCACTCGGCTGTAAAGCCTTGTTACTTCTACATCGGCGATACGAACGCCCAAAACACAATCCCGGCCCGCCACACAACGCAATCCGTCGCCAAAATCGGCACAACAATTCAACCACCCATTATAGAGTATCCCGGAGACTGTGGCAATTTGTGAGAGTCGATCCGGTTGTCCCACTTCACGCCAAGCAGCGGCAACACGTCTGCCCAGAGACATAAGCTCTTTCCTCATCACGAATTGCCGATTCGCCACTCCTTTCGTTCACGGCCCACACAATTTGCATGTGGTATGTGCTGATTCACTTGCCGTATCGGTCAGTTGATTTCGGCAAACTGGGCTGGCAGGTGGGCAATGGCGATCTACAATGCCAGACAGGTATTCAACACCGCGATATTCCGCCCCGTCACATCGATCATCTCTATTTGTTTCGCCCAAAGAGCCGCCCATGTCCTACGAACCCAGTCCAATCGACACGTCGCACATCGAATTGGACGCGGACATCAAGCTACTGACCGAACGGTTGGCGAAGAATACACACGAGGTGTGGGCGCGTCAGCGGATGGCCGAGGGTTGGCGATTCGGGAGTCAACGCGACGACAAAGAACTGACACACCCCGGTCTCGTCGCCTACGAAGAACTGTCGGAGTCGGAGCAGGACTACGATCGCAACACGGCGATCGAAACCATCAAACTAATTCTCGCGCTTGGTTATCACGTCGGCCCGGCCAATGAAGATTCGGCTGAAAACTGACCACAACGCGAGTCAGCGTTTCGGTTCAGTCTGGGTTTTCTCATTGATCGACATGCTGCGCGAGATGCTCAATCGCGGCGCACCACCACTCGCGCGGGCCGTCTGTGGAACGTACCGCACATAGCGGCCGCGAATTGGATCGCGCACGCGGTCGGTCTTCTGCAGAATCGGGCGATACTCGGCCATGCGGCCAAACCATGCCGGACCGGAAACCTGCGCTGGAATCCAAAAACCCTTCCCCGCAGCGTCGTCCAGATAGAACTCCGGATAGGCGTGACCTTCAATCCACACCGTTCGCGCGGGAATGCCAGACGAACGACACAGCGCAACAAACAATGCAGTCATGTCCTCGCAATCGCCGACCTTCTTCTCCAGCGCAAACTCTGCACCGCGAAACGCCATCGCTCGATATTTGACGTTGCTGCGAACCCACTTGTGAATTGCTGCAACATTCGACCACGCGTCGGCTTCTTGTTTGATGAGCGACTTCGCGAGCCGACGGACCTTGCCGTCAGTCACTTCAACGCCAGGTGCCGAGCCGAGAAACTTCCGCAATTCGCGGGACGGTTTTTCCGGCACTCGCAATGATTTCGGGTCACCACGAAATCGAACCTGATACCGAGTCACTGCATAAACTCGCTCGACGGTGGCGGAGCCTCCCGCCGACACTGCCGGAATCCGGATGACCAGCATCGCCGCCTGCCCGGGAAATTGCGTCACGCGCGTCGTCACACCGGCTGGCTTGCGTTCCTCAATCAACTTGACGTGCTGCTCACGCCAATCGATGGGTACCGGCCCGGTCACCATCACGTTCCGCAACGCGGCTCCCTTCGATTCCACGCGAAACGTCAACTTGAGACGATACGTGCGCGGCTCGGACAACTCGAATGCTGAGTCCACATCACTTGGCTCACTTTCGCCTGCGGCAATGCGACTTGGCCCGGCAGGGTTGATCAAGAGAAGGCACGTCAGCATGATCATTCGGCCGATGAGGCTGCATGCTGGTCCCGCATCGAATCTTGAGCGACGGGCTGGATGCCAGTGGCACCCGTCAACCGCGGATTGACAAGATAAGACGATCGTCCTGCAAATGCGACAACTATTCATCGACTGGTCCTACTAAGCATCCCCATGCTCTGTACCGAAGCCCCGCATACTTGCGGCGTACATTCCCTACTTCGCCGATTCGATCTGCTTCCAGACGTCGCCGGAAAACAGGTCGATCATTTTTGCCAGACCGGCGGCGACGACTTCTTCGCCGCTGACGAATCGGCCGGGCCGCGTCCACGCATCGAGCTTCTCGCGGGGAAAGTCGAACAGCCGGGACAACAAATCGTCCATGTCGTCTTCCATCACCCGGAAGTGCCGCGCCCATTCCTCCGCTTCTTCCATCCGCACGTTCTCGTCGCTCTGCCAGCGGATGGGGTGAAACAACATGGAAGAATGCCGCGTGACATATCGCTTGTTGCAGGCAGCAAACGGCAACAGTGCTGCCGAGGAACATTCCCCGGCCACCACGCCCTTCACATCGAGTCCGCGATATTTGATGAGGCTTGCCAACGACAGCCCGACAAATGCGCTGCCGCCGCACGAGTCGAAATAAATGATGCCGTGACTGCGGCGGGGTACGTCCAACAGGTGGCCGATCAACTCGGCGTGCTTTTCAGTCAGGTCGCCGAAAATGGACATCTCCCACCCACTGCCCGCACCGCCGGCGCCGGACATGGGTTGCCGTGCGCGCGACACTGGCGGATACGGCGTCAGCCGTCGTTCCTTCGATTTCATTGTCTATCGCCCGTAATTCCTTGTCGAATCGTTCACACCCAAAGCGGCTTCGGCTGGCATTTATACCGCATTTGACTCGACTCGGGCAGTCACTCCGGTACTATGGAATAATACATCCATCGATACCTACCTACTGTTCCCTTGCTCGCGCTGCGGGCTGGAATGTGCCCACGATAAAAAGAGGAGCCAACTGTGAGAATCCTTTCGACGAGCGTCCTTGTGCTTTTGTTTTCAAGTATTGCGATAGCCGGCGATACTACCGTTGAGTTGAAGAAGAACGGCGACACAGTAGACATTCAAATTGGCGGCGAACCATTTGCCGTCTTCAATTTCAGCAGCAAACTGCCCAAGCCGTTCATGTATCCCGTGCGCGGACCGGGCGGCACCATTCTCACCCGCGACATCGAGAAAAAAGGCGACGATCACCCGCACCACAAGGGCGTCTGGGTCGCAGTCGATGAAGTCAACAAAATCCGCTTCTGGGCGGAAAAAGGGAAGATCAAGAACGTCACCGTCAAACCGCTGACCGCCAAAGGGAACCCGGCCAAGTTGCTGGTCGTCAACGACTGGTTGGGAGACGACGGCAAACCGGTGGTGACCGAAACAACGGTCATCGGCATTTACGCCAACCGGCTGATGACCTACGACATCACCTTCACCGCCGGCGCAGAGTCGGCAACGTTTGAAGACACCAAGGAAGGCTTGTTCGGTTTCCGCATGGTCAACTCGATGCGGGAAAATGAGGGCGGACACGTTGTTAATGCCGAAGGACTGAAAGACACCGCCAACTGCTGGGGCAAGCGGTCTGCCTGGATCGACTACTACGGCGACATCGATGGCAAGACCTTCGGCGTCACACTGTTCGACCACCCCAAAAACTTCCGCCCGTCGCGGTATCACGTACGCAATTACGGTTTGTTCTCCATCAACCCGTTTGGCGAAAAAGCATACACCCGCGGCGCAAGCGAAGCCGCCCCGGAGGAAGTGAAGCCCAAAGCCGAACTCAACCTGCGTTACGGCCTGTACATCCACGCTGGCGACACCAAGTCGGCAGGCGTGGCTGATGTGTATCAGCAGTTTGTTAAGTCGGTGAAGTGAGGCGATTTATCGAGTCACTGAGGTCTGTAGTGGCCCGGTTCATCGCCTCTTTTTGATCGAACCGGGGCGGCGGTCAGGGAAGCAATCGAACCGCATGAATGCGGTCACTACGAACCTCTGTCCGGCGGAGTGTGGACCGGGTCATTTTTTCTTTGGGCGGAATGCGACGAGTTTTGATTCGTCGGTCGTCAGGAATGGGCCTTCCAGCAGGTCGATGCAGTAGGGGATGGCGGGGAAGACGGCGTCGAGACATTCACCGATGGCTTTGGGTTGACCCGGTAGATTCAGCAGCAGCGACTTGCCGCGGATGCCGGCCGTTTGCCTGGAGAGAATGGCCGTCGCGACGGCGCGGAGTGAGACGGTCCGCATCAGTTCTCCGAAGCCGGGCATCATCTTTTCGCAGACGGCTTCGGTGGCTTCGGGTGTGATGTCGCGCTGCGACGGCCCGGTGCCGCCGGTCGTGATGACCAGACAGCAGCCTTCGTCGTCGCAGAGTTCGCGGAGCGTCTGTTCCACCTGCGGTCGCTCATCGGGAATCACGCGGGCGACGGGTTCCCATTCAGAGGTGAGAATGTTATCGAGATATTCGCGAATGGCCGGCCCGCCACGGTCTTCATACTCGCCCCGACTGGCCCGGTCGGAAACGGTCACAATGCCGATACGCGCTGTCATGTTTGATGTTCCGCTGCTGAAAAGTGTCGATGGTCGGATTGGGGTGCCACTGGCGTGTCGCCAGTGCGGCGCGGCAAACACTGGCGACACGCCAGTGGCACCCATCAACGAAGAGGGCGAGACGCCCTTGGCACGCATTAACGCTGCAGCCAATCTTAATTGACGGGCTGCGTTTCCCCAGCGTAGGCATCGGCAACAAAAAAGAAAAGACGCCGCGAGTTTTCGCGGCGTCTTTTCTGAGTTAGCTGGCTGCGGATTGGCGCTTCACTGAAACGTCAAACCAGTTCTTTAATCGGGTCGAGGTGTTCCAGGATGTACTGCGGGCGACCGGCGGGGTCGATGAACTGCTGTGTGTGCAGATCGACGCCCATGTTGTGGTACATGGTCGCATGCACGTCCTGGAAATGTACCGGGTTATCCTTGGCCGTATCACCGTTGCGGGTGGATGAGCCGATGACCGTACCGCCTCGAATTCCGCCACCGGCGATGAAGCCCATGGAGAGACGCGGCCAGTGATCGCGGCCGGCGCGAGCGTTGACGCGCGGCGTGCGGCCGAATTCGCCCCACATTACCACTGTGACATCATCCAGCATGCCGTGATGTTCCAGGTCTTCCAGCAATGCACTCATTGCCTGATCGACCTGCGGCAGGTTGCGATCGCGGAGCGTCTTGAAGTTGTTGCTGTGCGTGTCCCAACCGCCGAATGCGTTCATCGTAATGACGCGGACGCCCGCTTGAATCAGTCGGCGAGCCGTCAAAACCGTGCTGCCGCCCTTACCGTACCGTGCGACAGTCCGCGGGTCTTCCTTCTTCAAATCGAGTGCGTCGGCAACGCGGCCCGAGGTGACAACGTCGATGGCCGTCTGCGTGAAACTGTCCATCGCAACCATTTGCCCGTGGACGTCCACATCGCGGCGAATGCGGTCAAGCTGACTCAGCAGCGCCGAACGATCCGTCAGGCGGGCCGAAGACAAGCTGCGTTCCAACCGCAGGTTGGCCAATGCCGCACCGCGTCCGTTGGGTGTAAACGGTTGGTGGGTCGCACCCAAATATCCAGCGCTGCCACCGTTGTACGAGACGAATGGCGGAGCACCATCGATCGATCCGCGGATTTTTCCAATCACCGCTCCAATCGACGGCCGACCGCCGATGGCCGTCAGACTGCGTGTGTTGAAACCGGTGTGCGTCTGAAAACTGCTGTGGCCGGCGTTCGAGCCAACCAGCGAACGGATCACCGCGAACTTGTCGGCCATCGTTGCCAACCGCGGCATGTGTTCGCAGATATCCATTCCCGGCACGTTCGTCGCAATCGGCGTGAACTCGCCACGGTACTCTTTGGGAGCCTCGGGCTTGAGGTCGAACATGTCCAGATGCGTCGGGCCACCACCCAGGTGGATGTTAATGATCGCCTTTTGTGACTTGCCGACGCCCGCTTCCGCTTCGGCCCTGAGTACGTCGGCCAACGTCAAACCGCCAATGCCGAGCGCACCAATTTTGAGGAAGTCTCGCCGTCGAACGCCATCGCAATACCGGCTTCCATTGGATCCATTGAACGACAACATGGGCAGACTCCTCTATCGGCTCGAACAGTATTCACGTCGTTCCTGTAGTGTCGAAACACAGCACAGGAACGTCACAATGCTTTTCTCACACCTGCAGTCTGAACAAATCCACCAAACAAATCAATACCGGCTGATATAATAATCGACCGATGCGGGCTACTGAACAAGAAAAAAGGCAAAAGTAAAAAGGAAAAAACCCGGGAATTTCTGCGGCCCAACCGAGTGTTTTGAATCACGAAAAACACCGACCACACGAAAACCACTCAAGAAACTTGACCGCATCCCCAGATTGAGACGCGTCACAACATTCTTGAGTTCCGACTTCCTCCAAACTTTTTCCTTTTGCCTTTTTACTTTTTCCTTGATCCACGCTACCGGCAGGCCAGCACATGCAGCCTGACGGCGGTGGCGATGTGCAACACAATCACCGCGAAGCCTCCCAGAAAAATCATCACGACGGCCGATCCGTCACCGTTGCCGCCAGATCCCATTTCCTGCATTGTCCAGATGCAACAGAAGTTTGTCATAAATACGAGGCCGAACGCCAACGGGAAGGCCATCCACTTGACGAACAGCGACAGGAAGGCCGCCAGGTGCAGCAACACGACGTAATGCATCGCCATGAAATAGAACACCGGTTCGTCCACCGCCTCTGCAAAGAACTCCAACAGAGATTCCGGGGCACACAGAGCGCCGAAACAGAACCAGGCAACCGCCGGCAGTAGACCAAACAAGCAGCCGGCAATTTTGCAATAGGCCACCTCCGCCAGCGACGCAGGCAGCATCACCAAACTGGGCCACGTCTTCCATTTCACCTCCTGCCGAAACACATTCGAGGCCAGCAGTGTGCTCTCCACCAGGAACACAATCAGCGCCAAGTTCATTGTCCATTCGCCGTACTCTTCCCACGTAAAACTGCCGCCCCAACTAAGCAACGGCAGAGTGAGAAACAGCCCCGCACCGACCGTGGATGTTCATTCTGCAAAACAGATGCTGGCGCAGATTCGAGAATTTGGTAAGACTCCGGCATGGACAGGGTGCCGGAGATGGAACTCGATCGGGATCAGTTGATCTCGCTTGTCATGCAGTTGCGTGACGAGTT
>CAUZOL010000240.1:0-10626 GCA_963581435.1 Planctomycetota bacterium
CTACGAGACGTCCGGCACTGAATTATCGCTTCATTGCTCGATATTAGAACGAGGGTCGGCCGTGAATGAAACACCGTCACTTTGCACCTTCCGCCGTGTCTCGAAATGGTACGGGGCGGTGATTGCGTTGAACGACGTCAGCTTTGCGCTGCGTCCGGGGATCACTGGTCTGGTCGGCCCGAACGGTGCGGGTAAGAGTACGCTCATCAAGCTGTTGACGGGGCAGCTGCGTCCCAGTCTGGGGGAAGTGCGTGTGCAGGAAGTGTCGGCATGGTCTGCTGCCGCCCGGTCTCACATTGGCCATTGCCCCGATGCCGATGCGTTTTACGAAGAAATGTCGGGCCGCGCCTTCGTGCGGTTCATGGCGCGGCTACGCGGATATCGGCGTAGCGATGCTCATGAACGCAGCGAAGCGGTTCTGCAGCAGGTTGAAATGACGGACCGGGCCGACCGAAAACTTGGTTCCTACTCCAAAGGAATGCGGCAGCGAATCAAACTGGCGCAGGCCATTGTCCACGACCCGGATGTCGTCGTACTCGACGAACCGCTGAACGGCGTCGATCCGGTCGGTCGTGCACAATTGGTGCGTGTCTTTCGGCAGTTGGCCGATGCGGGAAAGGCAATTCTCATTTCGAGCCATATTCTGGATGAAATGGATACGCTGGCCGATCAGGTGATGTTTATCTGCCGTGGGCGTATGCTCGCCGCGGGTACTCTCGAAGAAATTCGCGAGATGCTGGAAGATCACCCACTCAAAGTGCGTATCGACGCCAAGTCGCCGCGCGAATTGGCGGGTCAAATGTTGCGGCTGGATGCCGTTCGCGGCGTGCAACTCGAACCGCCGCAGAGCCTGTTGCTGGAAGTGGAACGCCCGGGCGAATTCTTCCCCGCACTGGCTAAGATGGCAGCCGAAGACGATTACGAAATCGAGCGACTGGAAGTCGTCGATGCTTCGACGGAAGCGGTATTTGACTATCTGCTGCGACAGGCTGGGCAGTGAGTGCAGTCAAGAGATAAGATGAAGGGAAACAGCAGGTGATTCAAGCCGATACAAGCATTTGGCGTGGCGGGCTGAGCGGTTCGGTTTGTCTGGCCGTCGTGTCGTTTCGTCGATTGTTCCGGTCACGACAGACGATCGTCAGTGCCATGCTGCTGGGATTTGCCCTCATGGTGGCACTGGCATGGTCGATGCGGCGGGGGCGAACGCCCGAGGAGTTCATTTCGCAGATCCTGATTCCGGTTTACACGTCGTTTCTGTTGCCCATTTTTTGCCTCTGCTACGCAACCGCCAGCATTGCCAGCGAACGCGAGGACCAGACGTTGACCTACCTGCTGCTCTCACCGTTGCCTCGACCGATGGTCTACGTGGCCAAATTCTTTTCTTCGTTAGTATTGGCGCTGCTGTGGACGATGGGCGGTCTGATCTTGCTGTGTCAGGTCGTCGGCGACCCGGGGCAACAAACATTGGCCATCGTCTGGCCAACGGTGATGGCTTCGACGCTGGCTTACGTTGGACTGTTTCATCTGTTCGGGGTGATGTTCCGCAGGGCGACAATTGTCGGATTTGCCTACGCGTTGTTCCTGGAGAATTTTGTCGGCAGTATGCCAGGCATTGTGAAGCGGGTGGCGGTTTCCTTCTACACCGAGTGCCTGATCTTCGACTCTGCTGCGATTTTTGGGCTGGGACCTGCAGGACACCACGACGAGGCCATGTACCTGCCGATCTCCGCTGCCACGGCAATGCCCGCCCTCTGGTTGATTGCCCTCGCGACGCTGCTGGCCGGCATCATCTTTTTCTCCCGTCACGAATACTCTGGAACGTCATAGACTCCGGAACGCTATAGAAGAGAGCATTTTCGTCACGACACAGAACGCCCAAACTTGCCCGTTTGTGGTCCATTGACTGCCGGGACGGTGGAAACGATGATCACGATGTACCTTTTCTGGGGAAGGTGCCTATAATGATGAGGTTGGGAGAGTCGGGTGACCTTGTCATTGTTGGCCGATTCGGCTTTAGCAATAGCCCGGAATTGGATATAATATGACAACGAAAATCGCCCTAACCTGTTGGTGCAGTGCGTGTTTATTGCGATGCCCGCAGCCATCGCCCCTGCGGCTGGTCGATTCGTGCGAAGCCAGCAGGCCGCGAAACTTACCTCAAAACGGCAACCCGCCGCCCGCGCCGTTCGGCCCCCAGTGACCGAACATCCCGCCATTCCCGCCCAACAAGGATGATTGAAATGCGGAATTTCTGTCCTGCTGCTGTTGGCATTTGCCTGGTTTCTGGTCTTGTGTCACTCGCCGGCTGTGGCGATGGTGATCAAATCACATCCTATCCCGTTCCAACTGCGAGTGCCGGGATTACGAACGATCCCCCGGTTCCCGTCGCTGGCGAACACGGAGCTGGAGCATCGGCCTTGCCGGGCAACGTCACGTTGAACCCGGCCCGCATGCTGGTGGCGATGGTCGAAGACGGTAAACAAACCTGGTTCTTCAAACTGCTCGGGCCGGTCGATGCCGTCGCCAAGCATGAAGAAGAGTTCAAAACGTTTGTTGGTTCATTACAACTTTCCGGGGGGACACCCCAGTGGACGGCTCCCAGCGGCTGGAGTCCGCAGGGAAAGAAGGGGCTTCGGCTGGAGACATTTCACGTGGGAACCCACCAGCCCGCATTGGAAATGAGCGTCATTCCACTAGGGACAATGGCCGGCGGGGGTGATGGGGCGATCCTTGAGAATTTGAACCGCTGGCGGGGGCAACTTCGGCTGCAACCGATTACGAGCGACAAGCTGACCGACAATATTGAAAGAGTCAAGCTTCAAAAAGGCGCAGAGGCCATCGTGATGGACCTCACCGGAGAAGTTCCCACCAGCAATCGCGAAGGACACCCACCGTTCGCTGGCGGCCCAATGGCAAACCGAGGCAACTCGGGCACCGCGACGGTACCGGGACGACCAGCCGCAAACACGGGAGCCGGCCCATCGCCAATTTCTTACAACACTCCCGACGGCTGGAAAGAAGGCAAGATATCGGCGCTACGTCTGGCCGCATTTAACGTTTCCGACGGCGACAAGACGGCATTGATCACCGTGTTCCGGTTTCCGCCAAGCGGTGTGTTGGCCAACGTCAATCGCTGGCGGGGGCAAATCGGACTGGCTGAGATGAAGCAGGCCGAATTGGACAAGGAACTCAAAGCGATCACAGTCGATGGAAATGAAGGACACCTGGCCGAACTGGTTGGCGAGAAGCAAACCATTCTGGCGGTCATCGTCGAACGTGCAGGAAGCGCGTGGTTCTTCAAATTGCAAGGCGATATCGAGTTGGCCGCCGCCGAGAAGGGGCGTTTCGAAGCGTTCGTCAAATCAGTGAAATTCAAATAAGACCTCGCGTGACCGATTCGATCGGTCACCTTCAGCGGAATCGACCATTCGCGGTCGTTCCCGTCACAAACACAACAGACCGCGCGTCTGCACTACAGCGGAGCCGACCATGTCGACTGAATCCGTTCCTCGGGAATCGTTGCTGGAAACAATCGAGCGCGAAACCGTCGAAGTCCGCAACTTCGGCCAGGTTGTCCTTAAGTTTTTCCAGGGGCTGGCTTCGCTGAAGTTGACGGTCGCGTTGTTCGCGATGGCAATTGTTCTGGTGCTCGCCGGCACGCTGGCGCAGCATCGCAAAGATATCTGGCTGGTCGTCGCTGAGTATTTTCGCGTGCCGTTGTGGCCGAATTTCGGCTTCGCCTGGATTGAGTTTCAGGACTTTCTGCCTCCGTCGTTCTTCCCCAGCAAGCCCCAGGTGTCGGGCGGGTTTCCCTTTCCCGGTGGGACGCTCATCGGCGGCCTGATGGCAATCAACCTGCTGGCGGCCCACGGATTACGTTTCAAGCCGCAGGCCAGGGGCAATCGGTTGTGGGCTGGGCTCGGTGTCATCGGCATCGGCGTTCTGGTGACGGCGGCTGTCATTTTCAGCGGCTCGAACAAGGGGGGCGTGCAAGAGTCGATCTGGGGCGATTGGTCGCTGCTATGGGTCTTGATGAAGGGTGCCTTGGGCCTGGCGTTTCTGGCGTCGGTGGGCGGATTTTTCTGGATGATCACACGCACGAAATCGGAACTCTGGCTGTTGGAACTGGCGGGGCTCGTTCCCGGAATCCTGGGGGCAGTCTTCTTCTACACAATCATCGGCGGCAGTGAAGCCGCCCTTGACGGGCCATCGCTGCGGATTCTGTGGCAGCTGATGAAGGGCGCAGCGGCAGGCTTGGTGCTGTTGGCCGGATGCGCGATAGTGTTCAAGAAGCGGGCCGGCATCGTGCTGCTGCATGCGGGTATCGGCCTGATGATGTTCAGCGAAGTGCAGGTTGCCATGACAGCTGTCGAAGGGCAGATGTGGATTCGTGAAGGCGAATCGGTCAACTTCGTTCGCGACGTACGAAAGATTGAGTTGGCCGTCGTCGATCTTGCCGACCCGGACAACGTTCGCGCCACCGTCATTCCCGAACCCGTTTTTTTGGACGGTGGGACAATTTCCAACGACCAACTCCCCTTCAACATCGAGGTCGTCAAGTTCATCCGAAACGCCGATGTCCGCCGTGCCGGTCCGCAGGAGAAAAACCTGGCAACCGCCGGTGCCGGTACCGAGTTGATTGCCGACGAAGTCCGTGCCGGAACCGGTGCCGACACCGGCGGCCAACTCGACCTGTCGTCTGCCTACCTGAAGCTGACCTCAAAGGACGGTAAAACCGACCTGGGGACGTATCTGGTCAGCATCTGGTTCGACAGCCCGATTCACACCAGCCATCTGCGGAATTTCGTCCAGGTGCGTTTTTCCGGTCAACTGCCGCAGCAAATTGACATCGACGGCAAAAAGGTGGCACTCTCACTGCGATTCAAGCGGGATTACAAACCGTACACGATGCGGTTGGATGACGTCCGCAAAGAAGACTACATTGGCACCGACCGCCCGCGGGATTATTCGTCATTCATTTCGCTGGACGACCCATCCCGTAACGTCAAACGTTCCGATATTCGTATCTGGATGAACAATCCCCTGCGGTTTGCCGGCGAAACTTTCTACCAGAGCAGCTACATTCCCGACCCCTACACCGGCGAAGAATCGACCTCGCTTTCCGTGGTAACCAACGGCGGCTGGATGATTCCTTACGTCTCCTGCATGATTGTTGCGACGGGAATGTTGGCACATTTCTTGTTCATTCTCATTCGGTTTATCAATCGTCAGCAGAAGGAACGAAAAGCAGCCGAGCCGTCATTCGATGCGAACGATGAATTACAGCCGACTGCCGGAGCCTCATCCGCAGCGACTGCCCATGTGGCGGCGGCACGAAAGGTTGCTAAGGAACAAAAGGCTGTCGCCCGCCGCGTGAAACGAAAGCAAAAGGCCGGCGGATCTTTGCTCGGCGAAACAACAGGGCCGCTGGCCTGGATTTTTCCGTTGGTCATCGTGTTTGTCTGTGCGTTATACGTCGGCAGCAAGTCCCGCCCTCCCAAACAGGCCGACGACGGCATGGACCTGTATGCGTTTGGGCAAATTCCAGTCGTGTATCAAGGTCGGCAAAAGCCGCTCGACACGTTGGCTCGAAACGCGCTGCGGGTAATTTCCAATCGTCAGACATTTTACGGCCGCATGACGGATGACGAATTGCGTAAAAACTGGCCGGAGATCACGCGTGACATCCAGCGGCGTTGGCCGAAACTCAGCAAAGCCGACCTCAACTCGGTCGATTTCGACGTTGATAAACTGATCGAACTCATCGGCAAACAAACAGACGACGACCGCGAGCAGATCGGCCTCTTCGTCGATGAGCAGGTCAACGAAAAACAGTTGGCAATCCGTTGGCTGCTCGACATCATCGCCCGACCCGATCGGGCCGAAATGCACAAGGTCTTCCGCATCGAGAATCTCGAAGTCCTCGACACGTTGGGATTGCCCCGCCGCGACGGGTACCGGTATGCCGTTGATGAATTCCGCGATCAGCGGCACAAGTTGGAAGAACAGGCGAAGTTGGCTCAAACGGTGAGCAAGGAAACGCCGGAGAAGCTCAGCACCTATCAGCGAAAAATCCTGGAACTCGATACGCGAGTCCGCACGTTTACGCTGCTGGTCGAGTCGTTCCGTCTGCCGCGATTGCCCCGCTTGCCGAAGGTAGAGGAACTCAAACAAAACCCGCAGGCGTTCGACGATTTCCGCAAGGCGTTTGCTGAAGCGCGAGGCCGTCAGGACTTTCTACAGAAGTTTTCGCCGCCGCTGTTGGTGCCGGTCAATCCAGCTATGCGAAAGAGTGACGAGATCCCACCCGGCTGGGGGAAAGAACGTAAGGAGTGGGAATCGTACGCGATGGCGTGGCTGAACGACTTTTCCCGCCAGGCGATTTTCGACGAGAATCCGAATGCGCCAACACTGGCTTTGCAGGACATCTTTGTCGCCTACACGCTCGGCGACGCCGACGAGTTCAATAGTTCGGTCGAAAAGTACCAGAATCTGCTCGGCAACTCGTCCGATCTCAATTTAACGTCAGTTTCGAGGACGCGTTTCGAAGCATTCTTCAATTACTTTGAACCGTTCTTCTATTCCATTCTGATGTACCTCTTCGCTTTCATACTGGGCTGTGTGGCCTTCTTGTTGGCCGGCTTGGGAGTGGATTGGTGGCGGCCGGTGAGAAATGCTTCGACGGGAATCATTTCCTTCACGCTGCTGTTGCACACATTCGCGCTTGTCTCGCGAATCTACATTTCCGGTCGCCCGCCGGTCACCAACTTGTATTCGTCGGCCATTTTCATTGGCTGGGGATGCGTGGTGCTGGGGCTGGTGGTGGAGATGATCTTCCGCATCGGCATCGGCAACATTCTGTCATCCGTCGCTGGATTTGCGACGCTATGGATAGCGCATCTGCTGGCTGGCGACGGCGACACATTTACGGTTTTACAGGCGGTCCTCGACACACAATTCTGGTTGGCCACGCACGTCACCAGTATTACACTGGGCTACGCAACAACATTCGCTGCCGGCCTCATCGGCGTTCTGTATGTCGTGTTTGGATTCGCCACACCCACCATGTCACCCAAGATGGGGCGAGACCTTGGCCGTATGATTTACGGCACGCTCTGCTTCGCCATCCTGTTCAGTTTTGTGGGGACGGTGCTTGGTGGACTGTGGGCCGACGACTCCTGGGGTCGATTCTGGGGCTGGGATCCTAAAGAAAACGGCGCACTCATCATCGTGCTGTGGAATGCATTAGTACTGCATGCACGGTGGGGCGGCATGGTGAAAGAACGCGGATTGGCCGTATTGGCCATCTTCGGCAACGTCGTCACCGCCTGGTCGTGGTTCGGCGTCAACGAACTGGGCGTCGGCCTGCATTCCTATGGTTTCACACAAGGTGTGCTGCTGACACTGTTAATCTTCGTGCTCAGCCAAGTCACAATCATGTTCATCGGTTGCCTGCCGAAAGACCTGTGGTGGAGCCATCGCGAACGGCAATCCTCGGAGACCGTTTGATACGTGGCCGTCTGAAACCACAAGCGGCTATTTTGCGACGGCGCACAACAAAAAGCCCACGGGATGCATCCCGTGGGCTTTATTTCATTTTGAACGCCACGCGGAGCGGGCGCTGCGGCAGCGGCTTAGAGTTTGAACTTCTTCCGCTTTTCTTTGCGGGCTTTCGAACTCGCCGGCCGGCGACCGTGATTTGCTTTTTTCAGCTTCCGTTGGGTCTTTGCCATGATAAACAGTCTTCCCGCTCAACTCGTTGTGTCGTTTGCTTCCGATCCTGATAAGGCACAGGATTATAAAGGGAAACGCCTACAATGGAAAGGGGAGCGGCGATTTCGCTAACAGATAGAGGATTTGCGAGCATGCCAGAGGCGAGCGGAGCGAGTCCGTGACCCCAAACCGACAGCTTGCTGTCGAAGGTCGTACTGTACAGTTATTCGACAGCAAGCTGTCGGTTTGGGTTTTCGCGCCGCTACGCGGCTCTTGAGACTTTGATTTGGGCGCGTGCATGTTCTACAAACACCGACTACGCAGCCTCGACGACATCAATTTGCGACGAAGTACGATCGCAAGTCCTTAATGACCCGGCGGGCACGCTGTTCGATCTGCTGCTGATCGCGAATCCAGCCGATTGGCTGCACGCTGACTGTCATCTTCGTCTGGGCGGCCGTTTTCTTTGCGCCGTGACCGCGCGATGACTGGCCGTCGCCGAATTTGATCTCGAGCAACACCGGACGGCGATCGTCGCGACTGCCCCAGAAAGGAAGCAAACCACGTCGCCCGACCTGCATCTTGACGAATTCCGGCTTCACTTCGATGAGCCGTGCACGATGATCGTCGATAAATCCGCCCAACTTGTAAACAATCATGTCGGCGGCGACGCAAGCATCGAACGTTTCGGTGAGTTGCTGCGAAGGCGAGTTGTCGGCGGCTGGCTCTGCTTCGACATCGACCTGGCTCTTCGCCAAGGCCCGCGTCAGCGCTGTCGTCCGGTTTCGGCCCGATTCCTTTGAGATATAAAGCGCATTGTCGGCACGTGAAAGCACGGTGACAGCCGTGTCATCCGGCTCGATTTCCGTCACGCCGAACGAAGATGTGATCCGGTGATCGGGCAGGTCGCCAATTTGTGTTTCGAAGATCGCCGTCCGCAAACGTTCGGCGCGTCGCCGCGCCTGATCGAGATCTGTCCCCGGGCAAAGCACGACAAATTCTTCGCCACCGTAACGGGCAATCAATTCGCCCGAGTACACTTCGTGCTGCAACAGCTTTGAGAGATCGACGAGAACCTGGTCGCCGGCGGCGTGCCCGTAGTTATCGTTAACGCTCTTGAAAAAATCGATGTCGAGAAAGATCACGCTGAATGGCTCGGGTTCGGTCTGCTGGTTGTATTCGGCAACCATGCTTTGAAGCTGATTTTCCAGCTCTCCGCGGTTTGCAACACCAGTGAGCGCATCGCGGCTGGCCGCCATTTTCAATTCATGATATTCGGGAACTCGGCCGCTGGACGACTTGTCCTGAAATATCTGTGCCACGCCGTGAAGATGACCCGCCTGATCGAAGAGCGGAATCGACTGCAACTCCACATCGATCCAATTTCCGTCCGCGTGCTGCACGCGCGAGGTTGAAGTATGCGACTTCCCGCCCTCAATGGCTCGTTGGATCGGGTTGTCGCTGTCGGTATGTTCCCGTCCCGTCGCGTCGGCGAATGCAAACTCACGGATCGACCAGTTTCGTCCCAGCACATCGTCGGCGCGGCGTCCCAACAGTTGTTCGAGTCCGTTGTTCCACACAACATAGCGCAAATTTGAATCGAGCAGACACAAGCCGTCGTACATGCTCTCGACAAAATACAGATATGAAAAAATGTGGCAGAGAAAACTGGCATCGACGACTGCCTTTTCACCCGCGTCAGGAGCGGCGACTGTCGCATGTCCCTGTCCGCCGTCTTCGTCTTCAAATGGCAGACCGGCGTTCTCAATCCAGCGGTTCAACGCACGAATGACATTGCCGTCGAATCGCGAACCAGCCGATTCCATCATCGTCCGGATGATCTCATCGTGCTGCAACGGCTGATCGTTTTCGCTGTCTCTCCGCAAGACATCGTATGCATCGGCAACTGCGAGAATTCTCGCTCCCTGGTGCACATCGCTGCCGATTCGTCGAAAGCCGTTTGTTGCGCCGTTGAAATGACTGTTCGCCTCGGAGACGATTGAAAGCACTTCCGAATCGACACCGGCCGCCTGCAACACGTTAATGCCGATGTTGCGGTGCAGGTTCAACAACTCCGATTCTTCAGAGCTGAGTTTGTCGCATTTGAACAGAATGTGGTCGGGGATTCCGATCTTCCCGATATCATGGACGAGAGACGACACCTCCAACAGTTTTCGTTGTCGCGTTTCCCAACCAAGGTATTCGGCTGTTCCGGCCGCCAGCATGGCCACTCGGCGAGCATGTGCGACAAAATCGGGTTCGCGATAGCCCAACGCCCCAAGGAGCATGCGAAGAATTGGCCGGGAGACGATGCCTTCCAGTGGATCGGACGACGAACGGTTCTGGCTTTTCAGTTCGGCCAGGCGCGCAAGCGTCGTCAATCCCAGTAGCAGCCGCGAAGAATCTCGCGGCACGCTCCGGCGCTCAGTCCCTTTTGGGGAAAAGATCTCATCGGAGATCAATCGTCCCGCCACCATGAAATCACCGTTCCTATCGCGACCGACATTCGCCGCGAACGTTTGTTGCTGATTCAAGAATTGCCGCCGGCTGCAACTGATGCCGAGACATGTCATACCAGCAGGCCTGTAGGGTGCCGCCCGAAGCCTTGCCGTCGACCGCAGATTTCGCCGCTTTTTTCGTCGCCGCGCGCAGAAGAAACACCGCGACCACATGACAACCTTATGTCAGGCGACGGCGATGTCAAAAACAACTCGCGCACCAATGCCGACCCCGCGTTCCAGTTCTGCCGCTTGTAGCGGTTTGAACGGCGCGGGCCGTATGCGAAGACTAGGAGCCTGTCCGGAAAGCCGTTGTGTGGCGGAGTCGGTGAGGTCTAGAATTTCAATCTTTTCGGTCGCTGTTCGGCTTGACCGTTGTTCTTTGTGGCCGGTTCGGAAGATGGGCTACCCTCAC
>CAUZOL010000241.1:0-10618 GCA_963581435.1 Planctomycetota bacterium
CATCCGTGAACCCGTTCATCGAACAAAAATGAATGTCCTGTCAACCAGACACCAAATACAACACTTCGCCAATGATATCCAGGTTCAGGCCGGTATCCGGACACGCTGCTAGGGGCGGTTCCCGTCGTCCGGGTACGACAGACCGACAACGCTGGCGGTCAGAATCGCAAGGTGCGATTTCCAAATTTCGACCAGCCTGAGGCGGGCAAAGTGGTTATGGCGATGAGTTGTAAGTTCTCGACGGACGGAAACCGACACTCCTGCCCCGGCTCGACAGCAGACCGCCGAAACGGTCGGCGGAACGGACGTCCAACAGCCGATGGGTGAACGAGCCGCCACGCAACAAACGGCTGTCCGTTTCCGATACTGCATCCGTTTTTGGCGCATCTGCGGCAGATTCCTTGGACGCAGATGGATAGACCTCGTAAGCACCGTAGCACCACTCAAAGGCGTTGCCTTGCATGCCGAATAGCCCAAAATCGTTTGGCTTCAAGCTCGCCACCGGCCATACGTGGCTATCGCCGTTCGCCGCATACCGAGCGTAATTCGGCAACAGCGTTTCAGTCTGCCCGTAATACCGACTGGTGTTTGCTCCCGCTCGACAGGCGAACTCCCATTCCGCTTCCGTGGGCAACCGATACCCGGTCAATTTCAGAAAGTCATGCTTCGCTTTCATACCGGGGCCGTATTCCTTTTGCTCATTCATTTCATAGCACCACTGGTCCTCCGAAGTGCGCTCTTGCTCGCTCAACCAGTTGCAGTACCAAGCCGCTTCGTACCACGTCATTGCCAGCATGGGGGAATCGTCCGTGGAGATGTAGGTTTTCAGTTGCGCTTGATCCGCAGCCCAGACTTTTGTCGCTTTGTAGAACACCCGCCACTGCGCCCTCGTCACTTCCTTCGTGGAAATCGCAAACCGCCTGTCGATCTTGCGCCGATGCAATCGCTCGTCTGGTTGGTGACCGGCTCCTGAGTGGGGTGATCCCATCTGGAATTCACCGGCGTCGAGGATTACAAATGTCTGGCCTTGTCCGTTGACGTACCACTGCCTCTGGTTGTCTTTTTCAGCAACGAGTTGTTCCTTATTCTGCCGCAAATCTTTGTCCAGAGCGGCAATCTGTTCCCCTTGATCCCACTTCCGTAGCAACCATTCGGCGGCAGCATGCAGGCCCGCATCGGAATCACTGCGGTAAACCGTCAACAGCGTTTCGATCAACGGCTTCCGCTGGCTTTCCGGTAATCGGGACTTATTGAATTCGCCCAGACAAAGCAACAAGGCTCGCTTGATCGTGACATCCGTTTCCTGTTTGTAGCGAGCGATGATCTCTTTTGGATCACCGCCTAACGGACTCAACCAGTGGATGATGTAGCTCCGCACCCGTGGATCGGGACTGTGTTTCAACAGCGGCCACACGTTTTCTGCTTGGCCCATCCGTAGTAACGCAACAGCGACGTTGGCCTGACGTTTGGCAAGCTGTTCCTTACCCTCATCGGGGATCAGCGGGCGGTGCCAGACCGAAGCGGTCACCAATTCGCCGTTAATCGACGCCGAACTGATAGACTTAATTCGATAACCTTCCGCCTGCATCTGTCGGCATTTTATCAGATGTTTGGCAGGTGAAAGCCCGTGCGATTCCAAAGACTCAAACTCGCTGCTGGGGTTCCAGACGGCGGCATAGCGGAGATCAAGCTTGCCTGCCTGCATGATCTCGATGAAACCCTTCTGTTGGCGAATCGGGTCCAGATCGGCATCTGCCTGCATTTGTAAGTAATTGCTGTAACCGTTGGAAATCGCTTGAGTGATGAGGCTGATCGCTCGGTCGGCGTAGACCTTCGACTTGTCGGCGTCAGTCTCCTTGAACACCCCCGACGCAACTGAGTACGCACGGGCGGCATCGTAAAGTGAGTCGATGTCATCCCTGTTCGTTGCGATGAACGATTCCAGACGCTTCATCCCATCCGCATCTTCGCCCAGATAAACGGCGACCACGCCATCGAGAAAGACTTTCACCGAAACAGACTTACTCAATTCGGTGTACTTCACCAAATCCTGTTTCGCTGCTTCAGCGTTGCCCATGCGAGCATGGAGAATGGCACGGTATTGATAGCAGTCAAAATATGACCCCGCCTTTTCGATAAAAAAGTCAAAGTCCTCTACCGCTTGCTTGTCTCTGCCCAACCTGAAGTAAGCCCTTCCACGGTAGTAGTGGGCGTTCACATCATCTGGTTTTTCTTTCAGCTTCGTCTCGGCGTCGGCCAACGCCTTTTCGTTGCGTTCCTCCGTCGTTTGCGTATCAGGGGCGTTGCTGGGATCGATATCCCAGTGGATTTTGTCAAAGTATTTCTTGCCGTCATACTCCGCCACTGTCAGCCTCCACCACCAGTTTCCGTTTTCGACAGCCTTCGTCCTCACGCCGGAATATTTCTGTTGGACGTCCAATCCACGGAAGCCCTGCAAGGACTGCTGGAACTCGTAGCCTTCCTTCTGTAGCAATCCATAAACAGTCGTGTGGTCAGCATAAGTTGCTCCAGCATAGATGCGGGCGTCGTCGATATCGTCCCGCTTCTTCATCCACAGAGCAGAATAGAATTCTGCTGGCTTTCCAGCGGATTCTCCGACGTAGCCAGCGACATCAACGGCCACGAATTCGTCGCCTCGATGTGTTTCACCTTGTTGCTGAATTTCGGCGGCGGATAACCCGTTTGCCATTCGCCAGTCTCGGCCATCTCTGCTCCATGCGGCGGCGACGTGAACGGAATCTTTATGGGCGTAGGGTCTGAGCCGAAGTGGACGATAGCCCGATTTACGTAATTCCTCGGCAACTTGTGTGAATTCTGCCAACGGCATTGTTTGGCAGAAGGCGAAACGCTCGAAGACCAAACCGTTTGCACCTTCTATCCGCTGAACGATTGAAGGATCAGGCTTTGTCCACTCGGTATTGAGTGGCTCGTCCTGCCAATGAAAACTCAGCGTGCGATTCAGTTCTTGGTTCAGCTTTTCAAGGGCATTACCACGATGGGCTTCAAATTCGTCGAACAGTGCCACAAACTGCTTTGGCTGGGCATCCAGAATCAACTCAGCCAGCGTCTCGACATCATCGGCCACGTATTGTTCGAGGACGGCGGTTGCTAAATCGATTTGAGTTTGCGAGAAATCGTCGTCCCGGTTGCGGAAGACATCTCCCAGCGATACGAGAAGATGTCTCCTGATTGGCAGGAGCAGTTTTGTCCAGTGGGGAACCCGAAACGGTTCTTCACTGACAACGGTTTTGACCACCTTTTCAGCAACGGGTTTCCAACGCTCATTGCCGGAGTCGTAAAGGGCCAAAGCACTTGCTGCCTGCAAAAACTGTGTTTCTTCGTCTTTGGATGGTTGTTCGACAATTCGCCAGAGGTCGTCGAGGAGGCGCTGCTTGTGGTCGGAGAGGGCAAGACGGATCACATCGATGTCTTCCGGATTGGCGGCAAGCAAGCGTACTCTGAGATAACCAACCCGCGTGGGATCGACGGGGAGCAAGGCAAGACTAGCGTGCAGACGTTCTTGGGAATTCTCGTCGGATTTGTCAAATGCCTCGGTCAGTTTCGGATTCACCCATTTCCGGTACGTGTTCATATCGTCAATGATCGCCGGAACTTGGGCGGTGTCAGCTTTGAGCAAACTTTCAACAAGTCCTTCGGAACGGGTGAGATTCTGCTCCTCAACATTGTGTGCTTGAACAACTGCTCGATCTTCGAGAATCGAACTCTGTATGGTCACGCCAACAACGCTGGCGACAATCACGATCACCAATGCGATGCTTGATCGAATGCCATGAACTCTCCCGGCTTTGCCCATCAGCTTTCGCTGTGGCTCGGTCCATCTCTTCTTGTCCGTCAACGTGCGAATGTTGGCCCACTCCATGAGTGAGGGCAGGTGGCGGATTTCGGGTTTGGCCTTCCACAATGCTGCACGCTCTTCGAGTTTGAGTTCCGCCCGACCTTTGCGTGTTTCCTTTTGTTTGCGGGTCAGCCACTTATGCAACGACGGCACCAGAAAGTCGTGTGTCAACTGGTAGAACTTCGAGCCGGGGTCGCTGCCTGATTCGGTTTGGACGCCTTCGGGATCGGTTGGCGTGATAAGCCGTAGCTCGCCGTCCAGAATGCGTAGCAGATCGTTGAAATCGCTGGGGCGGTTCTGATAGCCAGATGATTCCAGCAGTTCTGCATGGGACCGCATGTGGCCTTTGATGTCGCTGCCGACTTCGGGCAGCAAAGCCTTGAGAACTTCACGGGCGGCTTGTTGATGCAGGCGGTGTTTCGGATTGGCCGCGCGGGAACTAAAAGTCTCTTCCAAAAAGTTGACGCCGATGCCTTCGGTGCCGCCAACTTCTTCAAGCGTGGCTGGAACCCATGATTTTCCTTTAACCATTTCTGCGAACAGGGCCAAACGAACAGACACGACTTTGCCATCCTGTGCCAGACCCGAAGCTACGGTGGTGACAAATTCTCTCTCCTCACCAGAGAGTCCAGCAGTTTGTGCCGGGAGTTTGCCGAAGGCTTGCCCGAACTTGGTCAGAACTGCATGAGCATGGTCCACGTCAAACAGATCAACCGTGGCGAAGTTATGGCCCTGCAAAATGGGAATGTCGAGCGAGTCCATGAACCGAGCCGCAGCCATCGCAAAGTCGTCCCTGACCATCACCACCGCTTGCAGCGTTCCTCCGTCACATTGCCGCAAGGCTGTGACCAGTTCTGTTTCCTGCTCGGCTCGATGAGCGTGAAGCCACTGCTCGAACTGGTCCAACACAATCACAACTTTCCGACCTTCTCCACGCCGCAGCAACGTGAGCGTCTCCACCAGCCCCAGTCCATCGGAAATTTCGGGCAGCTGCTTCCTGAGTCCTCGCAGGATGCGGACCTCGGTTTCATCAGGAGTCGCTTCGACGTAAACTGCTATGACATCATCAGCCAGCCGTGGTAGCAACCCGGCTTTCATCAGCGATGATTTGCCACAACCCGATGGGCCGTAGATCAACCCTACGCTGAAAGTATTGTCTGGATCAGTTTCCTCAATGCGTGTCTTCCAGAACTGAATGCTCTCGGGCAGACCGTCTCGATTGCGAGGACCGGGCAGCAGGTCCAAGAAGAACTCGGCATCGTCAGCATCAAAAGACCGCAACCCTTTGGGAACGATCTTGAGCGTTTTGGTTTCTTGCTCTGGTCCTTGCTGCCAGTGGAGCAAATCATTAGCCAGTTCTGTCGCTGTCGAATATCGGTCAGAGGCTCGCTTTGACAACGCCTTGAGGCAAATGCGTTCCAGTTCAACAGGAATCTTGTCATCCAGTTCCCGTGGCTGCGGAGGATCAACCGACACCACCTGATGCAACAATTCGTTGATTGTGCTGCCTCGAAACGGCCGTTTCCCCGTCAGCAGTTCGTAAAACACGGCACCCAGCGAAAAAATATCGCTGCGTCCATCGAGTCGATGTCCCTCCCCCCGAGCCTGTTCGGGACTCATGTAGGCAGGCGACCCCGCCTTGCCACGTTCCTTGGCGAAGTTCTCTTCACGAATCGCCAAGCCAAAGTCAGCCAAGTAGGGATGCTGAGTGCTTTCCTCGATCAAGATGTTTGCTGGCTTGATGTCACGGTGGATCAGCCGTTTGTTGTGTGCGTGCTGAAGTGCTTCGGCAATCGTGGCGATCAACGCTGCCGATTCAGCGTGAGCAGGCCGGGCTTCTTCGATGCACTGAGCGAGGTCGCCACCTTCGATGAACTTCGACACGATATACACCGAGCCGTCGTCCGCACGTCCCACGTCATGCACAGGCACGATGTGCGGGTGATCGAGGCTGGCGAGTGTCTGGGCTTCACTCAAGTACGTCTCGGCGTCCTCCGAACTTCGCAATCGCTCCGGAGTCGGCACCTTGATCGCCACGTATCGCTGGAGTTCTTCGTCTTGGCCCAGCCAAACCCGTCCAAACGCCCCTTCCCCCAGAATCCTCAACAGCCGATATCTGCCGATCCGCTCGTCATCCACCGTCAATTGCGAATGGAATGTGAGAGTGGCATCCACCGCTGGATCGCCTGCTGACTGCTGCCCGCCTGTGTTGGCAGCATCGCCGCTCGACGTACCAGACGCCAACTCCGAAAGTTTACTCCGCAGTTCTTCGCTGATGTCGGAGAACCGAGATGTGAACTCGTCGATGTTGGGGGAAGTGTCGCCGTTCTGCCGGGCCTGAAACTCGCCCACCGCCAGTTGCAGTTTGATGTCTTGATCGCTGGCGAGTTCGGGGAGTCGGGCGAGGTACTCTTCGACCTTCAGCGGTTTGTCACTCTTCCAACGATGCCGCTGGTCTTCCAGGAGAATGGCGAGTTTATCTGTGGCATCCGAACCGTTGTTCTGCTCCAGAAAGGCAAACAGGTCGGGTGGGGAGTCGTTGGACTCCCAGAGTGCCTCGAATTGTTTTGCCAAACCTTGAGTCATTACTAGCCCTTGCTCGAAGTCACCCGTCCATCACATGATTGTGGGACGCCGATTATCGGGCAACAACTCGCCAGTTTCAACTTCTGGCTTAAACGACAACTGGTCGAACCATGATTTGCACGATCATCGACGCCGTCGAATTCACTCTCAAAGAACAGCGTGAGCCGCAGAGCGACTCACAGTTTGATAGGGGGACTGAGTGTTTGCTCGACGACCGAAACGAAGATTCTCGCTCCGACAAATGCTCGCCACGCCGGGAGCGCTCGACGCACTCGAACGGGCCGGGCAGACGCCCGCCAAGTTCGTGGTCCGGCACTCCAAATGCGATTGGGGCATCGTGGATATCCACTGAGATGCCACAGCCGACGTGGAACTTCACGCGCGGATTCCACACGGAATGACAATCTCAACGCGAATGAAGGCTCAATAAAAAACCGGGCCTTCGAGAACTGATCTCGAAAGCCCGGCCTCGGGCACATAGCCCGGATCAACGGCGTGGCGGAGCCCGCCATCCACACCATCCCCTACAACATCCTGTTGCGCAGGACACCCCTCTTCAGGACATTCCAGCGTTCCCAGGATGTATGCCACCTGTCACGGATTTCATCAGGATGGGCGATCTCCCGAAACCCGTAGGCAGCGGCGGTATGAAGGACCATGGGTAGAGACGATCCAGCCACCTCAAAGGCCGGTCCACAACTCTCAATCCAACCCAGCAGTGCCGCACGGGCAGCCACTTCGGGACGGGGAGCTTCGTGGGCGTGTTCCAGATGCTGTTTGAGACCGGACCATGCCCCCTCGCCCGGGGAAATGGTTAAGTCTCTCTTCCGCGTACGTTTTGCGACTTCAAAGCCCAGAACGGGGCAGGATTCGCGGGCGGAAAGGTTACGCACGCCAGTATCTCCCTTTAATTGGAGACCTGCCCCGTGGAGCAGGTGGCGGACGTGGGCCAGCATCTGGTGGCCTTCGGACACGTCATGGCAGGCATACACCAAGTTATCGGCGTAGCGGAACCAGGACGGAAAAACGACTTCCTCTTGGAGAGGAACGTCGTGTACGCATTGCAGCAGCACGTTGAGTGCCGTTGGTGAGTATGGGTTTCCCTGGTCGATCCCAATTTTACGCTCGGGGTTGGCGCCCCGCAGCACGGTATTAACCAGTTCAAGAAGTTGTTCGCGATCCCTGTCGCTGAAGTGGTGATTCAAGTCGTTGGCGAGCAGTTTTCGGTGTGCATCCAGCGCGTCGTCGATCCTCACATTGTCGAAGGCATGGCGAACATCGTCGATTGCCAGCACCCAACGCTTTTCGGACACCATCGTATTGAGCAAATCGGCCAGCATGCCCCATGTGTTTCGATTCGGCCGAAAACCCCAAGATCCTTCCAGGAACGCCTCATCAATGGCAGGACTCAAGGCGGAATGGACTGCTTTGCCAACAACTCGGTCGCACAGGTTCCCGATTTGAAGTTCCCGCATCTCGCTGCTGCCGGACTTTGGTATCAGCTGAGATCTCGTCGGCGTCGGGCGATACGTTCCATCCCTCAGGCAGGTCGAGAGGCTTCCCGCGATCTGTCCGAACTCGCTGGGGCTCACATCAATGGGACGGACCCCATCAAGTCCCGCAGCGGGGCCACCTCGACGTTGCAGTTCCTGAAAGCAATTAAAGAGATGTTCGCGCGAGATAACATGCTCAAACGTGACCGGGAACTTCACTGTACTGCTCCGGCTCCGCTTATTACGCTGCCGCGACCAGTAAAACCGTTCTGCGGCATTCGCTGGTGACGATTGTCGTGTCTCGTAACCGATCATAGGAGTTCCACCTTCGGCCGGGTTGCCAGAAATTGATCCAAGGCCGTGTTTGTCTCTATGCCCGCCACGTTCCACCCCGCCTCAACGTACGCTTCCCGCCGATTCGTACTCCACCGGCGCAGAAGGCGATGGTGTCGGTCGAACATGTCAACCAACAGCAAGGGGTGATTCTGGTCTCTGCAAGTCGTGAGCCGGTGCGGCAGTGGTGGCAGGCCGAATCCACCATCCGCTCGGATGAGCACATCGAGGCTTCGCACCTTTCCCAGACCGCTGGCAGTAACGATCAGCCGCCCATGTCGCTGCCAGGTGTGGCGGCTCATTTCCAGCGTCTGTCGATCTCTGGGTGCAATTCCGGAAGTCCAGGCACCTGAGTCACAAACAATCCGCCAGCCGGGAAGTTGTTTCGACAGAACAAGAGCGTGCGCTAGGTTTTCAACCAACACGGCAATTCGTGTTTTCGTGCCGGGACACCATTCTGCACTCACCGCTGGAAAACATTCGGATAATCGCCTTTCGTTGCCGTCACCCACAGCCTTCGCGAGTGCTGCGATACGACGGTTGCGGACGGGGTGATTCCAAATACCCCGTTTCTTGACTGCCAACGTCTTCGCCGAGTTCGCTATCCTTGGTCCCCCATCGATTTTTGTAAAAACAGCTGTGACCTGCCTGCGTTGTCGTCCATGCTCCGGAATAGCCACGACTTCTGTTCCGAACAGGGCCGTCACCTGATCGCGATCGTAATGAAACAGTGCCACTTCTTCGGGCAGAAATCCATAGACCCGAGCCTTCCAGGCATCAATGACGCACATTCGCCCCGAAGTCGAACGAAGCAATTCCGCCGCGTTCAAAGCAATTACGATGTGGCGTTTGGTCAGCCTGCCTTCGCCGCCGCCTGCGTGGGCGTAAGTCGATACGACGACCCGTCCACGCGCTTTGGGATGATTCATGTGGTGATAAGCTATTACGTTGGGCAGATAACGGCCCAACTGACGTTTCAGCTTCTCCGCCTCGTCAACACGGGTGACGAGTATGAGGATGCTCTTCTTTGGCCAGGCGACTGCAATCTGTGCGATCAACTTCGCGGGCTGAACTCGTCCACGCGGATACCGAATGACTGCCCGGTCGCGCCGCCTGACTGTTTCGAGAAGTTCCCGGTCGACTCGCTCGAACATGTCGCGTAATTCGCCGACGTTGAATGAACCGAGTGGCTTCGGTGGGCTGTGACATTCCTTTATCCGAAACCCACTCTGCCGAAGACGTTCGATGACGAGCGGGACGAGTCCACGGCTGACCGACACTACCTTGTCCCCGGCCGGGTCATCGCCAATGTCGAATAGGGGGTCTCCGCTGCAAGCAAGGCGTTGACCATGTCGATCGTCGGGGACGTACTCATGCCGCACGGTGTAGAATGATCGGGCAAGTACTTCAAGGAGCTGCTCGCTGATCGGTTCAATGCCAACCGATTGACCCCACCGTATGAGTTGGAGCGTCGTGGCCATGCAAATAAGCCCCCTGTTCGGGTGGGTCAGGTCGAGTAATCGCACTTGAAAGAGAATTAGGCGAGATGAGCCGAAAACGACTCTGTTGATAGTACTCGCCCCGATGAGACTCCTTGATAATGGCGATACTTAGCATTGCCGTCAATGTAGACTACAATAATGACTCGCGGCCCAAAGCGTTGGGGACCCGGGTCACAGAGCAATCGCTTGGCAATTCCCTGCCGCCGCCGCTGTGGCATCTGTGGCTTCACCTCATCGAACTGGGCCTACTTCACGCGGCATCAAGCAGGTTTGATGCCGCACTCTTGCCATCACTGTTTGCATTGGCGACAATGCAATTATGACATGACGTCTACCGCTGTGAACGCGCCAAGCCAAACTAGCCAAGTTTGACTTCTTTCAGGAATGGAGCACAAGACAATGACCGCCACGATGCAGCAAGCCATCGCTAGACAACGCAAATACTCGGACTCGGTCGAGAAATCACCGGCTGAGAAAGACCCAGGGGAGTTAGTCGGCGGGTTCGAGTCTATGCCAGAACTGACGTTTATCTTCATCGCCAACTCGAAGGCCCACGGCGATCAATTCGACTGCGGGCAGGGGCGCTCAACATGATCCTGCCTGTTGTAAGGTGCGAAAGAACATGCTGTCCGGACAAAACACAACACCGACTGTTGTTGAGATGTTGCAGATGGGCGTTACGCCTGACATGTATGGCAACCCCAGGGCGATTGCGCCACACTGGGTAACTTGGCATAATTGGAGCATTGGTGTTTTCACCGCTTGCTGAGGAGAAGCAAGGGTGTTGTGAAATGCTATATACTCCGGAGCCTATGTGATGTCCCAGA
>CAUZOL010000242.1:0-10616 GCA_963581435.1 Planctomycetota bacterium
ACGCCAACGCAATCGACACGCGTTTGTCCGGGACGCAAAGATCGACATCGCCCACCGCCCAATCGTCATTCAGGCCCAGAAGAAGTCGGTAATGCGCATTCAGAGATTCCATCGTCTCGATCTCGGAAATCCCCCATGATCCCGAGATCGATTCCACACGTCAAATCAAGCAGCACCCACTAAAATGCGCGAAGAACCCGGAGAAGCGGGGCGGTTTGGAAACGGGTCGCGTTCTGCCGAAGATTGTGGCCGATGGTTGGCTCAATGGGGACGCCCCGACCGCGGAGCAACTCAAGGGGAAAGTAATCGTGGTCAATGCCTGGTTCACCACCTGCCCGAATTGCCTGACCGAAGCTCCATCACTCGTTGAAACACATGCCGCCTACCGAGACCGTGGCGTCGTTTTCATCGGTCTCACACCTGACCGTGCCGATCAGTTGGCTGATGTTGAGGAGTTTCTCAGCAAGACAGGCATTACATGGCCGAACGGTTATGGTGCGTTTGAGTCGCTGATTGATCTCGACGCTGAGTATTTCCCAGCCGCCTGGGTGATCGGACGGGATGGCAAGATTGTCTGGAATTACGATTCGCCAGGTGATTTGGCAGACGGCATTGAACTGGCGCTGTCGCAGAAATAGCCGCAAGACCAGCCCGCAACGCAAGCGAGGGTATGTGCGACGATTGCAAGCGAAAACCCTTACTTGCGCTGCGGGCTGGTTATTCTCCGATTTGGAACAACATCGCAGCAGATAGGGGAATCGCGTGCCGCATGTTGACCCACTGGCGATGGTCGAGATAAGATGTAAACGCTGCGGTCGACCGCGAATCAACTGCAGTACATCTGAACCTGATCCGGGCAATCGAATGCGTCGCGTTCCTCGGCACGAATCCGCATCGACATACAACACATTCTCGAAATACATTTCAGCGTATTCCAAGCAGGGCAATATCTGTGGCGTTTTTGAAGGTTGATAAAGGGAGCATTCCAGGACAGATTCTGGAATTGCATGGTGAGCGGATGGTACTCGGCCGCCACCCCAGTTGTCACATCGTTCTCGACAATGCCGCCGTCAGCCGCCAGCATGCCCAGATACTGGAAAGCCACGGCCAGTATTACATTGAGGATCTGCGCAGCCGCAACGCCACCATGATCAACGGCAAGCCAATTGCCGGACGAGCGGAACTGCACGATTGTGATCGCATATTCGTCTGCGATGTACAATTCAGCTTCTTCCTGTACGCTCCTGTCGATGACATGCCGGGGACTCAGGTACCCGCGGCAGCAGCGACGGATTTACCTGGCGGTCCCAATCCCAATGCAGACACACTGACTGAAACGCCCAAACTTCCGCCGGCAAAAGAAGCGCCGGAAGTTGATGATAGTGCCGCGGATGAGTCGTCAATTATCAGTACGTTGAACGCAAGTTCGGCCAGCAGCCTGCGGCTCGAGATTAAACCGGAAGCCAAGTTACGGGCGATTCTCGGAATCAGCAAAGCCCTTGGGAACACGCTCGATCTGAACGAGATTCTCGACAAAATTCTCGATGGTCTCTTTCGCATTTTTCCACAGGCCGACGAAGGTTTCATTCTGCTCAAAGACGAAGAGCGGAATAAGTTGTTGGTCAAAGCAACCAAAGTAAGACGCGGCGAAGACGAAACGTCAGTCCGCATTAGCATGACCATTGTGAAGCAGGCGATGCAGGATCGCGAAGCGATATTGAGTGCCGATGCGGTCAAGGATAGCCGCTTCAAACTCAGCGACAGCCTGACGCAACTTCAGATTCGCTCGATGATGTGTTTGCCGCTGCTCGACCAGGACGATAAAGCTCTCGGTGTGATTCAACTCGACACCAAGGATATTCGACGGCAGTTCTCACAGGGCGACCTCGATTTGATGGTCAGCGTGGCTTCGCAGGCAAGCTTGGCGGTGGACAATGCGCGGCTGCATGCCGAACTGGTCACGAAGCGAGACTTGCAGCGTGATCTCGACTTCGCCACGCAGGTTCAACTCGGGTTCTTACCCACCCATCCGCCAGGGATTTCCGACTACGACTTCTCGGACTTTTACGAGGCGGCACTGGGCGTTGGCGGTGACTATTTCGACTACATCGTTCTCCCGGACGGTCGCGTCGCCATTTCGCTGGGCGATGTTGCCGGCAAGGGCGTTCCGGCCGCGCTTTTAATGGCCCGCCTGTTTTCCACGTCGCGGCTGCATTTGTTAACGGCTCGCAACGTGGCCGAAGCCATGACACGGCTCAACGCGGAAATCGTCTCCAGCGGAGTGGGACACCGCTTTGTCACTTGTGTCATGATGGTGCTCGATCCGCGGACCCACGAGTTGACTATTGCGAACGCCGGACACATGGCCCCCAATCTCCGCAAGGGATCCCAGCAGGTCACTGAGGTTGGGGCCGACGTCTCGGGTATGCCGTTGGGCATCGTTTCCGATCAGGAATTCAAACAGTGTCAGATCCAGCTGGAGCCGGAAGACGCGATTGTGCTGTTTACCGACGGCATTTCCGAAGGCATGAACGATTCGAACGAAATCTACGGAACCGAGCGTCTGGCCTCGTATGTGGCAACTGGTCCGCAGAACATGAAATCCCTCGTGACGGGAATCATCGAGGACGTCGAGTTGTTTTGTGACGGACGACCACAACGCGACGACATGTGTCTCGTCGCTTTTCAACGAACAAAGTGAGCGCCGCTGGCACGCGACAAATGTCCCTTGACGTCGCTATCGGCGACTTGGATCATGGCGTCCCCCTGTTCCCATTCCGCCTCGATCATTCGCACCGGAAAGCCATCGGCACGTGACCCTCAAGACGAGTTCTATACTGGGATCATCGGGCCAGGTTGCAAACAGGCTGCCGGAGTACGAGAGCCGGCCCCAACAACTGCGGATGGCCGAAGCCGTTGAAGCGGCAATTGCCGCGGAATCGCATCTCATCGTCGAAGCGGGTACCGGTGTCGGCAAGAGTTTCGCCTATCTCGTGCCGGCCATCCTCGCAGCGACCGAACGCCGGGAAGGCGAAAAACGTCGGCGAGTTGTCATCTCGACCAACACCATCAGCCTGCAAGAGCAGTTGTTCGCCCGCGATATTCCCTTTTTGAATGCCGTGCTGCCGGTTGAATTCTCAGCCGTTCTCGTCAAAGGCCGTTCGAACTACATCAGCCTGCGTCGCTTAAAAGGCGCATCGGAACGGGCGGCGTCGATGTTTGCCCAACCCGACGAGTTACATCAACTGCAAAGTGTGGTGAACTGGTCGGGAAAGACAACCGATGGCAGCCGTGCGGATCTGGACTTTCAACCGCTACCCAGCGTGTGGGATGAGATTCGCAGCGAGCACGGCAACTGCCTGGGACGCAAATGTCCCACCTACGACGATTGCTTTTACTACAAGGCCCGTCGCCGCGTCTGGAACGCCGACATTCTCGTCGTGAACCACGCACTGTTTTTTGCCGATTTGGCGTTGCGACGCGAGGGGGCGAGTGTGCTGCCCGATTACGACGTTGTGGTACTCGACGAAGCGCACACCGTGGAAGCCGTCGCCGGCGATCACCTCGGCATGACAGTCTCCAACGGGCAATTGGATTACCTCTTTAACAAGCTGTACAACGAACGGGCCAATCGCGGTCTGCTGGTGCATCATCGGCTGGTCGAATGCCAGCAAATGGTTAACACGCTCAGATACCACACGCCCGATTTCTTCGACGATTTACGTGAATGGCTGCAGCAACACGGCTCAACAAACGGTCGCGTCCGCGCGATTCCGGAGGTCTCCAACAGTCTCAGTCCGCAGCTCACACAGTTGGCAATGTCGATTGCCGTTTATGCCGACAAGCTCGAAAGCGATGAGCAGAGGATTGAATTGACCGCTGTCGCCGATCGCTGCACCACATTGGCGGCGGCGTTAACACACTGGTTGACTCAATCGCTGCCCGATTCGGTTTACTGGATGGAAGTCGGCGGTCGCCGCGGACAATCGATCAAACTTGTCTGCGCACCAATCGATGTCGGGCCGGTCCTTCGCGATGAACTTTTCAATAAGGTCTCAACGGCGATTCTCACCAGTGCCACTCTCGCGGTGGGTGACGGCAACTTTCAGTTCCTCAAAACTCGGCTCGGATTGACGAAGACGCAGGAGCTGAAACTCGGAAGCCCGTTCGATTACAAGTCGCAGGTGAAGCTGATTCTGCCGCAGAACATGCCCGACCCGGCACAGAATCCCAAGGAGTACGAGACGGCCGTCTGCGACAGCATTCGCAAATATGTTGGCCGCAGCGGGGGCCGCGCCTTCGTGTTGTTCACCAGTTATAGCATGATGAAAAACTGTGCCGCCCGGCTTACCAGTTGGCTGGCTGAAGAGAATATGTCGTTATACTGTCAAGCAGACGGATTGCCGCGATCACAGATGCTCGACAAATTTCGCGGTGACGATCGGGCCGTGCTGTTCGGCACCGATAGTTTTTGGCAAGGAGTCGATGTTCCCGGCGAGGCGCTGCAGAATGTGATTATTACACGGTTGCCGTTCAGCGTACCCGATCAGCCGTTGCGCGAAGCGCGAGTCGAAGCGATTCGTGCCAACGGCGGCAATCCGTTTATGGACTATCAACTTCCCGAGGCGGTGATCAAGTTAAAACAAGGATTCGGCCGGCTCATTCGTCGGGCAAGCGACCGTGGTCAGGTCGTCATTCTCGACCCGCGAATTCGCACAAAACGCTATGGATCGCTGTTCCTGAATAGTTTGCCGGAATGTGAGCTGGTGGAGGATTGAACGATGACTGAACCACTGGCGACGCATCAATTTGAATCGGGTGGAGTCGATGCTGCGCTGGAGTTCTTGAAACGGACGCGGTTTGAATTGCGGATGCTGCGCAAGGTTCGCGTGTTCCGCGATTGTCTGCAGGTGTTCGATATCAACGGTGATCTTTTTCAGATCGATGGCGTCGGGTACCCCGATGAGCAGATCGTGCCGCTGCTCAACAACATTAACACGGCATTCAAACCCGAACGAATTCACGATCCCACCGACGACGAGTACAAGGAATTCAAAACCGGCCGCCGCTATCCGTGGGCGGCCGATCGCGTGATGTAAACCGGCTAAACTTTTTGCGTAACAACGACGGCATCAACGAATGGTCAATGTGGGCATTGTCGGGCTTGGCCCCGATTGGGACTCGCGATTTCGTCCCGCGCTGCGAAAGCTGCGCGAGCGGATTGCCGTCCGTGCGCTCTACGATCCGGTTGCCAGCCGCGCTGCGCAAGTCGCAGCCGAATGGAATGTCGATGCAGCGGATGGGCTGGTTGCCCTCTCGGGGCGTGCCGACATCCGGGCATTGCTGTTGCTCGATGCGGGTTGGCCCGGTTGGGAGTCGGTCCGGTTGTTGTGCGCCGCAGGGAAACCTGTCTTCATTCTCTCCGGTCTCAGTCACAATCAGTCAGCGCTGCGGCTGCTACACGATCAAGCAATGGCGTTGGGCCAGACGGTGATGCCGGCGTTTGGCTTGCGTTACACACCTGCTTCGTGCCGGCTGCGCGAATTGATGGCGACACGGCTCGGCCCGCCAAGGGCAATTACCGTCGATGTCGTATTGCCTCCAATCGGCGGGGTGTCTGGGGTCGAAGCGGAGCGGAGGCCCCAGACTGCGCGCTCGCTGGGGTCTCCCGCTGGTCGACCCCAGCCATCCGACGAATCTGCATTTGCGCCGTTTGTTGGCCTGATCGATTGGTGCCGCTACGTCGTCGGCGCCTCGCCGCAGCGAATTCATGCCGTTGCATCGAACGGCTCGACTGACGAGGCGGAGGGGAACTCGGTGCAGTTGGAGTTCAACGGCTCAAGCGATCATTCGGTCACCGTCCACGCCGAGTTGAGAATTCCCACATTGCCGCAGTCGTCAGCCCAATCCGGTTTCGTCACCGACGTTGATTCCCCGGCG
Organism: Planctomycetota bacterium; assembly: GCA_963581435.1. GTDB lineage: Bacteria > Planctomycetota > Planctomycetia > Planctomycetales > Planctomycetaceae > JABISG01. Next base: position 5,941 of record CAUZOL010000242.1, read on the forward strand.
AGGGTCCGGGCGACGGTTGTGTGCCAGCAGGGAACGGCGACGCTCGAATCGGGCACACGGATCGCCTGGCAGGACGGCGACCAAACAGTATGCGAAACTCTGACTTCCGAGCGAACGGAAACCGAGGTGATGCTCGACCTGTTTTGCCGCCGCGTCGTCGGCGGCCTCATTCCTGTTGCCGACATCTCCGATGTGTTGCGCGGCGCGCGATTACTCGATGCAGCCCGCCACAGCTTACAAAGCGGCGAACCGGTCGAAATTCCAGGTGCCGGTTGAACCTGTGAGTTTCTTCACGACCGCCATCGACCAAAGTCGTGCAAAGTCGTGCAACCGGTTTGCTCACGCCTTCCAGGCGCGGTCGCGATTTGCGTAGTGTTGGGAGGGCGAAGCTCCTGCTGAGCCGGGCGCTCAATCACCACACAGCGTCCCCACTTGATCCGGTATAACAACGACACGTCGTTCAGCAATGTGCATCGCAGAATAACCGTTCCCGCGGCTCGGCAGGAGCCTCGCCCTCCCATTGCTGCGACTTCATTGAACTACCGGGCTGCAGCCATTCCGCATCGACGTTCGGCCTTCATCAAGGCCGCACAGTCACCGTCAATTCTCCAGTTGCACATCTATGTGGACAATTCAAGAAATTTCGCAATCCGACTGTCGCATCATCGTGATGGATCGGGTATGGTGTGCGGTAGTCGATGGACTTCTGTTTCACAACGACGTTTTTGCTGTTCGATGTGATTTCCGCGTGAACCAGTCTTGAGGTTTCGTCGTTCCTAGTTTCCTAGGGGCGGTATCGCTGGCATGTCCTCGTGTATTCGTCGAATTCGATATGTACTGATCGTCTATCGCATGATCTTGACTGATAACTAGCTAACGCAGTGAAAGGGTGGAAAGACAATGGAAAAGAAAAGTTACATGACGGCGATTCTGCTTTCATTCTTCTTGGGGGTTGTCGGTGTGGACCGATTTTATCTCGGTTACACGGGGTTGGGAGTTGCCAAGCTTCTCACACTCGGCGGATGTGGTGTTTGGGCGATTGTCGATTTCATCATGATTGCACTCGGCAAGATGAAAGACGCCAACGGCAATGAATTGGAACGTTGATCGACCGCCACCAAACTCGCCGTTTCATTTAGCCGTGGGGCTTGCCCCGCGTGTGTAGCGGTGACCTGTCATCGACACGGCCCGCAAGCGGGCCGGCTAAAATGGATTCCCGGTCGCTCATCTTCCAACGGCCGTGTGGCCGGTGGTGGGTGTCCAGCCGCGCTGGTGCGCATGGCGCAGTGGCGAACTCTCGCCCTTGAACGCCGGGGAATGTCCCCGATCAAACTGTGGCCGGCGACCGCTCAGTGGCACGATGCCGGTGGCGCTGCCGCGATCGTAGTCGGCCAGGTGTTGAAGCAGAATGCGGCGGAGTTCCAACACCGTATGCGGATGACGTTGGATACTGCTGTGGGGCGAGTCAACGACAATCTCCGAAACAACGTCGACGCGATGCGCGCTGTCGTACGACACAATCCCGTCGGTGTTCTGCTCCAGCGGTGTGTCGCGAATCGCACCGATGATGTTGTGTTGCGGCACGTCAGCCGGCGGCGGAATGTCTTGCATGACCTGTAGAAACGGGGAGTCGGGCGAGAGTGAATCGATGCTCGTCATTCCCGCTATGTTTTCCAGGTCGCGTTCTAGGTTGGGATTGCGAACGAGAATCTGCCTCGTGACGCCAATCGTGCGACGCGGCAACGTGATCCACTGCTTCGCCAGCCAGCGGGTGATGTTGTTGGCAAAGTTACTGCCGCGAAACGGTGCGGCGATTGTTACCACGCGTCCCACCGTGCGGTTCGACTCGAAGTAGTAGATTTGTTGAAGTTTGGGTGAGGCATCAACGTCGGCCAGTGGAGTTTGGCTGACGCCGTTCCAAAACTCATCGCCGCTATCCAGCGTCATCAACTTCGCCAGCAGGCCGCCCATGCTATGTCCAACGAGTACCTTATTACGCAGTGCGGAACCACCATCGCGGGCCATGAAGACGTCATCCACGTGGTCCAGGTCTTTCCGCAGACGGACAGCCGCCTGTGAAACAGATTCGCCGGTTGGATACAGGTAGAACCAGAACTGGTAGTTTTCGCGAATCTCCGGCACGCTTTGCAGATCGTTCAGCGCTTCGATCCAGGTCATCGGACTTGACCACAGGCCGTGAATCATAACAACCGGAATCTTGCCCGGCTGATACGGCTGCACCATGTACAAACCGGCGATGCGTTCCGCCTTGTCGGGCCGCAAGAGTCCGTAGGTGTCGAGGTAGCGGAATTCGGGCCGATCCAGAAAATAGGCGAGCGGTGTGCTGATGTCGCTTTCCAGCGGCACCTGCCTGCCCGCAACTTCGACGGTGGTTGCTTCCAGCGGGTCGTACAACTCCAGCCGCAACGTGGTGACGTCGCCGCGCCCGGTGGAATCCGGTTCGAGTCGCAAGAAAGCGGTGATGGGAAAACTGAGATCGGGAGCGTAGTACTGCTCAATTTCTGGAGGTGCGGACCCCGCTTTGCGGACGGCGATGAGCGGCACACCCAACCCGTAGGTTCGATAAAGGTTCGTCAGCCCCTTCAGTTCGTAATCGGAAACAAACTCAAACGACTCGAAGTCTTCCGACCGCCAGTTGTTGGATTGCGGAGTGATCGAAACTTTCAGGCGGCGTCCGGCGACCGTGAAGTCGAGTTCCTGGCCCGGCTTCAATTGGCCGCGTTTGCGTGCGATGCGCAGGCAGCTTTCGAGCGACGAGTTGTACAAATCGCAGGCATTGCGGAAACGTGGGTCATAGCGGTTATGGTCGCTGCCGAAGCGGTCGTCAAACAGATACGAATACGAATAGGCGACCGAGTTAAAGTACATTTGCATCGCCGCCTGCGGACGAGTCATCTCCGACTTTTTTGCAGCAATGTAGCTCAGTTCTGCCAGCGCAAAAGTGCTCTCGCGGCTGGGGGTCTGGCGGTGGAATTCGGCGACGGCGTTCAACAGCGGTTGGGGGTTGTGGCCAACCTTTTCCGGCAGGTCGTGACGCCGCAGAAGTTGCCGCGTACGACTGCTGGCCTTGGGGCCGCCGCGACTGGTGAGCTTCAGTCTTTCAGCCAACGGGTTGTACGGCTGTTGGCGCAGCTTCACCATCGGCCCCGACGCACACCCGGCTGCCAACAGGCAAAACAGCAGCAGCGGTGCGAAACGGCCAAACGCACGCAAATAGACGTCAATTGCATGCGAATCGACGCCAATTGCATGCGAATCGACGATAGTGGAGATCGCCAAGGGGAAACTCGCTGGGGGGAAGTGCTGACGAAGACGACGTGAGCCAGGACAGGGGGGTGCAGAAGATATCGGAATTCGAGACAGCGTCAATCCCGGTTTGTTAAGCCGGGATGGCAGCGGGATATAGTGGAATTTGTGATGCGGAGCGGCAAAGCCGCGAGAAAACCCAAACCGACAGCTTGCTGTCGTCGTGCTGCCGATCGCTTGTTGCTGCGGTTTCCGGCTGCAAACATCAAAATCTGTAGGGATCGGGCTCCGTCCCGATCCGTCGTCGATGGCGCGATCCGGAACGCCACAGCGGGCGTTCCCTACCGGGTCCCATGCCCAACTGGGCTTGACCGGTGGCCGTAGAGTGACCTATAGGACGGCGGCGAATGCGTGTCGGCCGAGCGAGTTTTTCGGGGGAAAACTCGTGGCATTCGCCGCTGTGTCTTGTCTCCCGCTTTCCCAGGGAAACTTCCATCGCCATGCGGCTGCTGCAGCGATACATTCTGATTGAACTGATTCGCACGTTCGGCTTTCTGCTGACCGTACTGACTGTGCTGCTGGTGTTTGTGGGCGTGATTCGCGAGGCAAGCGAAAGCGGCCTGGGGCCGATGCAGATCGTGCAGATCCTGCCGTTCATCATTCCCAGTTTGCTGCCCTTCACCATTCCGGCAACTTTGCTGTTGGCTGTCTGTGTGGTCTACGGTCGCGTGGCGGCCGACCACGAGGTGACGGCAGCCAAGTCGGCCGGAATCAGCGTGATGTCTCTGCTGTTCCCCGCATTTTTGTTGGGGGGCGTGATGAGCATCTGCTCGATGTGGCTGACCGACCAGGTAATTCCCTGGGCGGTGGGCAACATTCAGCAGACCATTGCGATGGCGCTGGAAGACATTCTCATCGACCGACTGCGGGCCTCACACCAGGTCAACGATCGAGACCGTGGATTTTCGATCACCGTTATGGAAGTGCGAGGCAAAACGCTCATTCAGCCTTGTTTTCGCCTGGCCCGGGAAGGGCGCGGCAACGTCACGATTCAGGCCGAGACAGCTACCCTGGAATTCGACCTCGACCGGCAGGAAGTCATTCTGCATATGGAGCGCGCGAATGTCGATATTCCCGGCGAAAGGCAGGGATACTTTGAGCAGGAAGACATGCCGTTTCCCTTGCCCAACAGCGTGCCGCCGACAAAACCGCGGCACCTCAGCATCAGTGAAATTCGCGGCAACCTGGAAGACTTGAGAGTGGAGTTCCACGATCGCCGCCATCGGCAGGACGCGGAAATGGCGATGGCATTGTTGGTGAACAATCCCGAGCGTCTGTGGCAGGACGACATGCAGGACTTCGAATACCGCGACAACGTCGACCGGACATTGGCGGCAAAACTGGATACG
>CAUZOL010000243.1:0-10567 GCA_963581435.1 Planctomycetota bacterium
GACCAGAACCGACATGCGGTTCCGATCCGGTTGAAGTCATTAACGTGCGGGGCGTTGCCCCGCCGCTAAACCTTATTCGGATTTCTTGACCTTCTTGTCTGTCTTCTTCTTGTCTGTCTTCTTCTTGTCTGTCTTCTTCTTGCCGCCCTTGCGAGCCGGTCGGGCGAGTTTTTTCTGTTCGGGTGTCAGAAGGGCAAAGAACTTCTGCCCCGCTTCTTTGCGGATCGCCCCCAACTCCTTTTGCACTTCGGCCATCTGCTTTGCCTGCTCGTCCGTCAGGTTGAGTGCAGCGTCGAGCGCTTTCTTTGCTTCTTTGCCCTTGAGTTTGGCTTCGCGGTTGGCCTTGAAGGTGGCGGTGCGGGCTTTTCGCTGATCTTCGCTCAGGATCCCACGAAGCTTCTTCTGGAGTTCCATAAACTTCGGAGCGAATTCCTTGTTGATTGCGGCGACCTGTTTTGTCTGGTCGGCAGTCAACTCTACGGTCTTGGGAACCCGCACCACCTGCGCGGTCCGTCTTTTCCCGCCCTTCTTCTTGTCCTTCTTCTTTGCGTCGTCGGCCGCTGCCAGCGGCGAAATGATGCAAGCGGCCAATGCGACTGTCAACAGTGTTCGTACGGCAGTTCTCATTTGTCTTCTCCAAATTGTCTGTCATTTGCGTGATGCAATGAGATTTTGCGACGGCAACACACCGCCGCAACGCGTATCTACAAGCCATTAGCTAAACAGGTCTTTGATCACTTGACCGTTACGAACGATTGTGATCGGTCGGCCCGTATTGCTGTGATACTCTTGAGTGTGGTCGATTCCAAGGCTGTGATAAAAAGTGGCGGCGGCGTCATCGGGCGAGTAACCGGTTGCAGCCGGCAATGTCGCTTTGTCATCGCTTTTGCCAATCACCTGGCCGCCACGAACTCCACCACCGGCCATCAGCATGAACATGCAGCGGGGATAATGGTCGCGGCCCCCTTCAGCACTGCGGGTATTGATTTTTGGCGTCCGGCCAAACTCACCGGTGACGAAAACGGAAGTCGTGTCGAGCAGGCCTTTTTGCTCCAAGCCAGTCAACAATGCCGAAAGGCCGGTATCGAGCGGCGGCAGATTCCGCTCGCGGAGCCGGGTGAAGTTGTCCTGGTGTGTGTCCCAACCGCCCAGCGACAGCGAGACGAACCCGACGCCCGCTTCCACGAGTCGCGTGGCCAACAGGCAGCTCATTCCGAATGCGTCTTCGCCGAACGGCTTGGCGAAATCGGGCGATTCCTTGCTGACATCGAACGCGGCGCGAGCACGCTTCGAGGTAATGATGGAATAGGCCTGCTGGCTGAAACGATCGAGGCCGTCCAAAAGTTGGTTATTCTTCTCGATGCCGGCAAAGGCCTTGTCGAGGTCGCCCAACAGACTTTCGCGTTTTTCGATTTCGCCGACCGTCAATCCGTTGCCCAGCGACACGCCACGAACGCTGAAGGGCTGACCTGCACGCGGGGTTGCGCCGGTGGCCAACGCTGCATACTTCACACCGAGGAATCCAGGTTTCTGCCGACTCGTATTGCCGACGGTGACGAAGGGCGGCAGATCGGCGGGGCCTTGGTGTTCTTTCGTAAAGACCGAACCGTATCCCGGATATTGCAGTGCAGGAAGCGGACGGCTGCCGGTGTTGACGTATTCGGACCCCAAGGCGTGAGCGCCCAACGTGTGTGTTACGCCGCGTAGAATTGCGAACTTGTCGGCACACTGGGCGAGCTTGGGCAGGTGCTCGCAGAACTCAACGCCGCTGGCGTTCGTTTGAATGGGATTGAACGTGCCGCGGTATTCCTTGGGCGCGTCCGGCTTCAAATCGAACGTGTCCATATGCGACGGGCCGCCCGGCAGGTTGATGAAGATTCCTGCCTTGGCTCGCGGCTGTTTGACTTCGCCCGCTTCGGTCATCTGCAGGTAATTCGCCAGCGAAAGTCCGCCAACACCCAAAGCGCCCACGCGAATGAAGTCACGCCGTTTCATACCGTCACAAGTCTTGAACGTCGCCATTATCAATTTCCTTCGGAAAGGTGCGTGTTTGTGTGGTGCCCTATTCTTACCAAGCTGAAAGCTGATTGCTGACAGCTCATAGCTTCTTCGCTTAGTGGTTGACGATGAACTCTTTCGTGTTGATCAACGCCCACATCAAGCCGCGGAGACCATCGACGACGTTCTCTTCACCATCGATGTAACTGATCGATCGGCTCAGTTCGGCTTCACTCGGGTAACGACTGAGCGTTCGCAAGTAAGCTTGACGAACCAGCGACGATTTATCGGCCGGCTTCGTTTCGACGATCGTTTTCTCCACGGTCTTTTGCTTGCGAGGTTTTTGCACTTGCTGGCCGCGGGACTTGTACCGCTTTAATTGCTGGGTCAGTCGCTTGACCAGTTCGTCGTTGCCATCCTTCTTGGCCTGGCTGATTCTCCGTTTCTGGTTGGCGATGTTCCGAGCGATATTGGCTGCACCGCGTTGGTTGCCGGTATTGCGGGCTGTGGCCAGTGGTTTTCCAGTCAACTCGCGGTTGACCTGTGAGAGCCAACTGTCCCGACCGCTGTCGATCATTGACAGGACTTCGTTGTCGTTTCGCAGGAACACGGTTTGCAGCAGGCTGGAATCCGATGACCGGTCACAGTCGCAGTTGGTGTCGCGGACCGAACGGCCAAAGATTTGCAGCGCGTAGCTGGTTGTATTTCGACGAATTCCGGCACCGGGGATCGCAATCGCCCGGCCTTCCATGCTGCCGTGCATTGCCAATGCAATCGCATCCGATGCCGTTGCCGATTTGATCGCGTCGTAAGCGATTTCGGCCGGCAGACGACGCGGAACGGCGTGGCTGAAGTTCAAGTCGTCCTTGGCATTGGTTTCGTTTGGCTGCCAACTCAACTGGTATGTGCGGCTGCTGGTGATTTCACGGTGCAGCCATTTCATGTCGTAACCGTTGTCGATGAATCCTTGCGTCAGGTAATCGAGCAGCGGCTTATTGCTGGGGGGATTCGCAAGACTGAGATCATCGGGCGGCTCAACGATTCCGACGTTGAAGTAGTTGGCCCAAACGCGATTGACAAATGCGCGGGCGAAATATCCGTTGTTGGGATCTCGCAACCATTGCATCAGCGGTTCGCGAGCATCGGCATGTTCGGTCAGCTTGATAACATCGCCGCCGAGCAGTTTCGCCGTCGCTGCGGCCTGGCCACTGCGGCGTCTTTTCGCCTGCGCCGAAAATCGCTGTTTGCGTTGCTTGGCGGCGGCCAACTGTTTTTGTGCAGTTGCCAGCTGCTTCTTATCGTCGGCCTCTTTGAGCTTCTCAATGCGGGCTTCAAGCTGTGCGATCTGTTGCTTCATTCGCTTGAGGTTTCTGTTGCCGTTGTTGGTCGTTTGGCGTGGCGCGATGGCAAAGACTTCCTGGAACGGGACGGTTTTCCCTTCCTTTAACAGCCGCGGCAACTCGCGACGCAACTGATTGCCCTTCTTGCCTTCGAGTCCTAACGATTTCTGCAGCTTGTCGTATTCGTCACGCGACGCGGGATTTGTCCCCGAGCTAACACGAGTGAAGAACCCGGTGAACTGAGTGAAATCATCTTGCGTCCACTGATCGAACGGGTGCTTGTGGCATTGGGCACATTGAATGCGAATACCCATGAAGGTGTAGGCGAAGCCGATCGCCCGATCAGTGGGCTGACGGAAATTCCGTCGCGCCCAGTAGTGCGGCATGTGTTCCCGCTCGCTGTAGCTCGCCTTGTTGTCGGGATTGTAGAGGCTGCTCATGGCTTTCGAGTAATCGGTGAAGCTTTCGCCTTCGTCACGGCTGACGGCCGTCACGATCCCGGAAACAAGTTTGTCGTAGGACACGTTTTCGGCAACCCGCCGGTGAATCCAGTCGTACCAATCCTGACTAGCGCGTCCGCGCACCGGCACGACGTTATTCAGGTTGTCGTCGTTGTTGCCGGTGATGTCGCAAAGGCGGGTCGTCCACCAGGCAGCGTAGCCGGGGGTTTCCAATAACTCGTCAATCTTTCGTGTCCGTTTGTCGGCGGAACTGTCGGCGAGAAACTTTTCGACTTGCGAAGCGGTCGGCAGCGTTCCGGTCAAATCGAGGCTGACGCGTCTCAGGAATTGAGCATCGTCGGAAAGATCCGACGGGACGATTCCCAACTTCTGTAGTTTTTCAACCACGAGTGCGTCGATTCGTGTCGGTGTTGGCACCTTGGGGTACTTCGGACCGACCCGATCGGTGACGGGACGAATTACGGGAATCGGCACGACTGCCGAGTCGTAGAAGATGACAAGATGCGTGTCGCCCGGCTCGGCGGCTGTCACCAGTCCGGCCGCGTCGATTTCGGCCACCTGACCGCTATTCGATTGAAAACGGGAGAGGGGAGTCACGTCTTCGCTGCTGCCATCCGACCAGTGAGCAATCACTCGTAGCTGCCGCGTTTGACCTTGCTTGCTGAAAAGGATTTCTGTCGGCACGACTTCCAATCGGGTCAGATTGGCGTGATCGGCTGCGACGGGTTTCGCGCCGTCCTTAATCCAGTTGATGAACAGCCGGTGTTCCCAGCTTCCCTCGTCGAGACGATGTCCGCCGCCGTGACCGAACTCGTCGGAAATTGGCTTGAGTAACATCAGGCTGTCGGCGGGCGTTTCCAGATTGATGCGCGAGTCTTCGCCGGTGGCAAGATTGTCGTGATCCATCTTGAAATCGAAGCCGAACAACGACAAACGCAATCCGCCGCGCCCCTGGAACGACCCATGACACGACCGGCTGTTGCAGCCCAACCGCCCCAACATGGGGGCGACGTGTGTCCGAAAGTCGGGAACTTCCTGCACGTCTTTGACGGCAAACCGTTTGTTGACCGGCTCAATAACTTTGACACCAAACGCCGGCAGGGCAAGCGAAACAATCGCTGCAGCCAGGGAGAACGTTCGCAACATAGAATTTCGTCCTTTTTTGTTTCTCTCGGCTAGAAATTCTCTAGGCTCAAACTATTGCTGATGGCTTATGGCTGGCGGTTTCCCGCTCAGCCATCGTTGCTCATAGTGGCTTCTTGGGTTTCTCTTCCGGTGTCGATTTCACTCGCCGTGGGGTTGGGGTGGCAACAGGCCGTGCGGATGGTTTTTTGTTACGCGGGCCTTTTGTTGCGAAAGACCGCTTGATGCGTTGCAGTTCTTTCTTTGTGGAAGCATCGGGGTCGCTGTCGATCCGTTCGATGAGTGCATCGACGCGCTGCAGCCGCTCGGCAAGACGCTCGCGTTCTCTGGTTAACTGCCGCAATCGCACACTCGCTCGGGCTTTCAACAGGCCCTTCAATTCCTCTTCCAATTGGGAATCAGAGTTCATCGTCATGCGGGCTGCCATCAGTCGGATGCGCGAATCGAGCTTCCAGGCTTCCAGCGACAATTCGTAGCGATCGGGAGTTTTTTCCCGCGTTCTCGCCAGCCGCTCGCTGGTTTGAAACAACTGCCTGACCGCCTGATCGTATTGCCGCACTTTCCGCTTTTTTAAATTTGTCACCAGCTTGGCCAACTCGGGGTGATGCAGGCGGGCAAACGTCATCGCCGCCGCTTCCCGTCCGGGTGTCACGGAAACCCGTTTTGCCGACTTCGCTCGTGACGACTTGGCGTCGTTTTTCTTCTTGAGCGTGTTTTCAGATTTATTTCGTTTTCCGGCGTCCTTCTTTTTCGCCGAAGCGCTCTTCTGATTCGGTGCATTCTTCTGAGCCGCTGCTGGAAGGACGCAGCAGAAGATTCCCAGAGTCAACAGAATGAAGGCTGATGATCGTCTCATCGTTCAGTTCTCCTCCGGCATCGAGTCCGGCGAGGCGGCCGAGTCTTCGTCGGGCGAGACGGCTGCCAACATCCAATCAGGCAGGTTGAACTCGCTATTATCGTCGTCGTTTGAAATCAGCGAATCCGATGCTGCAAGCGCCATCTCAAGCTGCTCGCTGTCGTTGTTCGCGTTGGTCCCGGCGTCGTCGGTCAGATATTCAACAGACTGCCCGAATTCTGGAGCCGATTCCGACCAGAGCGCCAGAACATGACCCGCCGAACCGTTCAATACCACCAGCAGTGTTGGGTCTTCCGTGTCGTTGCCACCAAGCTGAGGCAACTCCGATTCAGAGTTGGCGATTGGCAAGTCCTGGGGCAAACCCAAATCGAACCAATGAGAAATGCCAACTCCCGCCAGAAAGGCGACCGCAACCGATGCCGCGACAATCGCCAGACGTTTTTGCCGTCTCCTCGAACTTCTGTGAGGCGGCAATGATGAGAGTTCCTGCGAAACAGCGGGTCGGGAGAACGCAACCGCTTGACCAATTTGAACGGCCCGCGCAACGGCTTCGCGAGTCGGCTGGTCGTCCGCCAGGCGTTCCTCAAATTGCTGCAGTTCCTCGTCGTTTATCTCATTGCCGACGTAGCGAAACGCCTGCAAATCCAAATCGACGTTGTTTTCATTGTCCGAATTCATCTCACTGCAACCTGTTCTTTTTCCGCGTGTGATTCCGATCTGATTTATCCACCGCCCCTCGCTTACGCTTTTTGAAGTTGCGCACGTGGCTTGACGGGAAACAAAAACCCCAAGTATTTAAGCCTGAAGCGCAAGCGAAGGAGCATGTTGGCATCGTCCTGGAATCATCCTTCGCTTGCGCTTCAGGCTTCGATAAACGGGGGGCTTTTAGTCCTTTCTCCAAACTGAACACTAAAATGCGCAACTTCACAACTTACGCTTCGGGTTACGATGCCAGCCACAAAGGAGACGCTGCTCCTAACTCGACTCATCCGCTCCGAAACAAGCGGCCAATTTCTTCAAGGCCAGCCGCATTCTCGTCAGCACAGTTCCCAATGGCAGATTCAATTCCTCAGCAATCACCCGAAATGTTTTTTCGTCGTAAATCCGCATGCAGACAACCTGTTGCTGCTCGGCCGGTAGAAACTTGAGGGCGGCTCGCACCGACTCGACTTGCTCCCAGCGAACCACTGCATCCTCTGGCGAATCGCTGGATGCATCGTGATTCCATGCCAGCTTCTGGTAGGTCCTCATTTGTGTTTGTTGTTTGCGGCGAATTCCCATCGCCTCGTTGTAGGCAACCCGAAACAACCAGCCTTTCAACGTGTCCTGACGAGCCGTGTGTCCCTGTTCAACTGCCTTCGCAAATGTTGCCTGCAACGCCTCGCCGGCCAATTCCCCGTCACGCAACACGCCGGTGAGAAACGCACGTAACTCATCGGCATGCTTTACATACAAAGCCGCGACCACGGAAGGATCAAGTCGGCCATCATCTGAGCCGGTCAAATCAAAGCCCCCGCCGCGCGCTTCCAGCGACGCGATCTCATCGAAATGATGCGTAGCAAGCGGCGATTATTTTCCAGAAAACGCTCGGAAATGGGAAAATGCAAGCATTCCATGACATTCAACACAGAATCGCCCCGTTCTCAGCGTTCACCAAACAATCCGCAAACCATTGCGCCCCAACGTGTTGTGCGACAAGGCCGATGTGGCGGATCCGTCAGACATCCTCTCAATACTATATCAGACGCCCGGCTCAGGCTGTCACCACAGGCATGTTTCGGAGCATAATGTGTGAGTTGACGCTCGCAATTACCGTTGCTGTTTGAGGAGAGCATGAACAACGCAAAACATTTGCCAACCGCGCTTATCGCCGACGACGTCTCAAAACGGCACGATACCGGGCTGGCACATCCCGAGTGCATTGCCCGGTTCGATGCCGTCATGCAGAAGATTCAGCAGGCGGACTTCACCGAGTCGCTGCTGCATCTGAAGCCGAGGCCGGCGACTGTCGAAGAAATCAAGGCGTGTCATCACGCGGACTACATCGAGGTGGCGAAGCGCGACATCGCTGCCGGACGCGATACGCTCAGTACGGGCGACACGACCATCTGCCGGCGCTCACTGGAACCGGCCCTGCATGCCGCCGGCGGTGTTTGCGTTGCCGTCGATGCCGTCTTTGCCGGGAAAGCAAAAAATGCGTTTTGCGTTCATCGTCCGCCCGGACATCATGCGACACCGGATAAGGGCATGGGCTTCTGCGTTTTCAACAACGCCGCCATCGCGGCCCGTTATGCCCAGGCGAAGCACGGCATCGAGAAGGTGTTAATCGTCGATTGGGATGTGCATCACGGCAACGGCACGCAGGACATTTTTTACGATGACCCGACCGTTTTCTTTTTCAGCACGCATCAATCGCCGTGGTATCCCGGCACGGGCGACAAAGACGAGACCGGACGCGGCAAGGGGATGGGAACAACCATGAACCGCCCGTTTCCCGCCGGTGCTGGTCGCAAGGAAATTGTGGGAGCGTTCGAGAACGATCTTGCCCCGGTCATCAACCGTTTCAAACCGCAACTGGTCATCATCTCGGCCGGTTTCGATTCCCGCATCGACGACCCGCTCGGACAGTTCCGGCTGACCGACGACGACTTCGCCAACCTGACAGCATTGATGCTGAAACTGGCCGTCGAACACGCGGAAAGCCGTGTCGTTTCGGTGTTGGAAGGCGGCTACGACCTCGACGGTCTGGCAAAGGCCGCCACCGCGCATTGCGGCCGACTGGTTCAGGGGTGATGACACGCCCCGCGAGCGGGGCGGCTAAATGTGCGATCCTAATGCCGGAAGTGACGTTTGCCGGTGAACAGCATGGCGATGTTGTGCTCGTTGCAGGCGGCGATGACTTCGTCGTCTCGACGTGAACCGCCCGGTTGAATCACCGCCGTCACTCCGGCTTTGGCCGCTTCATCGACACCGTCACGGAACGGAAAGAATGCGTCGGATGCCACCACGCTGCCCTGGCTGCGTTCGCCCGCTTTGTGTGCTGCAATGAAGGCCGAGTCGAGACGGCTCATTTGACCCGCCCCCACGCCGACGACCGATCCGGCCTTCGCAAATAGAATCGCGTTCGACTTCACGTGCTTGCACACCTGCCAGGCGAACTCCAGATCGGCTCGTTCCTCAGCCGTCGGTTCGCGATCGGTCACGCATTTCCATTCGTCGGTTTGGTCTGCCTGGTTGTCGCGATCCTGCGCCAACAGTCCGCCGGAAATTCTGCGGAAATCGCTGGCGGTTGCCGCTGAGTCGCCAGCTGAACCGCTCGCACACTGCATCAGCCGTACGTTCTGTTTCCACTTGGGACGTGTCGTCAACATCTCGAACGCGTCGTCGTCGAAGCCGGGGGCGATGATCGCTTCGATGAACCGATTCGGTTCGCACAGCTTCTCGGCCGTCGCTGCATCGAGAACGCGATTGAAGCCGAGTACCGATCCGAACGCGCTCACCGGGTCGCCCGCGTAGGCCTTGTCGAATGCCTCGGGCATCGATTCGGCCGTCCCGCATCCGCAGGGATTGTTGTGCTTGATGACAACGGCCGCCGGTGCGTCGAACTCGCCGGCAATTGCCAGTGCGGCATCCAGGTCGAGCAGGTTGTTGTACGAGAGTTCTTTCCCATGTAACTGCTTTGCACCGGCCAACGTCGATTCGGCCGCGTTCGCTTCCGCAAAGAATGCCGCCTGCTGATGTGGATTCTCGCCGTACCGCAGGTCGGCCCGCTTCTCGAACGCCAGCGACAACTGCGACGGGAATCGGCCATCGCCGTCACTTGTCAAACCGGCCATGTAGTTGGCGATGGCGCGGTCATAGCGGGCCGTCATCTCGAAGGCGGCGGCGGCCAGTTTCCGGCGCTGCGCGACATCGAAGCGGTCTTCGCGCAGGGCGGTCAGCACTTCCTCGTACTGTGACGGTTGCGTGACGATGCCGACGTAGGCGTGATTCTTTGCCGTCGAGCGGACCATGCTCGGCCCGCCGATGTCGATTTGCTCGATCGCTTCTTCGGCCGTCGTACCCGGTTTGGCAATTGTCGCCTCGAATGGATACAGATTGCAGACAACCAACTCGAAGGGAATGATGCCATGTTCTGCGATGGCGGCGGCATCGTCGGGCAGATCGGGACGGCACAGAATCGCGCCGTGCACCTTGGGGTGCAGCGTCTTGACGCGGCCGTTCATAATCTCCGGAAAACCGGTGTACGTCGAAATATCGACGACGGCCAGTCCCTGTTCCTCCAGAAACCGCCGCGTGCCCCCGGTCGAAACCAGTTCAAACCCCAATTCAATCAGCCCGGCCGCAAACGCCCCAAGCTGGTCCTTATCACTCACACTCACCAACGCCCGCCGGGGCAACGTCCCACTCATCAAAGCCACTCCATCAGATTGCCGCGTACCCAAGAAACACCAACCGTTACCAAACGGTCTCTTTCCGTTTGCCCCTATTCTATCAAGGGCTGGCGATGGTACACAGGCACGGGAAGAGCGTCAAACGAACGGGGGAATATGGGAATCGCCGCCGCGCAGCTTTAACTGGTTCCCAAGCTCCGGCTTGGGAACCCCCCTGCACGAAGCTCTGCTTCGTTCGTTGTTTCACGCGGTGACCAACGACTCTGTGATTTGCAGATGGTTTAGCCATCGTGCAGCGGCTGCAAGCTGTGGCTGACGTCGTCGGAAGCAGAGCTTCCGTGGTGTGCGTTCCCAAGCCGGAGCTTGGGAACGAGT
>CAUZOL010000244.1:0-10556 GCA_963581435.1 Planctomycetota bacterium
CGCCGGGATCACTGTTCTCCGCGCGCTCGAACCGGATGAATGCGGTCACTACGAACCTCTCCTCAGTTTTCCGGTGATGACATATTGCAGAACGCGAATGATCTGCTCGGGGGTTTCCGCTGTCGCCAGCGCGGCGGCATCGACTTCTTTCAGTGCGTGTGTCAGTTCCGATGAATGCAGCGTAATGATCGGCTTGCCTGATGCCGCGGCATATCCAACATCGAACGCAGCGTTCCATTGTCGGTACTTATCACCGAATCGCACGACGACAATGTCGGCAGCCTCGATCAGCGTGCGGTTGCGAATCGCGTTGACTTTCGCTGCTTTGTGATCGCGCCAGAACGGCTGCGCTTCTTCGCCCAGAATCGCTGCGCCACAGTCATCACTGGAACTGTGATCGGTCACCGGCCCACAGAATTCCACCGGCAACCCCGCGTCTTCCACACCGCCGCGAATCTGCTCCCGCCAGTCGCTGTGAATCTCACCGGAAAGATAAACGCTCCAAACACGATCCATCATCACAGCCTCTATTTCAATTCTCGATGTGGCAACAGTCATCAGTTGGCTGCTCCCCACGATCCACTAACAGCTACCCACTCTCTGTCAAAGCTGCTGCTCCGCGACCTCAATCGCCTTCTCCAGCCCCATCGCCTTGCTCAACGTTTCCTGATGTTCATTGGCCGGAATGCTGTCGGCGACGATGCCCGCTCCGGCCTGGATGTAAACCGTTTGCCCCTGCATCACTAATGTTCTCAGCGCGATGCAGGTATCCATGTTGCCGGTGAAGTCGATGTAGCCGACGGCGCCGGCGTACGGTCCGCGTCGATGCGGTTCCAGTTCGTCAATGATTTCCATCGCTCGGACTTTCGGCGCACCCGACACCGTACCGGCCGGCAAGGCAGCGCGTAACGCCTCTAACGCCGTCGTGCCTTCTTTGAGTTGCCCGCGAACGTTCGACGTAATGTGCATGACGTGGCTGTAGCGTTCGACGACCATCACGTCGCTCAACTCCACACTGCCGTACTCGGCCACCCGGCCGACGTCGTTGCGCGCCAGGTCGATCAGCATGATGTGTTCGGCCCGCTCTTTGGGGTCGGCGAGCAATTCGTCGGCCAGCGCCTGATCCTCTTCCTCCGTTTGGCCGCGCGGGCGCGTTCCCGCCAACGGTCGCACCGTTGCCTTGCCGTCTTCCACGCGAACCATAATCTCCGGCGAACTGCCGACCAATGTCACTGTCGGGGTCTTCAACAGGAACATGAACGGACTGGGATTCACAACGCGCAGCGCGCGGTAAATGTCGAGCGGCCGCGCCGTCGTTTCATGTTGTAGCCGTTGACTGAGTACCACTTGGAAGATGTCGCCGGCGCGAATGTACTCCAGACACGATTCAACGGCCGCCTCATATTCCTCTTTTGCAAAGTTCGAGGTCCAGGATGACGTGACGTCGCTTTGCACCGAAATGTCGGTCAACTGCAGATCGGTTCCCCCCTGCTGCAACTGTTGGCAGATGTCGTCGACCCGGCCGCACGCGCGGTCGTATTGTTCACGCAAATCGCCCTCATTGACCTTTGCGTAGGCGACAACCAACACCGTCTTGTTGATCTGATCGAAGACGACCATCCGGTCATAAAATGCAAACGACATGTCCGGCAGACGGCGGTCATCTTCCGGTGCGTTCGGCAATTGTTCCGTATAGCGAACGACATCGTAGCCGGCGTAGCCAACCGCACCGCCCAGAAAGCGGGGCAATCCGGGCAGGGGGACGGCTTTGTACTCGGCCAACCTCCGCCCCAATTCATCCAACGGGTCGTCGCAGTCGAAACGCTCCTGGTTTCCGTCGCGAGTGACCACGATTTCGTTGCCATACGCTTCAAGCTGCAGGAACGGATCAGATCCCAGGAAGCTGTAACGGCCGATTTTCTCACCGCCGATGACACTTTCGAACAGGAACGAGCAGGCCCCCCATTGCACCTTGCAATACGCGGTCAACGGCGTCAGCGTATCGGAAACGAGTTGCCGATAGACGGGAACCAGATCGGCCTCGGCGGCCAGTTGGCAGAATTCATCGAAATCGGGGCGGTGCTTCATTAGGTTCGCCACAGTGCTACAATTATTCGCTGCGATGCAATGCATCGCTGTTAACGGTGATGCCGCAATGATAACGGTCCATCGACGTGTAGTGAATTCACTCCGTGAATTGTGCTGTTAACCATTCCACGGCGGAAACGGCGGGACGGCGAATATCGCCCCATCCGCAATATCAGTCAGTTGTTACGTCGGGATCTGCCGTGTAAGCGTCGCTTGACAGCGCCCCAGTCAACGCTAGAATTACACAGGCCTGTCGTAGGCGGTCCACTGTTGAAGGTGGCGGATCGCGACGCGACATGACCATAGGGTTCTCAATTGACGCGATTGTGATTGGACAGGTTCACTTCGATGAAGAAATGTAGCCGTTGCTCAAAACCGGCCACGCTGCATATCACCGAGTTGCGTGAGGGCGTCGTCGATGTCCTGCACTTGTGTGAGTCGTGTGCGCACGAGTATTTGAGCAATGCACAACCCGAGCCGGCCGAGACCGCGACGAGCAGCTTAAGCGGCAAAATCAAGGCGGCCAACAGCGACCGCGATTTGGAAGAACTCGACGAGTTAACCTGCCCCAATTGCGGAATTTTTTTTCGCGAGTTTCGCAGTCAGGGACGTCTCGGTTGCCCGCACGACTACATTGCATTTCGCAACGAATTGTTGCCTTTGCTCGAAAATATTCATGGCGAAACCCAGCACACGGGAAAACTTCCCAAGCGTGCACCCGGTGGCAGCCGCCGTCAGTATCGTCTAATTAAGCTTCGCAGCAATTTGCGAGACGTTGTCGAGCAGGAAGACTATGAAGCAGCCGCCCAACTCCGGGACGAAATCCAGTCGCTCGAAACCGAACTGGAAGACGGAACACCGGATGATACTTGAACCCCGATTGTGCAGCCGTTAAGAGAGAACCAGCCGCAATGAGTCCCTTAATGTTTCAGCCAATATAACCGAGGAGATGTCACGTGGATCTCGATGCTCTTACTACCACCAGTGGCGAGTGGTTGCGGGGTACCGGTCCGGATTCAGACATTGTCGTTTCCAGCCGGATCAGGTTGGCTCGCAATCTTGCGCAGTTCCCCTTTCCCAGCCGTGCCGACGACTCGACTCGTTCAGAAATTGAATCGCTGTTGCGCGAAAAACTGGACTTGGTGCAACTCGGCACCGAGCTGATTTACGTCGATGTTAACACCCTGGAAACTCTCGACCGGCAGTTCCTGGTCGAACGGCAACTCATCAGCCGCGAACACGCCGACAGTCACGGCTCGCGTGGCGTCGGGTTTGGCGATCAGGAAAACGTCAGCCTGATGGTCAACGAGGAAGACCATCTGCGAATTCAAGTGCTGCGCAGCGGTTTTTCACTCAACGAATGTTGGAGTGAAATCGACCGCATCGACGATTTGATCGAGTCGCACGTTACCTATGCCTTCAGCGAAGAGTTGGGTTATCTCACCGCCTGCCCCACAAATGTGGGTACCGGCATTCGCGTCAGTGTGATGCTCCACTTACCGGCCTTGGTGATCACCAAAGAAATCCAGAAGGTGTTCCAGGCCCTGCACAAAATCAGTCTCGCGGTCCGCGGACTGTACGGCGAAGGCAGCCAGGCGATGGGGGACTTTTACCAAATTTCCAATCAGGTCACCCTCGGAAAAAGCGAAGAGCAGGTGATTACCGGTCTCAACGATGTCGTCGCCAATATCATTGCCTACGAGCGGCGGGTCCGAGACGCATTGGTGAAGGAAAATCGCAGCAGCCTGCACGATCAGGTCGCACGAGCTTACGGCATTCTCAAGAACGCGCAGACGATTAGTTCAGAAGAAACCATGCATCTGCTTTCCAGCGTGCGGATGGGGATCAATCTCGGACTGATCGACGACTTGGAAATTCCAACCGTCAACGAGTTGTTCATTCACACGCAGCCGGCCCATTTGCAGAAGTTGCGGAAGGAACACCTCGAATCCTCCGAACGCAACGTTGCCCGTGCATCGTATCTGCGGCTGCGTCTCACTGAGCATGAGCCGGAACAAAATTAACTTCCCGGCAATCTGCTTTTGACGGGTGCCACTGGCGTGTCGCCAGTGCAACGCGGAACACACTGGCGACACGCCAGTGGCACCCACCTGCTTTTGCGGCGAATGATGGCTAGTCGCCCGGCCACCCTTTCGGCAGCTGCAGCGACCAGACCTCGCTGCTAAGCGGTTTGGCATGACCGCCGGCGACCCACAGTTTGTCCTGAAAGACGTACACCGAATGTTCGTGCCGTTCTTTCCAAGTCAACGGGGATTTGAATTCCGTCCACTTGCTGCCATCTTTCGAGTACCAGATGTCGCCCCAGTTTTTCGACGGGCCGTTCGACCATCCGCCCAGCACCCACATGTGGTCTCGGTAGACGGCCGATGAAAACCAGAGCCGACCGTGCCACGGTGCGGCTTCGGTCTCCTTCCGCCAATTCACACCGTCGGCTGATGACCAGACGTCGTTCTTGTCGTGATACTTGGGAACATAGTTGCCACCGCCAAAGACGTAGATTCTACCGTTGAGTACCGCCGCCTGATGGTAGGCCCGTGGCGACCAGCCCGCGTTGGCGGTTGCCAGTGTCCACGTCTTCCCGTCTGCCGACGACCAGACGTCGTTCTTCAAACTCTTCTCGTCGCCGAAGTAGTAATTCTCGGTTCCCCCCAGCATCCACATCTTGCCTTGGAACTCGACAAGGGCGGCCGCAATCCGCGGCGTCCAGCCAGCATGTTTCGTCACCTGTTCCCACTTCACGCCATCGGTCGATGACCAAACGGTATTGCTCGCCGAATGACCTTTCAGCCGTCCGTTGTACCAGCCGCCCATCATCCACATCTTGTCTTTGAAAACGAGCGACATCGGCAGATCGCTATGCTTCCACGGAGCGTCCTTCGTCACCAGTTTCCAGTTCTTGCCATCGGCCGAACTCCACACGTCGCGCGGCGGCGCATGAAACGAATCGAACCATCCGCCGAAAATCCACAACCGGCCCTTATAGGCGACTTCGCCCTGTGAATCGCGATTCTGCCAAGCGGCTTTGTCGGTCACCTTGACCCAAGCGGGGGCCGACTTCTCAGCCGCCGTGGTGTGGGTTAATGACACCAGCAATAGAGTCGCAACCGTGATGAGCCTCAGCATAGGGTCGGACTCCGATTGGCAAGTTTAGCGGCGGCCCAGCGGGCCGCGCTTCGAGGTCATCTGAACCCACCGGGCGCGGCCGGAGGGCCTTGCTGGCGATATAGACAGAATTACTTCGCGAACATCACATCATTGGGGTTGCCGCGCGACATCAAATACGCCAACAGGTCGAGCAATTCGTCCTTGTTCAGCGTTTTCAGCAGGTCTTTCGGCATCAGCGAGACCTTGGACGGCGTGATCGATTCGACGTCGCCTTTGGGAATCTGCACCACCTTTGTGCCGTCTTCGGGGTCGGTCAGCACGATCACTTTGCCGTTGGCTTCCGATGTGACGCGTCCGGTGATGATCTTACCTTTGATCGTTTCGATGAATGATGCCCGGTACTGGTCGGAAACGACCTTGCTCGGATCGACCAGCGATTCGCCCAGATCGCGATAGCTGAAACGCCCGGCGACATTTGTCAGGTCGGGACCGGTCGCACCGCCCGCTCCGTCGAATCGATGGCACACCACGCATCGAGCGGCGGCATACGTTCGCAGGCCGTTCTCGAAATTGCGACCGGTCAATCCGGCTTTCGAAAGCCCGACCATTTCATCCAGCGTCCAGGCATGGCCGGGGCCTTTGGGTTTGGGCAATTCGGCGGCTTTGACCACGACGATCAGCGACTCGGAATCGAGCGCCTTCTTCTCTGCCGCCGATAGGTTGGCCAGCGCCTCGTCGCGAATATTTTTGATGAATCCGACGTAACTCGCACCGCCGCTGCGCTGCATCGCCGGGCCAAACCAGGCGAAGTATTCCTTCCGCTGCTCCAGCGTCCAACCATATCGCATGTTGCGCAAGACCAGTGCATAGTGAATCTTTTGAATCTCCGGTCGATTGGCCAACATGGCGGCAATCGTGCCGCCGTAACCGGCGTTGCGGGCGAGCAGTTCACCATACTCTTCCGGTTTCTGCTGAGACTCTGCATGCATCAGCTTCAGTGCCTTCGTGATGACCGTGGGCGAATTCAGAGCAACCAGCAGGCGACTCAATTCGCGGTTCAGGTCGTCGGTCTTCGCCGGGTAAAGTGGATCGAGTTTCTGCGAAATGCGGTCAGCCGTCTGTTGGTCGGGTTGTCCCATCCTCACAATTGTCAGACCGTATGCCCGTAAGATCGCCAACTTCTGCATGTCAGTCAGCGAGTTGATATCGATGCGATCCAGCGCCGAAAGGATTTGCGGTTCGAGCGACTTGTCTCCCTGCCGCGCTAACGCAATCACCGCCGAGATCAGCGTCTCAGCGTTGTCCTCGGTCAGTGCCTGCTTCTGCCACAGTTTCACATCCTGATGTTCGATCGCCGTCCGTGCCGCAAACCGAATGTGTCGATCACTGTGTCCCAGATTGGGCCAAATGAACTCGACCGCTTTCGCGCTGCTGGAGTTGTCGTTGTGATACGATTCCAGCCGTCGGCGAATTGAGCGTAGTTCGGCGAATTCGGTGTCCTTCGCATCGACCGGTGCCGTCGATGCATCGCCGACATACGTCACGCGAAACAGCTCCGACTGCGCGCCGCGACCGCCAACAGTGAAATAAAGAGCGCCGTCGGAACCGACGACCGCATCGGTGAGGGGCAGGGGAGACCGTGACAGGAATTCCTCTTTTGTAGCGGTGTAGCTGGCACCGGCTGCCTTGGGGTGAACGACATGGATTGTGCCGAAGGTCCAGTCGAGCAGATACAGCGCCTTTTGATATTTGGCGGGGAACTTCGTGCCGTAACCGAACGTCACACCCACCGGCGAACCGGGGCCGATATCGGACAGGGCGGGCAGACTGTCCGGGAAATAGGCGGGCCATTTGCCGGTGCCGCTACGCCAACCGAATTCGGCACCACTGGTGGTGTGCATCACGCGGGTCGGCCGATACCAGGGCGTTCCGAAGTCCCATTCCATGTCGGCATCGTAAACAAACAGTTCGCCGTCGGCGTTGAAGTCCATGTCGAACGGATTGCGGTAACCGTTGCTGAACATTTCCCAGGTTTTCCCCTCAGGATCGGTAATCGCCACCCACCCGCCGGGCGCCAGTTTTCCACGCGCGTGACCGCGGGCATCCCATTGTCTGGGCAACAACAGGTCTTCGCTCCAGTTGGGTTTCATGCGGCTGGCGTCGAAGTTTTCCGGCGGATCGGTATGGTTTCCCGCGATGAAATAGATCGACTTTCCGTCGGGCGAAAGCCGCAACGCATGCGGCCCGTGTTCGCCGCCGCCACGAATGGCCTTCAACTTTTCGGTCTTGTCGAACTGATCGTCGCCATTGGTGTCGCGAAGCCGATACAGTCCACTGCCCGGACCGCCGTTGACGGTGACATACAAACTGTCGAACGCGTACAACATGCCGTGCGATGCCGTGAGTCCCGTTTCGAGTTTCTCGATGCGCGTCGCTTTGTCGCTGCCAATCGGCGGCGGAGTGATGCGGTACAGTCCCTTGTTTCCCTGATCGCTGGCGAGCAGCCGTCCTTTGTTGTCGGTGGTGAGACTGACCCACGACCCCTGCGTATCCTTCGGAACCGTGTACAGCAATTCGACCTGAAAACCGGGAAGCGTTTGGAACACGTTGCGGACACCGGCAGCGAGTATCGGGCTATCGGCCTTCGCAAAAACATTGCCATACGGCTGGGCTCCCATTTTTGCAAACGTCTTAACGGGCGTCGTCTTCTCGGCATCTTTCTTTTCGGCCGCCTGCCAGGATTTGTCGGTTACGACGTATCGGGTCAAGCCATCGGCTTCCGTCATCGCCAGTTTCAAGGCGAAGCCCGATGGCCCACCCTCATTCGCAACTTCCGCCAGCAGCACGTTCTTTCCACGCTGTAGCTGCTTGGTGACATCGACGCGCGATGGCTGTCCCCATTCGGAACCGGCGGCAATTTTCTTGCCATTGAGATAGACGGTCATCACATTGTCGCAGGAAGCAATCAACAGGGCCGTTTTGGCATCGGCTGTAAATTCCTTCGTCAGGAAATACTTCGTGTTGGGCAGTGCGCCCCAAATCCAATTGGCCGTCGGCCCGCTCAATAAAACCGGGTCCGTCTTGCTCACCGGTTTGGCGACCTTGGCAGGTTTGGCCGGCTTGGCTTTCTTTGACTGCGACTTGGCCACGGCTGGCTTTTGCGTGAATATTTTCGGTTCCGAATCGGCTGCGACGGACACTCCAGCCATCGACGTCAGCAGGCCCAAACAACACAAAAAACGCGTCAGGAAACTCATCGCAATTTTCCTCAGGGAAGGCAGGTAGGGAGTGTCGGTTATTGGTGGATGGCAGCGAGACCGTCGTCTACTCAGTATAGTTGTGAACCACACCGAATGCACGACAGCAGCGACTACCAGCCCGCCGCGCAAGCAAGGGTTTCGGCGTGATGCTAATTCTCGCTGCGATCTGGTACGACAACTCCCTGCGGGTCTTAATCACCAAGCCGCTTGATCGCCGGAAGATTATCGACAATCCCCGCATCGGTACGACGCAACTCCGCGATCAACGCCTTACGATATTCCTGCAGACGCTTCGCATGTGATTTACTCAACGCGAGATTCGTCAATTCCTCGGGATCGTTTTCGATGTCGTACAGTTCCTCAATTTCGCCCTCAACCAGCGTGCGGATGTACTTGTAGCGCTCTTTCCGCAACGAGAGGTACCAGGGAACACCGTTGAGGTAGTGCGCGTCGGGATCGTCCGGAATTTGGTTTGTGTCTTTGCCGTAGTTCCTTCCGGTGAAGGTGACCATAGCCGGGTGATCCCATTTGCTCGTGGGGTCTTTCAGCAACGGCGTGAGATCGTGGCCGTGCATCTTCCAAGGTTGTTTGATACCGGCGAAGGAAAAGAACGTCGGAATCAAATCGACGCCGGCCACCGGATGCGGCACAACTTTGCCTTCGGGAATCGTTCCCGGCATGCTGACAATCAACGGCGAGCGAATGTTGGCGTCATACGGTGCAAGCTTGGTACGGAAACCGTGCTGTCCCCAGGCGAATCCCTGATCGGAAGTAAACACGATGAGCGTGTTTTCGAGCTGCTTCGACTCTTCGAGCGCCGCCACCAATCGTCCGACGGCCTTATCGAGTCCCAGCACTCCCTGGTGGTATTGGCGAACCCAATCGAACAGTGAGTTGCCGTGGATGCAGCGTGCGCCCTCGACTGTTCGACCGCCGAATGTTCCGCCGGTTAACTGCGGAATGCCGTTGGGGCCCGGTTCCCAGAAGTTGATATCCTGCATGTAAGCCGGCTTGCCGGGACGGGGCGGGAAGATGTCTTTCGGGATGGGAATTTTGACGTTGGGATAGGCGGCGCGATCTCGGACGGCCGGCGTGAATGGGCCGTGAACCGCGCCGTAACAAACCCACAAATACCAGGGCCGTCCTTCTTCACGGTGTTCGCCGCGAATGTAGTCTTCGGCCAGGTTGGTGTAGTTGTCGGTCGAATACCCGCGCACCAGTTTCGTTTCGGTTTTCTGATCCTTGCCGCTGAATTCCATAATCTGATCGTAGAAATAGTGTCCGGAATTCTGCTGGTACTTGGGCCGATTCCAGACCGCTTGCCAATCCCAATCGCGGCCCGCACCGGTGTCGGTTCCGGTGTGCCATTTGCCGACGTGAGCGGTGTTGTAACCTTCCGAACGAAACACCTTCGGCCAGAACGGGGCTTCGGCCGGGTCGTAGGTGCTGCCGGGATATTGC
Organism: Planctomycetota bacterium; assembly: GCA_963581435.1. Taxonomy (GTDB): domain Bacteria; phylum Planctomycetota; class Planctomycetia; order Planctomycetales; family Planctomycetaceae; genus JABISG01. Next base: position 9,936 of record CAUZOL010000244.1, read on the forward strand.
CCCACCATCCGCATCGAATTGACGCCATGCTGGTGATGCCCGGTCAGCATCGTCGCCCGGCTGGGCATGCACCACGTGCCAATAAACGCATGCGCAAACCGCACACCGCGTTTTGCCAGCCGATCGATATTCGGCGTCTTCACAAAGTCCCACGCTTCCGGATAGCAACTCACACTGCGGTGGGAATGATCGTCGGTGTAAATCAGCAGAATATTCGGCCGCTTGGAAGCCGCCGCCTCGTCGGCAGCGCGAGCGGTCGCACCTGCCTCAAACAACGTCAACGCAAGCATCGAAAACAGGAAGCAGGTTCGCAGTGAGATCGCTGGCACGGGAGTCTCCAGTTGCAATAGGAATGTTCGTGTCCAGTCTCAGCTACGGCTGTCGCAGTGTCAAGCAGATCGAACTGTGGGCTTGTGTTCTGTGTGCAGGTGTCTGGTAGAATCGCGGTCGTACCAGAATCGAACACTACTCGGCTCCATCCCAATGGACGGCAGAGCCGGCCCTTGTATCTTACAAGCGACTGTAAACCCCAACGGTTTACGGTAGAAAGCAAACGTTGTTGTTCCGGCCCGCGGGCCGGAACAACAACGCGCGAGCGGCAGACCGTCCGGCCCTTGGTCT
>CAUZOL010000245.1:0-10420 GCA_963581435.1 Planctomycetota bacterium
ATCTGGTGATAAACTGGCTACGCAGCCGCAAGGTTGATAATCTCGCCGCAGCCTTACGCGAAAACGGCTGGAATCCCCAACCACTCTTCGCCATGCTCGGCAAACAGAACCAATGAGCCGCCCTGGATAACCTCATGTTTGCGTTGCACGTCGCCCGATGGGATAATTCAGGCTGAGGATTGTCGGCATCGGGGCGAGCGAATGCCTTGATGTTCAGTGTTCGTCGAGGAGAGGGTTTATGGTCTGGAAATCACCAGGTGCGATCCTGCTTATCTCGTGTTACGAGCTTGGGCATCAGCCTCTCGGCATCGCAATGCCGCTCGCTTTTCTCGAGCGTGCCGGTTATCTTCCGCAGGCGACCGACATTGCGGTTGAATCGTTCGATGCCGAAAAAGCCGCCCGGGCACGCTTTATTGGCATCTCGGTTCCCATGCATACCGCGCTGCGGATGGGCGTGCAGGTGGTTGAGCGCATTCGGGAAATCAATCCGAACTGCCACATCTGTTGTTACGGCCTGTATGCCGCGCTGAATTCGGACTACCTGCTCCAGAATGGCGCCGACTCGTGTGTTGGTGGCGAGTACGAATCTGCGTTGGTTGCATTGGTGGAATCGCTGGAGTCGGAATCCATTGAGAAAATCGCTGGCGTCGCTCGTGCAGACAGCGAAGCGGAACCGTATCTCGAACGACTGCCGTTCGCCGTTCCAGCCCGCGACGCGCTGCCGACGTTGGACCAATACGCCATGTTGGAAGACAACGGCAATTGCCGAACGGCGGGCTACGTCGAAGCCAGCCGCGGTTGCTTGCACATGTGCACGCATTGCCCGATTCCGCCGGTGTATGGCGGTCGTTTTTTCATTCTGCCCAAAGACGTCGTGCTGGAAGACATACGCCGACAGGTTCGCGCCGGCGCAACGCACATTACATTCGGCGATCCCGATTTCTTAAACGGCCCGAAACACGCGCTGTCGGTGGTGCGGGCAATGCACGCAGAGTTTCCGGCGCTGACGTTCGACTTCACGGCGAAGATTGAGCATTTGCTCAACCGCGGCGAACATTTGCCGGAATTCGCCGAAGCAGGCTGCCTGTTTATCATCACTGCGGTCGAATCGCTCAGCGACACGGTGCTGGAGATTCTGGCCAAAAACCACACGCGGTCGGAAGTGGAAACAGCGCTGGGCGTCTGCCGCGAGGCTGGCATCCCGCTGCGTCCCACCTGGGTCGCATTCACGCCGTGGACGACGCTGGAAGATTACTGCGAAGTACTGAACTTCGTCGAGGCGAACGGGCTGGTCGATCACATCGACCCGGTGCAGTTTGCAATTCGGCTGCTGATTCCACCGGGTTCCTTGTTAGCCGAGCATCCCGAGACGTTGCCACATCGGGGAGAACTCGACGAAGCGGCCTTCACGTATCGCTGGCAACATCCCGACCCGGCGATGGACGCCTTACAAAAGGAAGTCTCACAACTGGTGGAACGCGACACGATGGCCGAGACGGACCCGGCGACCACGTTCTTCCGCATACTGGAATTGGCGCACGGCCGAGAGCCAGCCGATGCGGTTTGCTTGCTACCGTCCGATCGACTGCGGACGGCCCGGCTGACCGAAACATGGTTCTGCTGAGCAGAACCAACCGAGGGTCAGTTAGACCCTCTCAACAAAACGCAGGGAATGTGAATGCCGATCATCACGAAATCGATCCTCACATGTCGGCAATGCGGATGTACAAAGGCACGCGATATCCCGCACGACTTGTGAAAGATTTTGCACCGTTGCTCCACGTGTGGAGTCGAGATGACGCCGGATCAGGGCGACTGTTGCATTTTCTGCACATACGGAGATGTGCCGTGCATTGGCATTCAACTACAGGCTGAGCCGCAGTAATTCTGCACTGAGTAATTCTGCACTGAAGAGGGGCGATAAGAAATGACTGCGGCCGCACAACTCGTCGAACTGCTCGACCTCGAAAAGTCCCCGGTGGCTATCACATTTTGTGAGTCGGCGCCGGATGGCATTAGCAAAATCGACACAGCCGCAGTCTCGGGTTGCACGTACTGGAAGTTCGCAGCGGAGGGGCAGACGTTCTACACCGAAGCGTCGGATCACTACGGCTGTCCGGTTGGGGCGCACACACACGGGATTGATCTACCGGCGGAGACCGCGCAGGAACTCGAGGGGCTGGTCACGACAATGGTCCAGCTCGAATATCTCGACATGCAGGAAGTGGAAGGGATACCCCGACGCGCCGAGCCGTTCGCCGTTGTACTCTACGCTCCGCTGTCGGATGCTGACTTTGAGCCGGACGTGGTGCTGGTATGCGGCGACGCCAAGCAGTTGATGCTGTTGGCCGAGGCTGCCCACTCCGCCGGGGTTGATTGTGAAACATCGATGGTGGGCCGACCCACATGTGCGGCCATTCCCGCCGTGATCGAATCAGGTCGTAGTGCAACCAACCTCGGATGCATCGGCAACCGCGTCTACACGGGAATCGCAGACGATGAACTGTACTTCGTCATCAACGGATCACAATTCGATCCGGTTGTCGATCGATTGAAAGTGATTGTCAACGCAAATCGTGAATTGGAACAATTCCATCGCGGGCGACTTGTATAATGAGATTTCCCGTAGTGGTGGCTTCCAGCCGCCACAAATCTTGACTTGAATTGGCGGCTGGAAGCCATCGCTACGACAGTATTTTTCCGCACGATGCTAAAGAATCAAAGTTTGGCACTTGGCCATTTTTCGAGAGGAACGAGGAATGAAGAAACGCTATTTCGCAGCCATCGTGATTTCGCTGGCGGCCATTTCGACGGCCAACGCGCAGGTCAAACGGGGTGTGATGACCGTGACCGGCGCAGAGATGCACTGATGAGCGGGCGTGGCGCGCGGCGCCATAGCACGTCTGTATGACGTGGACGACGATTCGGTGATCTTCAAACGATTCAACGTTAAGAATCGGTACGATAGCGCGACAGTGACGTTTCGCGCCAAGCAAGGCAAGCTGATCGACCTGCAGAAGATGCACGAGAGCATCTGGGCCACCCGGCTTTCCGGCGGAACCAGAAGCGGCGTGATTTGCCTGCAAGTCAGCGTCGAGGGAACTGTTTCCCAAAGCGGTGACAAAACCATTTTGAAAATCGACGGCACCGATCAGCATTTCGTGCTGGTGAACGATGTGCGGGCCAAACCGCAAGATGCCAAAGCCGGTGTGTACAAGTCGCTGCTCCAAGCGATTGCGGGCGGTCAAAGGAAGGTAAGCATTACGGGATTCGTGGACGGCTGGGTTGGCCGATGGCCGGGCGTGTTGGCCCGTCCGGCGGCCAAGCAACCACGTTTAATGGTCACCGGTTTTCAACCTGTCAAGCAGGAAAAGAAATGACCCAAAAGAGCAAGCTTTCCAGCGTCCTCGGTGCCTCGTTTGGCGCCGTGGCGCTGGTGCCGAACTGAACGGCTGCGGCCACATTGTCCCTGCTCGGGTTAGCAGGGGGGACAGCAGCAACAATGGTGACCTGGTTGTCGCCGGTGTTGATCGGTGTGACTGCGCTGTTCTTGGGGCGCGCGCTACGTCATTTACGTTCTTAAACGCAGCACCAAAATCACCACGGTCATCACATGGCTGGCAACGTTGTTCGTAATCGGTTTCTGGACTTGGCAGTGGGTGATGTAGAGAAGCCCCACGTCGAGAAACCCGGTTTTTTCAGAAAACCGGGTTTCTGGCCGCCGAGACATTGGCTGGCATCGTCCATCGGAATTTTACAAGGCCTGTAATGACTGATCGATCCAACCAACTCGAAATTCCGGATCGGACGGTCAGCACGCTGTTGGAAATCGTTCGACAATTCGGCACGCCGACGTATGCATTTGACATGCAGCGGATGCGGTCGCAGGTCGAGAAACTGCAGTCGCGACTGCCGACCGAGGTCGGGTTGCTCTTCTCGCTGAAGGCCAACGCTTCACTGGGGATTTGCGATCTGTTCCAGGAATGCGGCATCGGGGCCGATGTGGCATCGGCCGGCGAAATGGCGACGGCAATCGAAGCCGAGTTTCCGGCAGAACGAATTTTTGTCGCCGGACCTTTTAAGCTGCCCGAAACAATCTCGCAGTTGCAGGGCGTGCCGCAGGCCGTTGTCTCGATCGACTCGCCTTCGGAATTCCGCGCGCTGTCCGACATTGGTCTTCGCAATCCGGTCGTGCTGCGTTTACGGCCGGATTTCGGATCATGCGCGGTCGTCCCCGCCGGATGTGATTCGCGATTTGGCTTCACCAGCGAAGACCTGGCAGCTTACCGCAAGGAACTCGCTGCGAGCGAACTCAACGTGATCGGCTTTCACGTTTTCGCCGGCTCGCAGATTCTCGATACGGAAAAGGCCATCGACCACCTCAACCGCTCGGTGGATCTGTCACTTCGAGCCGCCGAAATTCTTGGGATCACAGCGACACTGATCAACCTGGGCGGTGGCTTTGGCATTCCCTATGGCCCGGCCGACGAGGAACTCGACTTAGACGCCATCGGCGCTGAACTAGCGCGGCTGGTCGATCGCGCCGCTCCGGCACGTTTCGTGCTTGAACTAGGCCGCTTTCTGGTGGCAGAGGCCGGTTGGTATCTGACGTCTGTGGTCGGACATCATACCGGTCAAGGACGCCGGGCGGTCGTCGTCGATGGCGGAGTTCATCAGCGGGCCGACATGTGCGGACTTCGCCTGCGGACCGCCGCCAATCCGCCCGTTGTGCTCGATGCATCTGCTGTTGTGGCTGCCCCCCCCGTTGTGGCTGGGTCTCCTGACCAAGCCACAGCACCAACCGACGTCTGGGGTTGCCTCAGTCTGCCGGACGACATTCTGGCCGAGTCCTGCCCGCTGCCCTCGCTGTCGGTCGGCAGCGTACTGGCGTTTGCCAACGCCGGCGCGTACGGTATATGGTCGTCGCCCGCACTGTTTCACGGCAGCCCACTTCCGGCGGAAGTCGCCTTCGAGGGCTCAACCTTGCACGTCATGCGCGAAAGGAAGCCCGCACAAAGTATCCTCGACGATCAACAGCATTTGATTCACAAGAATGTCGCCGCTCACTCCTAAGAATGAACTCTTGAGAACTTGAGATGAAATCAATTCGTATCAATTCGACATGCGCTTGCCTGCTGACCCTCACAATTTGCACCGCGGCGTCCGCGCAGGATGGGCCGCAGGTCATCACCAATTCCATCGGCATGAAACTGGCCCGCATTCCGGCCGGCACATTCATGATGGGATCGCCGCGCAAAGAGGCGGAACGCGACAGCAGAGAAACGCGCCACGAGGTCACCATCACCCGCCCGTTTAACATCGGCGTCTACGAAGTGACGCAGGCGGAATACATTAAGGTGATGACAGGGACACCGGATTTCCGCAATCGCGCGGCGTTCAGAGCCGATCGCGGTGGCAGCGTAAATCATCCCATGGAAAATGTGGAGTGGAAGAACGCAGTCGCGTTCTGTAAAAGGCTGACGGCGATGCCCCGGGAGAAAGCCGCCGGCCGCAAGTACCGGCTGCCGACCGAAGCCGAATGGGAATTGGCTTGCCGCGCCGGTGGGCAAACCGTGTTTCACAACGGCGATTCCATCTCATCGACGCTGGCGAACTTCAACGGAACTTACCCCTACGGTAACGCAAAAAAAGGACGCTATTTGCGCAAGACCGCGAAGGTCGGTTCTTACAAACCCAATGCATTCGGCCTGTACGACATGCACGGAAACGTCGCTGAATGGTGTGCCGACTTTTACGATCCGGAGTACTACGACAATAGCCCCGATGAAAACCCGTTGGGACCGCCGGTGGGCGTGGTCTCTACGAGTTTCGGTGGATTCTACATGGTGGCTCGCGGCGGAAGTTGGGTCGATGATGCCCGCGCCTGCCGCACCGCCTATCGGTATCGAGCAATGCCGGCCACGCAGTACAAGCTGATCGGGTTCCGAGTCGTCTGCGAAACCAACAAGGACTGAAGCACAAGATGAACTTCAAAACGTTATACGGAACGGGGCTGTTCGGCATCGCCGGCCTGGCTGCCGTGTTGCTTGCTGGCTGCGGCGATGCGTCCCCACCGGCCCCAGGGACGACGGACACCGAGTTGCACGGCACACAGACGCTGACCATTCACGTTCCCAATATGGGAAAGGATTTGAAGTTAATGTGAAGCGATTGACCCAATCAGGTCAAACAAGTCCTGTCAGGGCTTGACGGTGTGGAGTCGGTCGACGACGAGTGGGATCGCGATCCCGATCTGGAAGACACGGAGGACCTGTTGTTCGTAACCTACAACGCGGATAAAATCAAGCAGGAGCAGTTGCTGGAAGCGATTCAAAAAGAAGGATTTGAATCGGAGGTCCGGTAACGCGACAGTTATGCGGCAAAGAACTCCCCCTTGAGGATATCGACAATGCTCCACCGTTCGACCCGACATGTTCTGATCATCCCGCTGGTACTACTTGCGGTATCTGTGCTATTCATCGCCGGATGCGGCTCAAAACCAACAGGCCGATCCACTCTTACAACCGGCGTAGGAGATCGTAAGGTAAAGGCATCGTTTGATGGTGGTGGGTTCATCTCCACAAAAGACGATACTGCAGTTATCACTTTCGGCCCCGGAAAGCTCGTCGTCGAAAGGGAGAGCGTCAAACTGGATGGCGTGGAGATAGTAAAACTGTCCGCAGATGCGAAGGACATCAAGATTGATTACACCGCCGGTAAGATCACGATCACTGCAGATGGCGAAAGCATATTGTCCAAAGAACTCGAAAACTGAAACAGTTTCCAAGACCACAAAGCAATCAAAGAACAGCAGTCGAAGAAAAGGAAAGGTGTCAGAAAAGGAAAGGTGTCAAGAAAAGGAAAGGTGTCAGGAACCGTTTCTCGCGGTTCCTGCATAACAAGGCGCTCAACCTGACCCGGTGCTGCCGGGCAGGTTAGCTTGGTCGTGCACACGCAAGGAACAGACAGATGTCTGAAGAAACAAAACTCAACATCAGCCCAGCGGGTAATTGCTGAAGCAATACCCAAACCGCGTTGCCGGGTGCAGCGCAGAACCAGTCCGATGACCAATCGACACCGTCGAATCGCGGTGAGCGGATCGCGAAAGCGGGCACGGTCGTTTCGGCAATTATGGCTTCGAGTTGTTGTTGGCTCCCGCCGCTGCTGCTGGTGTTCGGCGTCTCGAGTGCGGGGATGATCGTCACGATCGAGAAATACCGAACGCCGATGATGGTCGTGACGTTTGGATTTCTGGCGATGGCGTTTTACTTCACCTATCGCCCCAAAAAGGCGGCGGCAACCGGGCAGGAAGATTGTTGCGCGCCGGCGACAAACGGATCTGCGCGACGCTTCAACATGATGACGATGAACAAAGTCATGCTCTGGGCTGTGACGGCGATGGCGATTGTATTCTTGTTCTTTCCGCAATTCGTCACCGGAATGCTGGCGACGGACACCGGTGAATTCACGGCGGACATGAACAGCACGACGGTCAAGATCGCCCACATGACCTGCTTTGGCTGAGCGGCCGGGGTGGCTTCGGCCATCAAGAACGCACCGTGTGTGCGGGCAGTCACAGTGGATTACGAGGCGGGAACAGCAACCATCGGCACCGACGCCGGCACGACGATCCAGCAGCAGGAAATCATCGACGCACTCGCCGACACCACATACCGCGTTGAGTTCATCGAGCAATCTGCTGTGAAGGACGAATGATCTACCGCGATTGAGAGGTCGCCTCATCACTGGTTCCCAAGCTCCAGCTTGGGAACCTTGCAACGCGAAGCTCTGCTTCGCTCGATGCTAATCAGAGCTTTCAGCCCTACTGTGGTGTCCACAATCGGCGTTCCCAAGCCGGAGCTTGGGAACGAATACATTGGCCACGCCGAGAATTCACTGTGCAATCGATTTGGTACAAACTCGCAGTATGCTCGATGACGCTGCTACTGGCAGTGCAAGTCGCATCTGCCGCCGACCTCTCTGCGTTCCACCGCAAGGCGCTGCTCGCGCGTTTCGACGGTGATCGCAACGGCAAGCTCGATGAAGCCGAGAAACGTGCACTGCGTTCCGCTTTCGGGAACATCGACGTACCAATGCTGCCCGGTTTGATGTTCGATTACGAGAGTGTTCGTCTTCCCGCCCACCTGAACAGCGATGAATTCCGGCTGGCCGATAACACGCCTTCGGGAAATTCCATCACCAATGCCGGCGCAGCTTTGGGACGTGTTCTCTTTTACGACAAGCAACTGTCCAGAAACAACAGCACGGCCTGCGCGTCGTGCCATCTGCAGCGCGCGGGATTTGCCGATCCACGCCGGTTCAGCGCCGGGTTCGACGGCGGCCTCACCGGTCGGAACGCAATGGGGTTGGCCAGTCTGCGGTACACCAACATTCGGGGTCACCGTCCCGGTTTTTTCTGGGACGAACGAGCAGCAACGCTGGAAGCCCAGGTGCTGATGCCCATTCAAGACAAGCTGGAAATGGGAATGACATTGCCGCAACTTGAAGGGCGACTTGCCAAACTTCCCTATTACTCGGCTTTGTTCGATGCGGCGTTTGGTTCACCCAAAGTAACGAGTGATCGGATTGCCAAATCGGTTGCCCAATTCATGCGGTCGATGGTCTCGATGAATTCCAAGTTCGACCGCGCCGCCCCCGCTGATGGCGGCTATTCCGCACATTTCAAAGGCTTCAGCGACGAGGAGAACCGCGGGAAATCGTTATTCATCAACGGCATCGACGGGATTGCCGAACTCGGCTGTGCCCATTGTCACATCCCGCCGACGTTCGGGATGACGATGGCGATGAACAACGGCCTTGCCCTGAAGTACAAAGATCAGGGGTTGGGCGCGCTGGACCGCCCGCCGAACGACCCGTTCACCCCATCCAACGACGGAAAATTCAAAGCCCCTTCGCTCCGCAATATCGAACTGACCGACCCCTACATGCACGACGGTCGCTTCAAAACGCTCAAAGACGTCGTCGAACATTACAGCAGTGGCGTCTATTCACACATCAATGTCGGTCTGGCATTTGACGAACAGAATCCCGCGAAGAAAACATCCGGGTTTCAGTTCACCGCCGGGCAAAAGACCGCGCTGATCGCGTTCTTGACAACGTTAACAGACAAGCAATTCGTTACCGACCCGAGGTTTTCCGATCCATTTGTGCGATCGGCCGCCAAGTCGCGTGAATAGAACGGATACCCGAATCAGGCGACGAATCAATTCAAAGAGGACGTGACAATGATGCCAAAATTGTTTGCTCTGTTGTGCCTGTTACCGATCTCGGTCGGCGCGCTGGCCGGCGACGGCAAGGTGAAACCGAAGTCGCCCGCGCAAAAGTACAAGGCGCTACTCGATGAGTACGAAGAGGTTGGCGGCGCAAAACAGTTCGCCCCGCGCTTCTTCAAGTTTGCCGAGAAGCATCCGAAAGATCCGGCAGCCGTCGATGCCCTCGTGTGGATTCTCGCGAAACGCCGCAGCCAGCCCGAAGCAACGCGTGCGCTGGAATTGCTTGGTAAGTTTCACCTGAAAAGTCCGGCACTGGATTCGGCTTGCCGCAGCATCGCGCGCGTCCCGGCAACGACGGCCGAGGTGCTGCTTCGCCGCATCCTGGAAAAAAGCCCACACGCACCGGTTCGTGGACAGGCCTGCTATTACCTGGCGTACCTGCTGGAGCGGCAATCGTCGGTTGTGGACCAATTGACAGCGAACCCCGACCTGAGAGAACGCGTCCTGCAATACTACGGCAAAGAATACGGCAAGCATCTGATGACGCTAAACCATGCGAAGCTCAACGGGAAACTGGAAAAGGTCTACGAGCTGATGGCGAAGTCCTACGCTGACATTGAAGTTGGCGAAGAAGAAATCGGCGATTTCGCCTCGGCAGCGCTCTTTCGAATCCGCAAATTATCGCGCGGACGATTGGCTGCGGAAATTAAAGGCGAAGACATTTCCGGCAAGGAGTTGAAGCTCAGCGACTATCGGGGCAAGGTGGTCATGCTCACTTTCTGGGGTCATTGGTGAGGCCCTTGCCGGGAACTATTCCCACACGAGCGGTCGCTCGTGAAAGGCCTGGCCGACAAACCGTTCGTACTCTTGGGCATCAACAGCGACGCGGACCGTGAAGCGACTAAGAAGGCAAACAAGAAAGACAAAATCACCTGGCGAAGCTGGTGGGACGACGGCAGCAAGTTCGGACCAATTCAGACGAAATGGCAGGTCGAACAAAGGCCGATTGTCTACATTCTCGACGGGAAAGGGGTCATTCGCTTCAAAAGTACGCCCAATGTGGAGGGGGATGATCTGGGCGAAATTGTTGACTCGCTGCTCGAAGAACTCGCCGCCAAGTCCGGCAAGCCATAATCAACCGCAGGCCCGCGCCAGGACAGTGGGGCCGCTCGTCGGGTTCAACGGGT
>CAUZOL010000246.1:0-10392 GCA_963581435.1 Planctomycetota bacterium
CGCGTGAAGCACACCGGCTACACCACCGAGATCATCACCGACCTTGCGCTCGATTGGCTGAAAGAGGGCCGCGATCAGGACAAGCCGTTCATGTTGATGTACCAGCACAAGGCACCGCACCGCAACTGGATGCCGGGGCCGAAATATTTGAACATGTACGACGACGTCACCATTCCCGAGCCGGACAACTTGTTCGACAACTACGAAGGCCGTGGCACAGCCGCGAAGATGCAGGACATGAGCATCGCCAAGACGATGACGCCTCACGACCTCAAACTGGTCAAGCAACGCGGGCTGTCACCCGAACAAACGAAAATCTGGAACGCCGCCTACGAACCGAAGAACAAGATATTTCGCGAGGCCAAACTGACCGGCAAAGAACTGATCCGTTGGAAATACCAGCGGTACATGAAGGACTACCTGCGTTGCGTTGCAGCTGTCGATGACAACGTGGGTCGCGTCCTCGACTATCTTGAGTCATCGGGATTGGCCGAAAACACGCTGGTGATTTACTCGTCCGATCAGGGTTTCTATCTGGGCGATCACGGCTGGTTCGACAAGCGGTTCATGTACGAGGAATCGTACCGCATGCCGATGGCAGCACGTTGGCCCGACAAGATTCAGTCCGGCACGATCAACACGGATCTGGTCTCAAACCTCGACTTCGCCGAAACGTTTCTCGACGTCGCCGGCGTCGATGTCCCCGCCGACATGCAGGGATTGAGTCTGGTTCCGCTGCTGACGTCAAAGAAGAAGGCTGACCCAAGACGCGTGGCCGAACTGCGTAAACTGATGGCCGCCAGCGGCAACGGATTGGTTCCCCCCGGCGCAAATGCGCCAACACCCGGTTGGCGAAACAGTTTGTACTACCACTACTACGAGTTCTACCCCAACCGCCGCGCCGCCCACGAAGTCCGCCGCCATTACGGTGTCCGCTCGAACCAGTACAAGCTCATTCACTTTTACAACGTCGATGAATGGGAACTGTACGATCTGCAAAAAGACCCCCGCGAAATGCGCAGCGTCTACGGCGACGCCAAATATGCCGACGTCGTCAAGACCCTGACAAAAGAAGTACAGAAACTACAAGACCAATACGACGTCCCCGACGACAGCGGCTCGGTCCCGAAGGTGCCGGATCGTTATAAGAAGAAGTGACGGAGTGCGGGAGACAAGGAGCAAAAAGGCGAGCGGGGGGGTGTAAGCCCCCTGATGCGTTCGGAAACTTCAACGGCTTCCAATTCGCGTGTCCCAAAGGGACAATTAAAAATAGCCCAGCGATTTATCGCTGGGGAACATAGCCGTCAGGAAACCAAGTCCTGAAAGGACGACTGAATTCGACGGACAACATCCCGTGTAGAATTCGTTTCAGCCGTCCCTGTGGGACTCTCCTCGACTTCACGCACGATCACCCGGCAGTGAACTGCCGGGCTATTTTCGGATGTCCCGTTGGGACACAAATCTCTGCGTCACAACTGCTCACGGCAAAACACCAACATCACCGCCACGGAGTTCACACATGCGGTTTTCAACAACGTTCGCAGTTCTTTTCACATTGGTTGCTTCTTCAACCGCCGGCGCTGAAGACCGCACTCTCTCCACGTGGAAAACCACGCGGCTCAGTGACGTCTTCTATTCCGAAGGAGCCGGCGTTGGTGACTTCAATAAAGACGGCAAGACCGACGTGGTCTCCGGGCCGTTCTGGTATGCGGGGCCGGATTTCAAGAAACGGCACGTCTATTATGAACCCAAACCGTTCAGTCCGTTGGGATACTCCGACAACTTCTTCGCCTACAGCGAAGACTTTAACGGCGATGGCTGGGAAGACATTCTGATTATTGGTTTTCCCGGCAAGGATGCGTCGTGGTTCGAGAACCCGCAGGGGAAGGATCGCTTCTGGACACGGCACAAAGTGTTTGACATCGTCGATAACGAGTCGCCGCAGTATGTCGATTTGACCGGCGACGGCAAACGCGAAATCGTCTGCAGCAGTGGCGGGTATTTTGGCTTCATCGAGCCGAATCGTGTTGCCCCGGAAAAACCGTGGAAGTTCCGCCGAATTTTCGGCAAGGCGACCGGTGGCCGATTCGTGCACGGGTTGGGAATTGGCGACGTCAACGGCGACGGACGGGCCGACCTGTTGGAGAAGAGCGGCTGGTGGGAGCAGCCCGCTTCGCTCGATGGCGACCCGGCGTGGAAAAAACATGCCGTACAGTTTTCCGGCCCCGGCGGAGCGCAGATGTTTGCGTACGACTTCGACGGCGACGGCGACAATGACGTGTTGACATCGCTGGCCGCCCACGGTTTCGGCCTCGCCTGGTACGAACAGACAAAAGGCGATGACGGTATCGCCTTCAAGCAGCACCTTATTACCGGCAAGACACCCGGCGAGAACCGCTACGGCGTCGCGTTTTCCGAATTGCACGGCGTCGATCTCGTCGATATGGACGGCGACGGACTGAAAGACATCGTCACCGGCAAACGCTACTGGTCACACGGCCCCGGCAAAAGCGATCACTTCGACCGGAACGATCCGCCGGTGGTGTACTGGTTCAAAACGGTCCACAAAAAACAGCCCGCAGCGCAAGGGAATGTCGATTTCGTCCCGCACTTGATTCACAACGAATCGGGTGTCGGTGTTGAAGTCAAAGCCCGTGACATCAACGGCGACGGACTGCCGGACGTGATTGTGGGGAACAAGAAAGGGACGTTCATCCACATTCAATCCCGTCGCAAAGTTGCCAAAGCCGAATGGCTGCGGGCACAGCCAATCGCCCGGGAAGAGTTGGCAAAGCCGACGAAAGATGGACTCGCCCGAGCCGAAGGATTGCAGCCGAAAGAAGCTGCCAAGGCAATGACCGCGCCGGCCGGTTTTACGGTACAGCTTGCAGCCGGCGAACCGCAAGTGCATCAGCCGGTTGCGTTGGCCATCGATGAACGCGGCCGGGTTTGGGTCGCCGAAGCCTACACGTACCCCAAGCGCGCTCCCGAAGGTGAAGGCAGGGATCGCATCATCATTCTCGAAGACAAGGACGGCGATGGTACGCTGGAATCGCGAAAAGTCTTCACCGAGGGATTGAATCTCGTCAGCGGGATGCAGGTGGGATTCGGCGGCGTGTGGGTCGGGGCGGCTCCCTATTTAATGTTCATTCCCGATGCCAATCGCGACGACAAACCCGACGGCCCGCCGCAAATTTTGCTGGATGGCTTCGGCTATCAGGATACGCACGAAACGCTCAACGCGTTCATCTGGGGACCGGACGGTTGGTTGTACGGCTGCCACGGCGTGTTTACGTATTCCAAAGTCGGCAAGCCGGGAACTCCCGACGAAGAACGAACACCGTTAAACGCCGGCGTCTGGCGGTATCATCCAGTGCGGCACGAATTCGAAATGTTCGCACGCGGCACCAGTAACCCGTGGGGCGTCGATTTCAACGATCACGGGCAGGCATTTGTCACCGCCTGCGTGATTCCGCATTTGTTCCACATCATTCAGGGCGCGCGGTATCACCGGCAAGGTGGCCGGCATTACAACCCGTATGTTTACGACGACATCAAAACGATTGCCGACCACGCTCATTACGCGGGCAACATTCGCGACCACGCCTGGTGGGGACGCAACGAAGCGGTCGCCCACGACACCACCGACAAAGCGGGCGGTGGGCATGCCCATTGCGGCGCGATGATTTACCTCGGCGACAATTGGCCCGACCAATATCGCAACAGCATTTTCATGTCGAACATTCACGGCAACCGTGTGAACAACGACATCCTCGAACGCGAAGGCTCGGGTTACGTCGGCCGACACGGTGCTGATTTCCTGTTCGCCAATGATCGCTGGTTCCGCGGCATCAACTTGAAGTACGGCCCGGATGGCGGCGTCTACATGATCGACTGGTACGACAAGAACGCCTGCCATCGGGGCAACGCCGAAATCTGGGACCGCACCAACGGCCGCGTCTATAAAATCACTTACGGTGAAACCCAACCGGTGAAGGTGGACCTCTCGAAATTGAGCGACGCCGAACTGGTCGAACTGCAGCTGCACCGCAACGACTGGTACGTCCGCACCGCCCGTCGGCTATTGCAAGAACGTTTCAACAACCCTGTTACTCGACTGAGCAGTCCGTCATACCAGCCGGATCGCGGACTGATCAACATAATAAAAAACAATCCGGACGTAACACGCAAATTACGAGCGTTGTGGACATTGCACGTTATCGGTGGACTCCACGAAGAACTCGCGCTCGGCCTACTCGATAGCAAGTCGGAATACGTGCGAGCCTGGACGATACAACTCGAGCTTGAGGATGAGGAGTGCAGTGACGTGTTCATTGCCAAGCTGGCATCATTGAGCCACACCGATCCGTCGCCGGTTGTGCGACTATATCTCGCATCGGCATTGCAGCGACTGCCGCTCGATCAGCGGTGGAACATTGCAGCCGGTTTGATGAAGCAAGGGAAAGATGCCGGCGACCACAACCTGCCGTTGTTGATTTGGTACGGCATCGAACCGTTGGTCACCGAAAAACCGCAGTTGGCATTGGCTCTTGCGCTGTCAACGAAGATTCCGCTGCTGACGCGACACATTGTCCGGCGTGCGGCAGTTGATCCGGTTGCCGTCGATGTGGCATTGACGTCGTTGGGACAGGTGGGCGACGAGTCCGCACAGTTATTGATGTTGGAAGAAATCCGCAAGGTTGTCGCCGAGCGGGCGAATTTGAAGATGCCCAAGTCATGGCCCGATGTTTACAAGAAACTTTCACAGAGCAAAACCGCCGCAGTCCGCGAGCACGCACAGTTTATTACCGTCAAGTTTGGTGACAAATCGATCTTCCCGGTGCTGCGCGGAATTGTTGCCGACAGTAAAACGCCTGTGACTTCGCGGACACAAGCACTGAGCGCTTTGCTCGACGGTCGCGATGCCGAATTGCCGGCCTTGATGCACCGTTTGTTGGATGACGGCAAACTGCGCAGGCCGGCACTGCGCGGGTTGGCGAGATTCGATCACCGTGAGACGCCGAAGCAGATTCTTTCACGCTATAAGAAATACAACGCCGACGAACGCGGCGACGCCGTGCTGACTCTTGCTTCGCGGAAGACGTATGCACTCGAACTGCTCGATGCCATGAAAGCCGGCACCGTCCCTCGCAGCGACATGTCGGCCTTCACCGTCCGCCAACTGCAGCGATATGACGACAAGGAATTGCTGGCGAAATTAAATTCCGTCTGGGGACAAATCCGTTCCACCTCAGCCGACAAAGTAAAACGAATTGCCGGATTCAAGAAAGCATTGCTTCCCAAAACACTGGCATCCGCTGATTTGCCGCACGGCCGCGAATTGTACAAGGAGACCTGCGCGAAATGTCACAAGCTGTTTGGTGACGGCGGCAAGATTGGCCCGGACATTACGGGCAGCAATCGCCGCAACCTCGATTACCTGCTGGAGAACATGCTCGACCCGAGCGCAGTTGTTGGTCGCGATTTCCTGATGACGACCGTCGCCACCAAAGGCGGCCGTGTGTTGTCCGGCTTGATTGTGCTGGAGAACGAATCGGCACTGACGTTGCAGACGGTCAACGAGAAGGTTGTCGTTGCACTCGATGACATTGAAGTCCGCAAGAAGTCGAAGATCTCCATGATGCCCGAAGGGCAGTTGGACAAACTCAAACCAAACGACATCCGCGATCTGATCGCCTACCTGGGAAGCCCCTCGCAAATTCCGTTGCCGGGGGAACTGCCGCCGTTGAATGCCAAGACCGGCCGCGTCGCCGGTGCCCTTGAAGGCGAAGCGATGAAGATCGTCGGCAGAACTAGCGGAAACGCCCGGTCGCAGAAAATGCG
The DNA here is from genome assembly GCA_963581435.1 of Planctomycetota bacterium. Classification (GTDB taxonomy): domain Bacteria; phylum Planctomycetota; class Planctomycetia; order Planctomycetales; family Planctomycetaceae; genus JABISG01. Next base: position 5,845 of record CAUZOL010000246.1, read on the forward strand.
GGAATTTGGCAACAACAAATGGAGCGGAGCCGACCATTTGTGGTGGACCGGCGGCAAACCGGGCGACAAACTTACGCTGGACATCGCCGTCCCCACAGCCGGTAACTACGAACTGTACGCCGCCATGACAAAAGCACGCGATTACGGCATCGTGCAATTATTGCTCGATGGCAAGACAATCGGCCGCCCGGTCGATCTGTTCAACGCCGCCGCCGTCATTCCCACCGGACCGATCTCCTTCGGAACCCACGAATTAACCGCCGGAAAACACCGTTTGACATTCGAAATCGTCGGCAGCAACCCCAAGGCAGTGAAGTCGTACATGTTCGGGTTGGACTACGTCTTCCCCGCCCGGCAAGCAAAAAAGTAGCCCGCCGCTCCGACGGCGGTATTGCGTCGCAACTTATTTGCCGGCTCGCAAACGGGCGAGTGTCTCGCGGGCACCATTGACGATGTACTCCGACGGGAAATCGTCGATGATCGCCTGCAGTGTGGCTTCGGCCTTTTCGCCTGGCAGGTATCCCAGTACGTGAATCACGCGGGCGATTCGGCGGATGTCGGCCGACGAAAATCGCGGCGTCTCTTCGGCTCCGGTCAAAATGCGGCGAAGGCGAAAACGCACCTCGGCCGAATTCGTTTCCTTCGCCGCCTTCAGCAACAATGGCCGGGCGACTTCGCGCAGCTTCTGGAGTTGCTGCGTCGCACGAAAACGGACGACGAAATCTTCGTGTTCCAGGTCGGCAATCAACTGCCGAATCCTCTCCGCCTGCACCGGCCGCACGATCGATTCAATGCGATCATTCAAAAAATTGGCTGCGGCTTGATTGTGCAATCGCAGTTGGCCTATTGCGAGATACGCATTTGCCGGGCTGACGGCCGCCAATTCGTTCCACAGCGTCTCGAACGATTCCGCATCAAGCGGTTTCTTTGCAAGAAACGTCTTCTGAACGGCGTTCATGTCCCAGATGAGTACGGTCCGGTCGAAACTTCCCGAGGCGAGGCGTGCGTTGTCTGGCGAAACATCGAGCGTGGAGACCGGCCCGGTGTGTCCGGCAAATGCGTGGACTTGTTTCCCCGTTGCCACTTCCCACACGCGCACCGAACCGTCGGCACTTCCGGATGTCAGAAATCGCCCATCGGGTGAGAAACAAAGAGCGAGTACGCGGCGGGTATGTCCGGCAAGTTTGAACACGGGGCGTTCGCCGGCCACTTCCCATACCACGATCCGATGCTCGACCTGGTCGCGGCCGGTTCGGTTGCTGATGGCGACGGCAACAATTCGCCCATTGGCCGCAAAGGCCATCGCGCCCAGTGTGCCAGTTTTGCTATCAAGTCGCGCAAACAATTTGCCATTGGTCACATCGATCAGCCGAAGAATTGTCGATCGCTGACTTTTCTGTGCGAGCTGCTTGCGGCCATCGGGAGAAAAAGCGAATCGATAACTGACATCAATGACCGACCGCCCCACTTCCACGCCGTTTGTCAGATCGAATGTGCGCACAATGTCATTTTTTTGAAATTGATCGACAAGGCGGATCGTGCGGCCGCTGGGCGTAAGCGAAAATTGGCCACGACCTCCCGGCAGGCTCCGTAGGAGTTTCCCCGTAGCGACATCCCACACCTGTGTTCCTTGCAAATGATTTGGCGTGGCGGAAATCAAGCTGGCCGAATCGGCGGAAAACACTATCGATAAGAGTGGCTGATTCAGCGCAGCAAGCGAACGAATCTGCTTGCCGGTCGCCGTGTCCCAGATGTGAATCAGACGTCGGGCCGTCGGATCGCCCGGCTCTCCACGAGTCGCCAGCAGTTTGTTGTCGGGCGAAAAGACGGCCCCGCGAACACTGGATGGAAGCGCGAAGCCGGCGGGAAGCGCGCCGGACTGTCGGATTGTTCCCGCGCGGGCCAGAGCGCCGGTCGGCAGTGTGTCGCCAAAGACGTCGGCCCGATCCGCACCGAATGCCCCGGCTGAAAGCGCGGCAACAGCCAACGCGACCGCCGCAGCGAACAGCGGCCGGCTATTCTGATGCACTCGTGTTACCCGCAACAAACTCATCGGCTGCCATTCCGGTGTGCAAGCATTCCAATCAAGAAACCGCCCTACCTGAAGAATGTTGACGGAAAAAGGACGCTCGGTGGACACAATTGGTTCCCTGCCCCGTCCACCTTCATCTTATCCCTTCAGCAAACCGGCCACCAATTTGTCGCTGCGAAGTGACAACCTTGATTTCTCCGAAACTGGACAGATGCAGGACAAACGGTCGACTAAACATGCAGGCCCACTGCACAACTGACTCCAATGCGTCACAACGGATCCAACGTCGCCGGTCAGCAAATGACCCGCTGGAAGCACTTCAGGACCATTTTGCCGCCGGTTTCCCGAAACTTTCTGAATTAAGAGGTCACTGACCAAATTTTCGTCAGAACTTGACCGGAGCATTGGTCCTAAATTAGACTGCGGTTTTGGTTTGTAATCACAAACTTGCGGGCGGATATTGCGCAATCTGCGGGGAGCAGCCGGTTCTTGAGAGCGATCATCAGCGACATACATGGCAATCTCGAGGGATTGGAAGCAGTCCTCGCCGATATCAAAACGCAGGGAATCGAAGAGATTTACTGCTTGGGCGATATCGTCGGTTACGGCCCCAACCCCCGTGAGTGCATTGATTTGGTCATGCAGTGCAATGCTTGTCTGCTTGGCAATCACGATCAGGGTGCACTATTCGATCCGGAAGGATTCAATTCCGGTGCGGAACGGGCAATTTTCTGGACGCGCAAAATGCTCGAAACCGGCGATCCGGCTGGCAACGAGCGTCGCTGGGAGTTCCTCGGCGAACTGCCCCGGATGATTCGGGAGGGAGACTATCTTTATGTTCACGGATCGGCGCGTAACCCGCTCAACGAGTACGTCTTTCCCGAAGACATCCACAATCAAAGAAAAATGGAGCGGATTTTTTCGCTCGTCGATAAATATTGTTTTCAGGGCCACACACACATTCCGGGTGTCTTCACCGAGGATTTGAACTTTCTGGCCCCAGAAGACATCGACTTCAAATACACGTTGGCAAGCAAGAAGGTGCTGGTCAACGTCGGCTCGGTCGGACAACCTCGCAACGGCGACAATCGGTCGTCCTATTTGATATTGGACGACAACGAGATTCGCTTCCAACGGGTCAGCTACGAGTTAGAGAAGACGGCCGAGAAAATCTACGCCATTCCTGAGCTTGATAACTTTCTCGGAGAACGGCTTCGCGACGGACGATGAGTCACGGAATGTGTCCGCGCCGGTGGGGCAAAAACCCGGTTGTTTGGTTATACTGGGGGGCTGCCGGGAGCGAAAGACACCGAAGAATTTCTACCTTGCGGCGAACTGAGTCTATGGACTCGTCAGCAGCCAGCAGCACCAGCCCGAGTGTCTTTCGGATGTGCGTCGAGCCCACGAGGCTTGTATTCCGCGTAAATGCTACTACTCTCGTATTTTCTGGCCGACGGCTGATCGTCGGCAGCTTCAAACCAAAACACCCCTGTTGCGCCGTTTCGACGGCCCCTATTTAAACAGACCAAATCGTCATGGAACGTCGCCGCCTGTTTTTGTTCTTCGCCATTTCTCTGGCGATCATGACCGGCTGGATGCTGGTCGTCGTGCCGTTCCTGAACCGCGCCGGCAATCCACCGAAAGATCCCATCGCAGATGTCGTCGATGACGGTGCTGATGATGGCGGCCTCGCTGCAGATGGGGCTGCCAAGCCTGATGCGGGCAAGCCGAAAAAGGGGGACGGTGTCGCTCAAGAACCTCTCATCGTCGAACGCGAAGAGGGCGATCCGAAACCACCGGCGAATGTCGATCCCAAACCGGGCGAAGAGCCGCCTGCCATCGCGAAGCCGGGGTTGAAACTTAAGCAGCATCCCGAACGTGCGGTGCTACTCGGTTCTTTTGATCCAAAGAGCGGCTATTTTGTGGCCGTCGGCACGACATCGACCGGTGCGGCCGTTGAACACTTCACACTGAACGACGAGCGGTACAAATCGTTGGACGAGCCGAAAGGCCCCAACCAACCCCGCGAGCCACTCACCCTCGTTGAAGCGGTGACCGTCGATGGCCAGACCATTCGCCCGCTGGAAACTGCGGTTCCGCAAATCGACGCTTTGCTCGAACCGTACAACGTCAAGCTGAGTGAAGTCGAATGGGAAGTCACGGAGACGATTAAAGACGCCAAAGAATATAACTCATCGGTCACATACCGATACGTTTCGCCCGACGGCAAACTGGAAGTCCAGAAGAAATACGGCCTCGAAAAAATTGACGTTGGCGACCGCGACCCGCGAAAGGTTCGCGACAGCGAGACTCGGGGATATCAACTCAAGTTCGATGTGACCATCATCAACCACGACGACAAACCGCAAACGGCAAATTACGTTTTACAAGGCCCGGTTGGCCTGCCGCTGGAGAACATTCAGCACACCAGCATCTACCGTTCGGTGCGGAATGGGAATTTCGAAGAGGGACAAAAAGCGATCTCCCTCGCCGAACGTGACGTCGAGTTGCTTTCG
>CAUZOL010000247.1:0-10325 GCA_963581435.1 Planctomycetota bacterium
CTTAGCATCACCCATCGGGTTCCCTGGTTCGCATGGCATGAATTGGCAGAATACCCTTGTTTTGCAGGGGCACTGCGCAAATCTTGTGCCAAAGCTAAGGAAGTCATCTGGGGAATGCGGGCTAATGTTGATGTTGTACGCTACGCGGCCATCAACGCCCACATCGAACAGCATAGTCGCAACGAGAAATGGATCGTCATTTACCCGGACAGCAAATATCCGGCAGAAATCGTCTATCGCTTCAACCAACCCGTCGACGGTTTTCGTGCGACCGTGGCTCTCATCGATCCGAGTGGACGTGCCGGGCTGCGCGTTTATGCCGATGGTTCGTTGATTCATCAGTCGAAAGAACTGCTGGGGACCGCCGATGCAAAACAGATTGTCGCCAAGGTTGACGGATTCACCGAGTTACGAATCGAAGTCGAAAGCGGAGGCATTTCATCGTTCAATCAGTTGCTGATTGCCGATCCGGAAATCCGGACCGATCCGCAAGCGATTCCCAAGCCGGTCGTGGATTCTCGTCAGGCCGGGCAGTGCTTGCAGATTTGGCAGCATGATTCCGCCGTCACCGATCTCGTGTTTTCGTCGGATGGCCGCACGCTCGTTTCAGGGCATAGTGATGGGGCTGTCTTGAAGTGGGATCTCGAAACGGGAACGCGGCGGCTGCCGCGCGGATTCACCGGTCTGACGCACTCGTGCCGATTAGCGGTTTCCGCCGATGGAAAACGGTTAGCAGCAGTAGACAAATTTCGTGCTCGCATCTGGAACTTCGAGGATGGCAAAAAACTGGCCGCCGTCACGTTCCAATTGGTCCCACCCCCGCGCGTCAGATTCACCCGCGTCGCCGCAACGCCGAATGGGTTCCAAGCTTTATTCGAGCGAAAGACTGACTACCACTGGTGGGATCTTGAGACTGACGAATCCATCGGCATGCTGAGCAAACGGCGGATAAACTCGGTTGCTGAGGTGGAATTGGCACGGAGAGGCAATCGTGCCTTCGTTGTCGGAGGTAGGGGCGCAAGACTGGTCTGGGATTTAAATTCCCCTGGGCGATTCTCCCGCAGGATAGCGAGTTTGCCGGGGAGAGAGTTTGGCGCCGGTGAGATTGCATTTGCCACGGCGATCTCTCCCGATGGTCAACTGGGACTTGCAGTCGGAGTGGAAGGTCTGGCAGTACTTTGCGATCTGGTTGAGGTCAAGGAAATCCGTTGGTTGAAAGGGCATACCAGCTCGGTTCACTCGGCAGCGATTTCGGCCGACAACCGCTTCGGCCTGACCGGCGGCGGCGTGCGCAAGAATCCAGCAATTCGAAGCGCGCAACCGGATTATTCCATTCGGATGTGGAATCTCGAAACGGGAACAGAGCTGAAACGATTTGAGGGCCACACAAAAAAAGTGACCCGTCTGGCGATCTCGCCCGATGGCCGCTTCGCCGCCTCGTACGGCGACGATTGCACAATCCGCCTGTGGCGGCTGCCGGAAATAGATGAACGAGAGCCTGACATCGAGAAACCAAAGAAGAAGAAGAAAAAAAAAGAAGTAACCCAACTAATTGGCCGCGAGCCGCAGAGCAGCGCTCCCTTATCTCGTTCCATCGGCTAGAATACAGCACGTGCCTCTTCTGGGAGATCGACGTGCGTTTGCGACCAACAAATTCTCTACTTGCGGCCTTTGTGTTGCTCATCACATTGAGCAACATCACCAAGGCAGCGGATTCCTCATTCGCGCCATCCGCCCAATTGCGGCGGCCGGTTGCGCTCGTCGTTGGCGATGACCGTGCGTTCGTCGCCAACCGCACGAGTGGCAGCATTTCGATCTTCAACCTCGACACGAAAACCGTCGTAAGCGAAACGGTCGTCGCCAACCGTCTGTCCGAAATGATCGCGTTGCCAAAAGCGAATTGCCTGTTGGCACTCGATGATGACCGACATCAACTGATCCTGCTGCAAACAGCCGGTTCCAAATTGCGCGTCGTGCAGCGGCTGGATGTCCCGCATTCCCCCGTTCAATTGCAACTCTCGGCCGACGGTAAATTGTGTGCGGTCACGTCGCTGTGGTCGCGACGAGTCACGCTAATCGACGTGACAGAATCCAAGCCTGAAGCGCAAGCGAAGGAGCCATCGCTCCCCAAACTAACCCTGCGCCAGGCGCTCGACATGCGTTTTGCCCCTCGGCTATCGAAATTCCTTGCGGACAACAAGCGGCTCATTGTCGCCGATGCCTTCGGCGGAAACATGGTCGTCATCGACGCGGCGAACGGCAAACCGATATCGCAGCCAACCCTCGCCGGCCACAACATTCGCGGGCTGGCGTTTGGTCACGGTGGGAGGGAACTGCACGTCACACATCAATCGCTCAACGGCAACAGCACGACGACGCACGAAAACGTCTTCTGGGGCGGCGTGATGAAAAACTTCGTGCGCTCGATTCCGCTCGATCAACTTCTCACGTCAATCAACGTCGGCAATCCACCCGATGGCAGCCTCTATCCGCTCGGACACCCCAGCGGCGCAACGGGTGACCCCGGCGCGATGCGCGTCACCTCGCGCGGGGAAGCCGCCCTGTTACTTTCCGGTGTGAACGAAGTCGCGCTTCGCCGCCGTCCGCGTGAACCATTCGTCCGCCGCAAAGTCGGACGGCGTCCCACGGCCCTGGGCCTTTCGTCCGACGAACGAACACTCTACGTCGCCAACACGTTCGACGATTCCGTTTCGCAAATCGATCTGAAAACGTTGAAGGTCACCGCAACAATTTCGCTCGGCCCGCAAACAAAATTGACACCGGCCGAGCGCGGCGAACGGTTATTCTTCGACGCGAGTCTCTCGCTTGATGGTTGGTACAGTTGCCACAGTTGTCATACCGACGGCCACACCAACGGCCTGCTCAACGACAACTTCGGCGACAATTATTTCGGCGACCCGAAACGCATTCCCTCGTTACTGGGAACCGGGAAGACACACCCCTGGGCCTGGAACGGCAAGGCCGTTTCGCTCGAAAAGCAAATCGCGAAGTCAATTACCGTCACCATGCAGGGAGAGAAGCCAACCGAGCAAACGGTCAACGACTTGACCGCCTACCTCAAATCGCTCGAACCGCCACCCGGCCTCGCCGTCGCGCGGGGAACTGTCGATCAAAAACAAATCGCCGCCGGTCGGCTTGTCTTCCAGCAGCGTGGCTGCGTTGATTGTCACGCGGCCCCCAACTACACCACCGGTGCAGTCTACGATGTCGGCCTGGCCGACAAATCGGGTAACAAGGAGTTCAATCCGCCCTCGCTGTTAGGCGTCAGCCAACGTGCCCCGTTCTTCCACGACGGTCGCGCAAAAACGCTCCGCGACGTGCTAACCCGCTTCAAACACAGCCTCGAACAACCACTCGACGACGCTGAATTACAAGCGATTCTGGCATTCCTCAAAAGCCTGTGAGGAACCTTGGGAGGTTCGTAGTGACCGCATTCATGCGATTCAACCGCTTCATGAGGCGTCGAACCGTGTCACGACAAACGATCTGCAATTGAAAGCGCCCCATAGATTTGCGATGATTGATACATCGCCCGCCGACTGATTTCCCACCCCCGACGGAAACCCGCCTGATATGTTGCATCTGGCTCGACTTGTGTCAATGATCGGCCTGCTGACCTGCATGGTCTCAACGGTTGCCGTCGCAGAACCAGCGGCCGCCAATCCCGAAGCGGTCGAATTCTTCGAGAAGAAGATTCGCCCGGTTCTGGTCAAGCATTGTTACGAATGCCATTCGGCAAAATCGAAAAGCGTGAAAGGCGAGTTGTTGCTCGACACACGGGCCGGCGTTCGCCGCGGTGGCGATTCCGGTGCATCGGTTGTCCCCGGCAAATTGGACGACAGTTTGCTGCTCGACGCCATTCGCTACGACGGCCTGGAGATGCCTCCCAAAGGCAAACTGTCGGCCAGCGTCATCGCGGACTTTGAACGCTGGATCAAATCCGGAGCCGTCGATCCGCGCGAAGGAGATGCCGCTCCCAAAAAGAGCAGCATCGATCTGAAAAAGGGGCTTGAGTTCTGGGCGTTTCAACCGCCCGTCATGCCCAAGACTCCGCAGGTTCGCCAAACCGATTGGCCAAAGACCGACGTCGATCGCTTTGTACTGAAGAAACTCGAACAAGCAAAAATGAAGCCATCGGCCGCCGCTGATCGCCGCACGCTCATTCGCCGCGCGACATTCGGTCTCATCGGTCTGCCGCCGACACCGGAAGAAGTCGAAGCGTTCCTCGCCGACACCTCGCCGAAGGCGTTCGAGAAAGTCATCGACCGCTTACTCGCCTCGCCCAACTACGGCGAACGTTGGGGGCGACATTGGCTGGACGTTGCTCGTTATGCCGAAGACCAGGCGCACACATTCAAGGCCCGCCGTTATCCGCAGGGATTCCGCTACCGCGACTGGGTCGTTAATTCGCTGAACAGCGACATGCCGTACGACCAATTCGTTCAAACACAAATTGCCGGCGACCTACTGCCCGGACCGAACCGCCACGACCGTGTTGCCGCGCTTGGGCTGTTCGCGTTGGGGCCGGTGTATTATCAGGACAACGGCGAGAAAGCCAAGGCGTTGGCCGACGAATGGGACGACCGCCTCGACACACTGGCCCGCGGCGTTCTCGGTTTGACCGTTGCCTGTGCTCGCTGTCACGATCACAAGTTCGATCCGATCAGCATGGAAGACTATTACGGCTTGGCCGGCATTTTCGCAGCCAGCAACTATCAGGAACGCCCGGTCGTCTCAGCGGAAATCGTTGCGAAGAAGCAGCAGGCCGACGCCAAAGCGAAAGAACAACAGTTGGCCATCGATCGCTTTCTGGCCGGCGAATCTCGTAAACTGAGACCCGCGCTTGCCGACAGCATCCCACAATACATTCTGGTTGCGTGGAAAGTGCATAACGAGCGCAAAGCGAAACCGAAAGACAAGAAACAGACAGAACGCATCGCCAAGCAGGAAAAACTCAGCAAGTTTCTGCTCGACCGCTGGGTGAAATACCTCTTCGCCAAACCAAAACCGAAGAAACGTCCGTGGCTGAATGATTGGTATGCACTGATTGCTTCGCAAGATGCCAAGATGGATTTGTCGAAAGACGAAAAGTCGATTGCCGACGTCAGGCAGGCTGCCAACCAAATCCACGAACAGATCCAATCCCTGCTGCCGAAACGCCAGGATCTGTTTGCGCAATTCGGGGAAGACGTTGCTTTTGTTAAGGCGGTCGATCGCGCACCGGTTGTTTCGGGCGTCACTCCGTTGGGCAACTTGTTCGACGATTCCGCCGGCACGTCGCTGGCGTCGGCCGCCGCATCGGATCAATTCAAGGCGGCGGCAAGCAATAATAGCCTCGGCGTCGATCGCGTGACATTCGGTTGGGGAACCACGACCGAAATCGCTCCCGGCATTCGCTTCGACTGCACCCAAATTGGCAGCGACTCGGCCAAGTACGGCGAGATCACCAATGATGGCTGGAATAACATCGGCGGCATTCGAACGACCGGAAAATCCGTCGCTGCAAATTCCGGTCGCATGGAACAGGGTATCGGCATGCACGCCAACGCCCTTATCACGTTCGACCTGGATGAAATCCGCAAAGCGGGACTGCTGCCCGTCGATCAGAAGTTTACGTTCCGCGTCGATCGCGCCGGATTGAACGACGACGTCGCCGGTTCGGGCACACCGAGCGTCCACCTTGCGGCCATTGTCTCGGCACCGCATAAGAAAACCGACGTCTACGATGCGATCATCGCCGGTTACATCAACGGGCAACGCGCGAAGGTTTCCGAAAACGACCGCGTCTATTATTTCAGCGGCGAAATCCCCAAACCGCTCAAAGCCGACGGTCAATTTGCTGCCTTCGATGTTCCGATTCCCGCCAACGCGAAATATCTCACATTGATCAGCGCCGGAGCCGCGAAAGACGGCGACGAAAACACAATCAACAGCGATCACGCCGTCTTCTCCGGCGCGCGGCTCGAACAGAATCCACTGCCGAAGCCGGCCACAAAGCCGGCGGCGAGTATCGCAGCGAAAACCATAAACGAAGACGACAGGCCCAATGCGATTCTGCTTTCCGAACTGCTGCACGACAAAGGACTGTTGGCCATTCCGGCGGCCGAAGCGGCAACGCATCTCATCGGCGAACCGCAGAACACTTTGGCGTCACTCAAGCAAGAGTTGGACATCCGCAAGAAGGCGGCGACCGCCATTGCCGTTCCCATCGCGCACTCGTTAACCGAAGGCCAGGGTCGCGACATCAAAGTCTACAAGCAGGGTGACCCCACGAAACAAGGAGAGTTGGCTCCACGCAGTCTGTTGGCAATTCTCACGGGCGGCAAGCGAATTCCCTTCGACACCAAGGGCAGCGGACGTCTCGAATTGGCCCAAGCCGTCGCCAGCCGCGACAACCCACTCACGGCACGAGTGATGGTCAATCGTGTCTGGCAACGCCACTTCGGCTTCGGGCTGGTCCGCACGCCCAGTAACTTCGGCGAACTGGGCGAGCGGCCCACGCATCCTCAACTGCTCGATTATCTCGCGCTGAAGTTTATCGAATCCGGCTGGTCGCTGAAGGCGCTGCACAAGCAAATTATGCTCACCGCGACCTATCAACAAAGCAGCGACTACAACAAAGCCAACTTCCAGAGCGACGCAGAAAACCGGCTACTGTGGCGAATGAATCGTCAGCGGCTCGAAGTCGAACCGTGGCGCGATGCCATGCTTGCCGTCTCCGGACAACTCGACCGCACGCTGGGCGGACCATCCAGCAATTTGGCGTCGGCAAACAATCGCCGCCGCACACTGTACGGTTTCATCAGCCGTCATAAGCTGGACGAACTGCTCAGACTGTTTGATTTTCCTGACCCCAACATCACCAGCGACATTCGCAGCGTGACGACGGTGCCGTTGCAACAGTTGTTTGTCCTCAACAGCGAATTCACCATCGCGAGGGCAAAAGCGCTGGCTGCTCGCTTGATGGGTGAATCGTCGGCCGATGATTCCGACCGCATCGGTCGCGCGTACCAGCTGTTGTACGGTCGCAAGCCATCCGAACGCGAGTTCGAGGTCGGTCTGAAGTTTCTGGCAGCGACATCCGAAGAAAAACAAGAGGGCGACGATTTATCGCCCTGGGAACAATACGCCCTCGCATTATTGGGCGCAAACGAGTTTACTTATATCGATTGATTTGACAATCTGTTTATCGACGACAATAGCTGCGGTGCAATGCACCGCAGCAACAGCGACTCAAGCATCGACAGAATGCGAAGAAAACTAACGGACGTCATCATGAATCAAGCGAATCAATTACAGCCGACCTACCTCAGCCGTCGGCAAATGCTGGCACGCACCGGTGCCGGTTTCGGCACGTTGGGTTTAGCTTCGATGCTGTCGGCCGCTGAAGAGAAGTCGACGAATCCGCTCGCACCCAAATTGCCGCATTTTGCCGCCAAGGCGAAGCACGTCATCTTCCTGTTCATGAACGGCGGCCCCTCGCACGTCGATACCTTCGACCCCAAACCCAAGCTCAAGGAGTTTGAAGGCAAACCCGGGAAAGGGGGCAAGTACATGCCCTCGCCCTTCAAGTTTGAGAAGCAGGGCGAAAGCGGTATCGAAGTCTCCGAAATCTTTCCACACATCGGTAAATGCATCGACGATATTTGCGTGCTGCGCTCGATGCACACCACCACACCCAACCACGAACCGGGCCTGTTCATGATGAACTCCGGTTCGCAGCAGCCGATTCGTCCCTGCATGGGGTCGTGGCTGACCTACGGGCTGGGCAGTGAAAACCAGAACCTGCCCGGCTACGTCGTACTCTGTCCCGGCAAACCGGTCGTCGGCCCGCAGCTGTGGGGCAGCAGTTTTCTGCCGGGGATCTTTCAGGGAACCCACATCAACAATTCCAAGATCGATCCGAAGAACGTCATCGGCAACATCAACAACCGCCACCTTTCACAAACTTCGCAGCGGCGGATGCTCGACCTGCTGCAAAGCATGAACCGCGATCACCTCGAACAACGCGGACGCGATAACGCGCTGAACTCCCGCATCGAGTCGTTGGAGATGGCGTTCCGTATGCAGTTTGAAGCGCAGGAAGCGTTCGACGTCAGCCGCGAAAACAAAACGACCCGCGAACAATACGGCAGCGGTCAATTTGCCGACGGTTGTCTCATTGCCCGCCGCATGGTGGAACGCGGCGTGCGGATGGTGCAGGTGTATTACGGCAGCGGCCAGCCGTGGGATGCGCACGGCAACATCATGGATCACAAACGCGACGCCCTCAATAGCGACCAGCCCATCGCCGCGTTGATCAAAGACCTCAAGTCGCGCGGCATGCTCGATGAGACACTCATTTTATGGGGCGGTGAATTCGGCCGTACACCGACGGCACAGGGCGCCAAAGGCCGCAATCATCACAACACCGGCTTCTCCATGTGGCTGGCCGGCGGCGGAGTGAAAGGCGGCATGACCTACGGCGCGACCGACGAGTTGGGCGTGAAGGCAGTCGAAAACCGCATGGACCCGCACGACTTGCACGCCACCATGCTGCACCTGATGGGCCTCGACCACAAACGGTTAACTTACCGCTACAGCGGTCGCGACTTCCGCTTGACCGACGTCGCCGGCAATGTCATGCACGATATCATCGCGTAGCGCAAACGGTCTTCGGTTAGCCCCACTCCGAATGAGGAGCGAGCCAATGACAGTTCATCACGAAATGTACGTGTCGCTCGGACTCGACCCGGCGAGCGCTTTAACGACGTCCGGCGGCAAGTCGGTCGATTGCAGTTCCGGTGCATGCTGGCCCGCCACCGTGTCTTCGCGGAGCAACTCCATCACGTTGCGTTCGATCGTTTGACACAAATTGTCGAGCGGAAGATGATCGAGACGTCGCGTATCGAACGGATTCTGTAACTCCATTCCAATACGATCGAGCGACAGCAACGGGTAGGCCATCATCATCACAAACAGCGGAACGAACAACAGTCGAGCACTAATGGCGACACCGAGAATCGTGGTACCCGCGAATAGTTCGTAGTCAAACTGCCCCAGCAACGCAAACGGCAGTGAAACCAGAAACATGAGGATGAAACGACGAACTTGAATGGCCGACGAACGAGCCAATGGCGTATTACGGATGCGCTCACAACCACCCAGATAATCGATGAGTTGGCTGCGTTGCTGTTCGGCCTGGAAGAAGGCCATGTGGCTCATGCCGTGGTCGGCCGCGTGGTGTAACATCCGCGAGAGTTCCCCGCTGACAACGCCCGGCATGTGTTCCGCCTTGGCAATTCGCGCGGTATCGGCTGGCCCCAACAATCGGGACACTTCCGGCCCGTACCGTTTGCGAATCTCTGTTCCGGCGGAGTGGCGTAACCGGTTCGGACTCCAACGATGGTTTGATTGCCACTGGTTGAGTTCGGCTCGCTGCTTGTCCGTAAGCCGCTCTTGCCACTGCTTGACGCTTTCACCGTCGCGGCGGCAAAGCGGTTCGGGTGCCGGGAAGGCAAGATCACAAGCCCGGTGGATCGCTCGCCGGTAGCTTCCGGTGGTGTACTGGTCACCCGCGGTTCGCTTCGGTTTCCGCTTGCGGTTCGTTCCCGGCCGGTTGCCGTACGACAACGGCGTCGTGCGGTTCGCGTGTTGTTCCGCACGGCGATTCTTCTCCGAATCCACAGGTTGGAAACAATGCGTTTCCTTCTCACGCAACAGATACGACCGCAGAATGTCCTGCCCTTTCGGCCCGATGGGGATGATTCGCTCCCGCCCGTGATGTTCGGTCTTGTGAGTGTACGGTCGGTAGAGCCAGACGTCCGCCGACATGTCGATGTCGCAGGGGCGGAGATTGCAGACGTCCTGCGGACGACAACCCGTGATCCGCTGAATACGGATCATAGCCGCCACCACGGGCGTCAGATGGGGCAATGTGGCCTGTACGGTCGCGTCATCTACGGGTTGCACAGGATCAGCTTCGCGGGCCTCCGAGCGGCCTTTCCGCAATCCAGAAACAGCCATCAGCCCATGGTACATGTCCGGGCGGACCAGTTCGTTTTCGACCGCCCATTTGAAGCATCTGCGAATCCGACCGATCGTCTTGTTGATGTATCCACGACTCCAGCCTTTGTCGATCATTCGCTGCCGAACCGCCTTCAATGCCAGGGGACCGAATTCGTTGGCGGTCGTCCGTCCGTACAATTCGCGAACGAGCTTCAATGCATCCTTGATGCCACCGTACTCGCTCGTGACCCGACCGCCTTTGCGGTAGTATTTTTCAGCGAACTTCCGGTAAGCATTGAGCACTTCGACCACGGTCA
>CAUZOL010000248.1:0-10316 GCA_963581435.1 Planctomycetota bacterium
AATCTGGTGATAAACTGGCTACGCAGCCGCAAGGTTGATAATCTCGCCGCAGCCTTACGCGAAAACGGCTGGAATCCCCAACCACTCTTCGCCATGCTCGGCAAACAGAACCAATGAGCCGCCCTGCCGATTGAGTGTACAACCTGTCAATTCCCATAATTCCCGTTATAGTAATGGGGTGGTTTTCGTCATATCTGTGCCATAATGTACTATCAAGTAGTCCGAAACCCCTCTGACGGGTCACGCGGACACTTACCTGGATAGAGTCACGAACAACCGCAACCGGATTTTCGGACGAGTTCTAAGTGATGTCAACTCGCCTTCTGGCGGTTGCCTGCCGTCATGGTGGCGGTCGTTCTGATCGATAACGGCTTTGTGGGTAGTTTGCCAGGACTGAAGTGTCCGGCCAGTATCTCCCGGAGTGATCAACATGCGCGGATATCAATCGGATTCGCATCGACGCTGGATGGCCGTCACGGTTCTCGCTGGCGGGTTGCTGGCCTGTTCATTCGCAGGGGCCGACGAAGAGCCGGCAGCTGCGGCAAAAAAAGCCGACGAGAAACCGGCAGCCGCTGAAACGAAGAAGGCTGATAAAAAAGCGGATGACCCGAAAACAAAACCAGAAGTAAAAAAGACTGAAGCCGGCAAAAAGACTAAAGCCGACGCGAAGAAGAAACCGCCGGCTAATCCGCTTTCAAATCTCATTCGCAACATTTTCGGCGGCAAGAAATCCAACCAGCCAGTCGATGTGCCTGCGGGAGATCTAATTCCCAAAGACGGAACCGACGGCAAGAAGCCCGCCGGCAACGGCGACAAGTCGGCTCGCGATCACATCGACACTCGGGCCCCTTTCGACACGAAGCAAGCCTCAAGGCTTCGCAAAGCGCGAGCGCTGATCAAATCGGCTCAGTACGAACAAGCCGCCCAATGGCTGCAGCGAGTTCTCGATACCGTGGATGACGAAGAAGACTCGGTGGTCCGGATGGCCAACGGTCAACTCGAATCAGTCGGTTGGCGGGCCAATCGGCTTCTCGGAAAATTTCCGCCCGCTGCCCTGGAGGGTTACCGCAGGGAACATGGTGATCTTGCGAAGCAGTTGTTGCTTGAAGCACGCGACTCGGGCAATCCGGCCGGCATCGCGGAAGTGGCAGACAAATACTTTCAGACCGCTGCGGGGCAGGAAGCTGCCAATTTTCTAGGCACGCAACACATCGACCGCGGCGAATTTGGTCCCGCTGCTCGTCGGTTTCTGCAATTGATTGAAGCCGATGCCCCCATTTCTCACGCACCGCAGTGGCGATTGAAAGCGGCCGTTGCTTTTCGTGAAGCAGGAATGGTCGATGGACTCAAGCAACTCAGACGTCAATTGTCAGCTTCTGCTGTGAATTCACTGACCATCGGTGGCCGCGACGTTCAACCCAATTCCTGGCTCGATGCCCTCGGAGGAATCGCCGAATCCACGCCGCCTCAGCTCGACGAGTGGCGAATGATTTACGGCAGCCCTCAGCGAACCGGAACCGCGATTGGCGGAGCCCCACTGTTGCTGGAGCGTTGGCAATCTCCGTTGACTTACAACCGGGCAATCGCCGAGCAGGTGAATATCTTAATCGAAGATCTCACCGATCAGAACCGAGCTGCAATTTCCGCCTGGCATCCACTCACCGTCGGCAACAAGGTCATTTTTCGCACGATGCGCGGCGTGCAGGTGATTGATGCCGACAGTGGCAAAACGTTATGGGAAACCCGCGCAGGAGTCTCGCCCGAACGCCTGCTGACCGGCCAACGATTGCCACAATATGGCGCACAGGCAATGCAGGTTCAGGTCAAAATTAACAACGGCATCCTGTCGAACTATCGCAACAACTCGGTCGATCAAAACCCGCTGACAAGCCTGCTATTTCGTGATGGCATTTATGGTGTCCTCAGTAGCCACGAAGACAAATTGTTTGTGATCGAAGATCACGCCGTCATGTCGCAACAACAACCCGGTAATTATTGGGGATCGCGTCAAAACCAAAACGATGCTTATCAACGCGATTGGTCGAGCAACAAGCTGACGGCTTACAATCTGGAAAGCGGCCGACCACTGTGGGAAATCGGTGGGAGCGACACCCGAGAGCCAATTCAACTACCGTTGGCCGGCACCTACTTCTTCGGCCCACCAACACCCGATGGCCAGGAACTGTTCGCCGTGGGTGAGAAAGACAATGAAATTCGGCTGTTCTCTCTCGATCCCAAGACCGGGAAGTCTAAGTGGTCGCAAATGCTGGCCGTTTCCGAGTCGAAGATCGACGAAGATTTCGGTCGGCGCTGGTGGAACGCGCAGGTCGCTGTCGGAAATGGCGTCATCGTCTGTCCGACCACCGTCGGCTGGTTGGTTGCCATTGATCGAACCAGCCACGCCATTCTCTGGGCCTATCGCTATTCTTCCCCAACGAAAAAAAGTAACAGAAACCGGTTCGGCGGACGACAAATCTCTGCCGTCGCCAACAGCACTTTCGGCCAGCGATGGTGTCCCTCAGCACCGGTGATCGTCGGCAATCGCGTCCTCTACACGCCTGCCGAATACACCGAATTCAACTCGGGGCAAACCGCCATCGTTTGTCTGAATCTGTCGAACGGAAAACGATTGTGGCAGAAGGCCAAAGGAACGAATCGCTATCTGGCCGGCGTGTTCGATGATCGAGCTGTGATTGTGGGAACCAACTCCATTTCCGCCATGTCGCTCAAGAACGGGGCGATCGCCTGGAACCGGTCCATCCCCACGCCAGATGGCCATCCATCGGGTTTCGGAGTGGCGGTCGGCAATCGGTATCACCTGCCGCTTAGCTCGGGACAACTATGGACGGTTGACCTAACCAACGGCAAAGTGGCATCGAAATCGTATTTGGCCGATGGTCCCAATCGGTTGGGCAATCTGGCCATGCACCGCGGCATGTTGCTGTCGCTGAGCCCAGCGGGACTAACCAGTTTTGAACAGCGCGAAGCGATTGTGGCGGAAATTCGCCGCCGCAAAGAACGCAATCCGCGCGACCCGTGGGCACTGCTGCGAGAAGCCGACATCCACCTGCTCAACCGCGAATACGAACCGGCCCTGGCGTTGCTGAAGGCGGTTCCCGCCGATCAGGTCGAACCGAATCAACAACCGCATTACCGCAATCAAATGATTGCATGTCTGACGGAACTCGTTCGTTCAGACTTTCAGAATCGTGGCCGGGAGTTGGACGAACTGACAAAGTTCGCGCAGCAGCCCGAAGAGAAGTTGCACGCGCGACGTCTTGCCGCCGAACAACTCGAATCGCTGAAACAGCACAAAGCCGCGTTTGCCATTTACAGTGCACTGGCTGCCAACGAGAGTCGGCAATCGGTGAAACGGAC
Source organism: Planctomycetota bacterium (assembly GCA_963581435.1). GTDB lineage: Bacteria > Planctomycetota > Planctomycetia > Planctomycetales > Planctomycetaceae > JABISG01. The sequence goes on from CAUZOL010000248.1 coordinate 3,379, forward strand.
CGGCAACCCCAAGGTTGCGTTGCCGTTGGATCGCTGGATTGCCGGCCGTATGAGCGATTTGTGGTCACAAATGGATGTGGACTCCCGCCGCGAATCGGGCGGAACAATCGCCGCCGCAGCGCAAACTCTCGGCGACAATCCCGCTGCACTCGAACGATTCATCTCGCTGTACGATTTTCATCCGCAGGCACTCGTGGCCCGGCAGAAATTGGCGGAACTGTATTCCCAACGTGGGGAGTTGTCCAACGCGCAGGATCATTTGATGCACCTATCGCGTTCGGCCGATGAAAAAGTCGCCGCCAATTCGCTATACACCCTGGCTCGGTTGATGGATAACCAAAAACTGACAACCGACGCACATTTCTACTATCAGCAACTGAGCGATCGTCATGCCGACGTCGAAGTGGCCGAGGGAACGACGGCCCGCGCGCTATACGAAAAGCTGATGGCAGGCGGCCTCCGAAAAACAACCGAAAATGCTGGTCGCCTCAGTTGGGGTGATTACGATTTGAAGATCGAGCGAACCGGCGCAAGCTACTCCTCGTCTCGGAAGAAGGAACTCAAGAGCGGCAGCTTTCGGATGCCCTACTTCCGGCAGTTCCGCTTCGAGATCGACGCGCAGCAGAAGCTTTCCATCATCAAGCTGGACGATGGAAAACTGCACTGGCTGGTTCCTTTGCGGGGCAAGTCGCGTTCGTCGCAAAGTTACGCGGTGGCGAAAGCCGTCGGGCATAAACTGTTCGTTCTTTACCGCGACGTCCTGCATTGTCTCTCGCCAGTCGAGCGAAAGGTGCTATGGACACAGATGCTCGAAACACGCGGGCAGGCAAGTGGATACTATTATTCTCCCAACCGGCAAACTGCCCGACCCATGCAGTCGGGCCAGAGCATTCTTTCCGGTCAGGCTCTCCTGCAACGCAATTCGCAAACCGGCATGCTGGCCGTCGCCAATTCCAATTATGTCTGCGTCTACGGGCGGCGGAAATTCACCGTACTGGATGCGGCCACCGGCGACATCCGTTGGACGCGCGGCCACGTTCCCGCCTACACCAAGCTGGTCGGCAACGAAGACGTCCTCTATATGGTGCCGAAGAACCGTAACGATGCAGTCGCATTTCGTGCGGCCGATGGAAAACCAATCACCGTAGAGAACGTCGGCGGTTTGATGGCTAAGGCGATTCGCATTTCCGAGCGGGGATTGGTGTTGGTCGAATCGCGATCCGGCTCGAGTATTCTCGGGCTTTCGTCTTCCTCTTCGACTGTCGTTCACCAATTCGACCCGCTGACGAAGAAGGACCATTGGAAACACGGTTTCCCCAACGGTGCCTATTTCACCCTCATCGATGGCGACTTTCTGGCCGCCCTTCGCAAGGACGGCACCTTCGCCTTGCTCGACCTCGAAAACGGCCGGCTCACCGAATTGGGTAAGCTGGACGACAGTGAACTGAAGTCCCGTTCGGGAGTGTATGTCATCGCCGACCGCGACAATGTCTACCTGTTGTCCAACAAAACAACGCGATCGGGAAGTTATTACTCGTTGGGGCTGCCGTTCGTTCGCGTGAACGGAACCGTCTTCGCATTCGATCGCAGGAACGGTAAACGGCTTTGGAAACAGACGGTAGCCAATCAGAATCTGGTCATCTCACAGTTCGACCATTCTCCCGTGATGACCTTCGCCATGCGGACCCACGTTCGCAAAGGCCAGCTGAGTTATTGGTCGCTTGGCGTCGTTGCCATCGACAAGAAGACGGGGCGCAAACTCATCGACACCAAGTCCCCGTTCAATTCCAGCTTCCAGTCCGTCGATGTCAATCTGGCCGATCGTTACATCGAGTTGCGATCATACAACAGCCGCATTCGACTGATCGCAACCGATCGCAAGACCGCCAAGGTCACCACTCCCGCGAAGGCGACACAGGCCAACTGACAATCTGTGATCGCTCTGCGTTTTTCATCGGCGCAAATACCAGCCCGCAGCGCAAGCGAGGGCTTAAGCCGACATTGTGGCCGACCAACCCTCGCTTGCGCTGCGGGCTGGTTTCTCATTGTCCGTGCTTGTCTTTCGTCTGCCAATTTAAAAAACTGGGCGGGTCTGTGGCTCTTGCCGCGACAATGTGCGAAGCGGTTGATACGATATTTCCACCGAGCCGTTTGACGTCTCACCGCCACAACCTCGCACAGCCACCTCAGGAAGCACACCAAAGGCCGACGATGCACGACTTTGAGTACGAAGCCCCCGGGTCGCTCGACAATGCGATACAACTGCTCGCAAAACATAACGGATCGGCCAAACCGCTCGCTGGCGGAACCGATCTGATCGATCACATCCGCACGCGGCGGGCCACGCCCGATATCGTTGTCGATATCAAACAAGTTCCCGAGCTGAATGCGCTGGAAGTGACGGCAGACGGTTTACGGTTGGGAGCCGCCGTTCCCTGTTACCGGATTTACGAAAACGAAACGATCGCCGCCGACTACACCGCCCTTGCCGACAGTTGCCGAATTATCGGCGGCATTCAAGTTCAAAGCCGCGCCAGCGTCGGCGGGAATTTATGTAACTCCGGCCCGGCAGCCGATTCGATTCCGGCGCTTATCGCGCTTGGCGCGACCGCCGTCATCGCCGGACCAAACAGCGCGCGCGATGTCCCCGTCGAAGACTTCTGCACTGCACCGGGGCAGAACGTTCTCCAACCGGGCGAATTGCTTGTCGAATTGAAATTCCCGCCGCGACCGCCCCGCAGCGGTTCGCATTACCGCAGGTTTATCCCCCGCAACGAAATGGACATCGCCGTCGTTGGCGTGGGAGCAGCGGTGGAGTTGGACGAAAAATGCGAAACATTCGTCTCGGCCCGCATTGCATTGGCCGCCGTCGCGCCGACGCCGCTCTTCGTCGCAGACGTTGGCAACCAACTGGCCGGCCAACCGGTGAATGACGACTCGTTCAAACAAGCCGCCCAAACCGCCCGCGACAGCATCAGCCCCATCGACGACATGCGCGGCACCAAAGAATTCCGCCTGCACCTGACCGCCGTGCTGACCGAACGGGTATTGAAGATGGCTGTGGAACGAGCAAAGGCGAAAAATGCTTCCTGAGATTTGTTACGGGTTCCCAGGCGCCGGCTTGGGAACCCAGATCAGCGAAGCTCTGCTTCGCACCGATACCACCGACGTGCGAAGCAGAGCTTCGCGGCCCTCTTGCAATATGCAAAATCTGCGTCCCCAAGCTGGAGCTTGAGAACGAGTCGTAATGATTCCATCGGAATGAGTTCAAAGAATGGCCAAGAAACGCATCGTAGAAACCACCATCAACGGGCAGGTCGCGGAGTTCCTCTGTGAACCGCGGCAGACGTTGCTCGAAGTGTTGCGCGACGTACTCGATTTGACCGGCACGAAAGAGGGCTGCTCCAACGGCAACTGCGGTGCCTGTACCGTGCTATTGAACGGCCGTCCGGTCGATAGTTGTCTGGTGCTTGCCGTCGAAGCCGCAGGCGCTGCCATCGAGACCATCGAAGGCATTGCGCCGGCCGAGGGACTCGATCCGATTCAGAACGCCTTTCTGGAAGAAGCCGCGCTACAGTGCGGCATCTGCACGCCGGGATTCATCGTCTCGGCCAAGGCGCTGTTGGCCGAAAATCCAACACCCACCGAAGACGAAATTCGCTTCTATCTTGCCGGCAATCTCTGTCGCTGCACCGGATACGATAAAATTGTCCGCGCCGTGCAGGCTGCTGCCGAGTCGCGACAGGAGGTCAAGGTCTAATGGCTATCGTCGATAAACCAACCGAGGCGAAACCAAAGTACAAAGTCATCGGCACACGCCCGATTCGGCACGATGGCGTCGATAAAGTCACCGGCCGCGCCAAGTACGGGGCCGACATCCAATTGACCGGAATGCTGTACGGTAAAATTCTTCGCAGCCCGCACGCGCATGCCCGTATCAAATCGATTGACACGTCGAAGGCCGAACAAGCTCCGGGCGTGCATGCGGTCATCACCAGCAAAGACATGCCGGAGATTGGCAGCAAGATTGCCGATCTGGGCGAGGGCATGTTCGATCTGAAAGATCTCACACGGATCGTTTTGGCCCGTGAGAAAGTCGTTTACAAAGGACACGCCGTCGCCGCCGTTGCCGCCGAGACAATTCATCAGGCCGAAGCGGCAGCACTGTTAATCGAAGTCGATTACGAGCCACTGCCGCCGGTCCTCGATGTTCGCGCGGCGATGCAGGACGATGCACCGATTCTACACGAAGACCTGCGAACGAAAGCATTCGCGTCGGCAACCGACGATCCCGGCGAGAAACCAACCAACATTGCCAAACACTTCCAGCACGAAAAGGGCGATGTCGAAAAGGGATTCGCCGACGCCAAACTGGTCGTCGAGCGTGAGTTCACAACGGCGACCGTCCATCAGGGATACATCGAACCGCACACTGCGACGGCCATCTGGCATGCCGACAATCAGATCACCGCCTGGACCAGTACGCAGGGATCGTTCTGCGTTCGCGAGCAGATGTCCGGCTTGCTGCAGGTGCCGCTCTCACGTGTGAAGATTGTGCCGATGGAAATCGGCGGCGGCTTCGGCGGGAAGATTGTCGTTTATACGCCGCCGGTCGCGGCGTTGCTGTCGAAGAAATCGGGCCGGCCGGTCAAAGTGGTGATGGACCGCGCGGCCGTACTCGAAGCAACCGGACCGACACCCGGTTCGTACATGCGAGTGAAAATCGGAGTTGATGCCGAAGGCAGTATCACAGCGGCCGAGGCGTATCTCGTGTTCGAGGCAGGGGGGTTTCCCGGTTCGCCGATTCCCGCTGCCTGCATGACTGTTTTCGCCTGTTACGATGTCCCCAACGGCCTCGTAAACGGTTACGACGTCTGCAACAACAAGCCGGCATCGAAAGCGTATCGCGCGCCCGGCGCAACTCATGCCGCCTTCGCCGTCGAAACGATCGTCGATGAAATCTGCGAAGAGTTGAAAATCGACCCGCTCGAATTTCGACTGAAAAACGCTGCCGTCGAAGGCACCCGCCGCGTCGATGGCGTGCTCTTTCCCCGCGTCGGCATGGTTGAAACCGTTGAGGCGATTCAGCACAGCGATCACTGGAAGTCATCTCTCGATGAATCCGAAGCCGCCGGGCAGCGCCCCACCGGATCGACCCCGCTCCCCGGTCACGAAGGCGACGTCGAAAAGAAACGTGGTCGCGGTGTTGCTTCCGGATTCTGGTTCAACGCCGGACTGAAGTCGGCGGTCACCGCCTCGGTCAATACCGATGGGCGAGTTGCGCTCACTGAAGGTTCGACCGATATCGGCGGCAGTCGCGCGAGCATCTCCATGCAGCTGGCCGAAACGCTGGGCATCGCCGCCGAAGATGTCACGCCCACCGTCGCCGACACCGACAACGTCGGCTACACCGACGTCACCGGCGGCAGCCGCGTCACCTATGCAACCGGCTGGGCTGCGTACGAAGCGGCAATGGATATCCGTCGGCAAATGATTGCCCGCGCGGCGCTCATCTGGGACGTCGATGCCGAACAGGTCGTCTTTGAGGACGGCCGCATCATCGGACCCGATGAGAAAGTCTTCACCTTTCAGGAACTTGCCGCCCAAATCAACAAGACGGGCGAGCCGATCATCGGACGTGGATCGTCGGCCCACGACGAACCGGGCGGCGCGTTCGGTTCGCATTGTGTCGATGTTGAAATCGATCCCGACACCGGCAAGGTCGAGATTCTACGGTACACCATCGCGCAAGACGCCGGCACCGCCATTCACCCCGCCTATGTCGAAGGGCAGATGCAGGGGGGCGTCGTGCAGGGAATTGGCTGGGCGCTGAATGAGGAATACGTTTACGACGAACAGGGTGTCATGCAAAACGCCAGCCTGCTCGACTACCGCATGCCCACCTGTTACGACGTGCCGATGATCGACACAATCATCGTCGAAGTCCCGAACCCCGGCCATCCTTATGGCGTTCGCGGCGTCGGTGAAGTCCCCATCGTGCCACCGCCGGCTGCCATTGCCAACGCAATCTACGACGCGGTCGGTGTGCGCTCGCGGCATCTGCCCATGTCCCCGCCAAACCTGCTGCCGGAAATCCTCAAACAAACCTAGCCCCCCGTGAAAACTTAGCCCCCGGTGATTACACCGGGGGCGGCTCCCCAACACCGGTTGCGTCACCATGCCGCGCGTCTTCATCCCACCGTTGTTACGATCGCTCACCGGTGACGTGGAAGAAGTGACCGTCGATGCGAAGAACGTGCGGCAGGTCATCGCCGTGCTGGAGTCTCGATTCCCGGGAATCGAAAGCCGACTGTGCGACGAGGATGGCCTCCAACCCGGTCTGAGCGTCGCCGTCGATGGCAACATCAGCTCGCTCGGCCTGTTACAGCAGGTTGGCGAAAACAGCGAGGTCCACTTCCTGCCGGCCATCGGCGGGGGGTAAGACGTTGGGCGATTCGTTTCACACCTTCAGCAGCGTATCGACTTCGCACATCAGTTCGCCCATGTCGAACGGCTTGGCAATGAAGGCGTTGGCTCCGCGGGCGGCGGCGAAATCGCGATGCCGCTGTTCGTCGTTGGCCGTCAGCATGATGATCGGCGTCGCGCGAAAACGGCTTCGCCGCAGGTGATCGAGAACCGTGAAACCGCTGCGCTTTGGTAGAACAACGTCCAGCAGAATCAAATCGGGTTCATCCCGTTCGGCTCGCACCAGACCTTCGGCACCATCGCAGGCGGTCAGCACTTCGTAGCCTTTTTCTTCCAAGGCCATCTGAACCGCTTCGACGATCTGCTCGTCGTCATCGACGATGAGTACCCGTTTTCTCGACGCTTCCATAGTCAGACCTAACCCGTCTCGCGCGTTGCACCCATCGGACGGAAGGTCATATGCGATGCACAACAGTCCCGGTTGCCGATCCTCAACCCGGTTGCCGATCCTC
>CAUZOL010000249.1:0-10313 GCA_963581435.1 Planctomycetota bacterium
ATTTTTCGGCATTAGGCACGGCGGTAAAAACCCCGAATGCCACCAACATTCAACACATTGCCGAATTCTCACACCCGTACGATCCACTGGTGAGCTTCTTTCTTCACGACGAAATTGTGAGATTGTACGATCGCACCGAACACCCTGATCCACAGGCCGAACTGGAACATCGACTCTATCTGGTGTACTACTCCGACCCGCGCGATCGCTCGGTCCGCAATATTGTGGCCGCGCTGAATCTGCTGGTCGATCATCCGCAGGCTGTTCCCAATGCATTGGCGCGGCGCGACCATTTGGATGCGCTGCTGCAAATGCTCAAATCGCGCTGGCACGGGCGAGGTGCAGGAGCACCAATTTTCAAAAATATCGCTCTGAACGATGTTGCCGAAAGCGTGTCGGCCACAGCGGCGGCCTTCGCGGCGATGGAGAAGCTCTACACCGACAACAACCTCGATACCGACAAATGGCATGCGCGAAAACGCGTGTTAGAACGAGCGTTGTTGCGACCGCTGCGAACCTACCGCACGCAACTGCTGGCACAGCAGCCCAAGCCGACAGGCATGCCGACCGCAGGCAAACAATCCAACGCGAATTAGTACCTGTAAGACGCGTCAATCAGTCGATGGGTGGCACTGGCGTGTCGCCAGTGCCTACCGCATTACACTGGCGACACGCCAGTGGCACCCCAACTCGGCAATCGGCATCTGGTGCGTGACAAAGACCTGTCATGCGTACCAGCCGAAACGAGCTTCCCTGCCGTCATCGCATACGTTACGCTGTATGTAATAAACATCGGTTGATGTGATGTGAGAGAGGCAGCAACGCATTGCTCGGCAAACCACTGAAATCCCGTAGACGGTTTCTCCGCTCGACGTTGTCGGCCGGCGGCGCGGGGTTGTTGCTGGATGACGTCCTGCGGCTGCAGGCAGCCCCCAACGCTGGCGACTCACCAAGCAACGGCAGAACTACCCCGACACCCGACACAGCCGTGATCCAGATTTGGCTGGGCGGTGGACCAAGCCAGTTTGAGACATTCGACCCCAAGCCTGGCGCAGCAGCTGAAATTCGCGGACCGTATTCCGCCATCGACACGAAACTGCCCGGCGTGCAGTTCTGCGAAAAGCTGCCGATGCTCGCACAAGCTGCCGATCAGGCCGCCATCCTTCGCACGGTGTCTCATACCACCAACGGACATTTCGTCGGCTGTCATTGGTGTTCGACCGGTTATCCCGGTTTGACCGGACGCACGACACATCCATCATCCGGCTCGATCACGTCGAGATTTCGCGGCTCGTCACAAACAGGGCTGCCGCCCTACGTGTTGCTGTCGGAAGAACAGACGCGCAACCCGGTCATTGGCACGGTGATGGGGGCGAGCTACCTCGGCGCAGGACAAGGTCCATTCACTATCCTGCAGAATCCATTTCAAAACGGTTTTCAGCCAAGTCCGGTTCGGGCCGCAACATCGAACCTGAAGCTGGCCGACGACGTGACACTGGACCGGGTGAGCGACCGCCGTTCGTTATTGGCCGAACTTGATCGCTTCGCACGAAACGCGGACGCCACGCGAACGATGACCGGAATCGACCGCTTCAATCAGCATGCGCTCGACATGGTCACCAGCGGCGCAGCACGACGTGCCTTCGACCTCAACCAGGAGACGCCGGCCACGCAAGATCGATACGGCCGTCATCGCTGGGGACAAATGGGACTGCTGGCCCGAAGGCTCGTCGAAGCGGGCGTGACGTTCGTCACAATGAACACCGCCCCCGATTCCCTCTGCTGGGACTGGCATCTCAACATTGTGAATGACAAGCGCCCCGCCGACGGCTCGAACGGCCCCTCGCGCGGAATGGATATTTCCGGGCCGCCGCTCGACCAGATGCTCGCCGCATTAATTTCCGACCTGTACGAGCGCGGCCTCGACAAGAAGGTGATGTTGATCGTGTGGGGCGAATTCGGACGCACGCCCCGCGTCAACAAAACCGGCGGCCGCGATCACTGGGGATCGCTGATGAGCATCCTCATGTCCGGAGGCGGACTGAATGTCGGACAGGTCATTGGTTCCTCGACCAAAGCAGGCGATGTCCCCGCCGACCGGCCCGTCAGCCCAACCGACGTGCTGGCGACCATGTACAGGCATCTGGGCATCGACACAACACAACATACTGTAACCAACGCCGGTCGCCCCATTCCGATTCTACCCGACGGCAAACCGATCCGCGAATTGATTTGAGACTACCGCATTCGTTTCAGATAGCACACCGTTATGGACAGTTCACACAGCAATCGAATCGTTCCAGCACAGCGTCACTCTACGATTGACGGTCTGGGTGGATTGGGTGCCACTGGCGTGTCGCCAGTGCGGCGTGGTAGGCACTGGCGACACGCCAGTGGCACCCGTCAACAGAGAATTAAGTCGACACTGAAGTCACTCACAAGCTGCCTCACTGCAGTCGCCTGGCTGGTCGCACTCGCGTTTTCCTCGCCAGTGCTGGCACAACCGAATCCCACCCTCAGTTCCGTCTTTCCACCTGGTGGCCGTGCCGGCACAAGCGTCGAATTGACGGTGGCTGGCAGCGGTTTAGCAAAACTGACCACCCTGCACTGCTCCAGCGCAGAGTTGACATTTGAAAAAACCGGTACCAACCGCGTGCGGATCAATATTCCGCCGCAGACTCCGCCGGGCTGCTACGATTTGCGGGCCATGTGTGTCGATGGACTGAGTTCACCGCGAGCATTCATCATCGGCACACGCGAAGAATTACTCGAAGCCGAGCCAAACGAATCGATCAAGACCGCCACATCGGTTCCGTTGAATGCCGTCGTTAACGGGCGCATCGAAAAGAAGGGCGACATCGACCAGCTTCGGTTTGTTGCCAAGCAGGGACAACACATTGTCGTTGAGTGCCAGGCAGAGCGAATCGATTCGCAGCTAAGGGCCGTCCTCGAAGTGTACGACAGTTCGGGAAAACGACTCGCGGTTAACCGTGGCTATTTCGGCATCGATCCGCTGATCCATTTTCGCGTCCCGGCCGACGGATCGTACATCGTGAAAGTCTTCGACCTCATCTATGGCGGGGGTGCCGACTATTCCTATCGCCTCAGCATCGGCAATACGCCGCGCGTGATTTTTTCACATCCCGCCGTCATCCAGACCGGCAAGACAACACGGGTGACCCTGTATGGCTGGAACCTGACAACGAAAATCCCGCCCGCTCAGGCCAGCATCGCAGGTTCCGCAGCAACGGTTGATAACTCGTTCGACCACATCGAAATCGACGTAACTCCCCCCGCCGATGAAGGGTCGCAACGGGTACGCCTGCAATCCAATCAGCTCGCCGTTGACGGTTTTGCGTTTCACTTTCCCGGCAGCGACGAGCCAATCCAAATCGGCGTGACCGACGTGCCTGTCGTTCGCGATCAGTCGGCTAATTACGCTCCCGATGCTGCACAATCACTTTCGATTCCCTGTGAAGTCAGCGGCCAACTCATCGATGGTGACGAACGCGACTGGTACGCCATCGATGCCCGCCGCGGCGAAGTGCTGTGGCTCGAAGGATTCGCCGCGCGAATTGGCGCGCCGATGGATCTCGACATCAGCGTACTCGACTCGTCCGGAAAGCGCGAACTGGCGCGGTTCCGCGACGAAGTAAAGAACATCGGCGGCAATTCGTTTCCGACCGCCCATCTCGATCCCGCCGGCCGCTGGGTCGCCCCCGCCAATGGTCGTTATCTCATTCTGGTCCGCAACTTAATCGGCGACCTCTCTCGCGATGCGCGGCGAATTTATCGGCTCAGTGTCCGCCGCGAAGAACCGGACTTTCATCTCGCCCTCGTCGATCACCCGGGGACTCCAGCCGCCCTCAACGTGCGACGCGGCGGCCGCACGACTGTGGACGTGCTGGCCTTTCGCAGCCGCGGAATGACCGGCACGATTCGTGTCTCCGCCAAAAACTTGCCACCCGGAATCCAATGCCCCGACGTCTATCTCGGCCCCGGTATCAACCGCGCGCCGTTGACGCTTTCGGCCACAGATTCTGCGGAGGCACTCATTCACAACCTGCAACTCGTCGGCCACTCCAAACCGGTTGGCGGTTGGGATCAAGAAGCAACAGTCACAGCACAGCAACCCCACGGTCGCAAAGTTCGCGGCGGGACCGTCATTCGCACGGGCGCGCCGAACGGCTCGGCCCGGTTGACTTCCGAAATACCATTCGCCGTCACCGCTGAAGCCCCGCTGCGAATTACCGCCGACGGAAACGAAACGCGATCGCACGATTTGTACGGTGAAATGAAGGTCCGGCACTCACCGGGCGGCATTCTCGATGTCGCCGTCCAAATCGATCGCCGCGACGTGTCGTTTCAGGCGCCGGTTCAACTCGTCGGCGTCGGGCTGCCCGCCTTAATTCGTCATCAGGCTGCGACAATTCCTGCCGGCCAAAGCAAAGGTTATGTCAGTTTTCACCTACCACCGACACTGCCAGTCGGCCGCTACACCATTGCCGTCAAAGCGGTAACCACCGTGCCTGCAGACAAAGCCAAAGGGAAGCCGCAATCGGTGACGGTTTTCAGCAACCCGGTGACGTTCGACGTGCAGCCGGCAGCCTTTGTCGTCGAGATCGACGCCGACGCGCCGAAACAAATCGGGCGAGGAAAGGTGCTTCAGGTCAAATACTCGGCACGACGAATCAACGGCTTCATAGGCAAAATTCACACGGAACTCACCGCACCGGAGAAAGTCATCGGCCTGCGAGGACGCGGGGTGACGTTCGTTGGACAAACCGATAGCGGGAACATCCAGATCATCGCCAACACCGACGCTCCCTTGGGGCAGCAACCGTTTGTGCGGTTCTACGCCATTGGCGTTGTCGAAGATCAACCCGTTTTCCACGGCAGCTGCTTCTTGAATCTCGAAATCATCGAATAGCACAAGGCGACACGATGTCGATACGACACCCGAAAACTCACTTACATCGCACTTGGGCCAGCGCATATGCGGCAGCCGTTTGTGCGTTGCTTGTTGCCACCAGCGTGGCCGACTTGGCAAACGCCGCTGACGGTCCGCCGGTGAGTCCCCGCGGCAATGTCGCGCCGCCAGTTCAGTTTCTCAACGATGTCGTCCCGTTGCTGACGCGATTGCATTGCAACAGCGGCGGCTGTCACGGCAAGGCAACCGGGCAGAACGGTTTCAAGCTTTCGTTGTTGGGATTTGAGCCGGATTTCGATTATGCCGCGCTGGTCAGCGAAGCGCGTGGCCGCCGACTGTTTCCTGCCGATCCCAACCAGAGCCTGCTATTGACCAAGGCGACCGGCGTTGTGCCTCACGGCGGTGGGCGGCGACTCGATACTGATTCCGACGATTACCGAATGCTCCGCGACTGGATCGCCGCCGGCGCACCGGCGCCACGTCCGGATGATCCGCGACTCGTGCGGCTTGAACTCGAACCGAAACGCGGTGAGTTGCAGCGAAACTCGCAGCGTCAGTTGCGCGTCACAGCACACTTTTCCGACGGCACAAATCGCGATGTCACCCGGCAATCGGTGTACGTCTCGAACGTGCCGGAAGTTGCCGATGTCGATGACAGTGGTCTCATCACCACGCAACCGCGCGTCGGTTTGTTTGCGGTGATGGTTCGTTTCGGCGATCAACTCGGTGCATACTACGGCGCAGTCCCGCGTGGGGATACGGCTCCCACCAATGCCGTCAAAGGTCCTGCGGAGATGTCGAAGATCGACCATCACCTGTTGGCCGGTTGGAACAGATTAGGTATCGCGCCATCGCCGCCCGCCGACGATGCCGCGTTCATCCGCCGTGCCAGCCTCGACATTTGCGGCACTCTGCCAACGGCCGACGAAGTCACTTCCTATCTCAACGACACACAAGCAGACAAACGCAAACGGCTAGTCGATCGATTGTTAAACCGTCCCGAGTACGCGACGTACTTCGCCTTGAAATGGGCCGACATTCTGCAGAATCGTGGACGCGGATATTCCACCAGCAAGCAACGGCCGGGAACAACTTTGTTCTCCGCATGGATTCGCGATTCGATTGCCACCAACAAACCGTACGACCAATTTGCGGCGGAGATTCTCACCGCATCGGGAAGCCAGCAACAGAACCCGCCGGCAATCTGGTACCGCTCGGTGCGCACTCAGCAAGACTATGTCGAATCGGTCGCGCAGGCGTTTCTCGGCGTGCGAATTCAATGTGCGCAGTGTCATCATCACCCGGCCGAATTCTGGAGCCAGGCGGACTATTACGGGCTGGCCGCCGTCTTTTCACGCGTCGGCCGCAAAGGCGGCTTCACCGATGCCGAGGTCCCCACCAACGAAATCATCTATTTGAAACAGGCGGGCGAAGTGCGGCATCCAAGAACGGGAAAGGTGCTCGGGCCGCGTCCGTTGGGCGGTCCCGACTTTGACCTTTCGCCATACGATGATCCCCGGCAAGCCTTCGCCCGCTGGATGACCGCGCCGGAGAATCCCTTCTTCGCCCGCACGATGGCCAACCGATTGTGGGGGCATTTCATGGGTCGGGGGATCATTCATCCCATCGACGACGCCCGCAGCACCAACCCCCCCAGCAACCCCGAGTTGCTCGACGAGTTGGCCCGCGAATTCGTCAAGAGTCGTTACGACATCAAACATTTGATCCGCCTCATCACCACATCGTCGGCCTACGGACTCAGTTCGGTTCCCAACGAATCCAACAGCGACGACCTGCAGAGCTTCGCCCGTTTCTATCCCCGTCGCCTCTCGGCGGAAGTTCTGTTGGACGGCATCAGCCAGGTACTCGAAGTGCCGACACAGTTTTCCGGTGGACCGGGTATCTTCCCACCCGGCACACGGGCCATTGGTCTGCCGGATGAAAACGTGCCGATGAACTTTTTAGACGTGTTCGGCCGCCCTGCCCGCACCTCTGCCTGCGAATGCGAACGAAGCGATGCCCCGGCGTTGGCGCAAGCGCTGGAACTGGTGAACTCGACAGAGATTCAGAAGAAGTTGACAGCAAAAGACGGCACCGTCGCCCGGCTGGCCGCCAGCGATAAACCGCCTGTAGAAATCGTCCGCGAAATCTTCCTCAGCACATTGGCTCGGCTGCCGAGTCCGGAAGAAAAGGCGGCGGCGATTGAATTTGTGAATTCCGAATCAGATCGCAGTGAAGCCTACCGATCGCTGCTGTGGTCGCTGTTGGCAACAAACGAGTTCCTGTTGAATCACTGAACCACAAAGAGTTGAAGCACAATGTCGGCACCGGACCGCCGAGAGGGTCATACCATGTTGAAAGTTTTCGGAAGCCAATATCGGAATTGCGACGGTTTGAGCCGCCGCAACTTCCTCGAATTGGGTGCGCCGCTGTTGGGGCTGGGGCTGGCGGACGTGCTGGCGCTGCGCGCTGCCGGAGCCAACTCAAAGCAAGCGAACGAGAAGTCGCACAACAAGAAGTCGCTGATTGTCTTCTGGACACACGGCGGCATGAGCCAACAGGACACCTACGACATGAAGCCGGACGCGCCGGCAGAATATCGCGGCATGTATCGCGCGATCGATACCACCGTGCCCGGCATCGTGTTGGGTGAGCGATTCGCGCAGCAAGCAACGGTGATGAAGCACATGTCGCTGGTGCGCTCGGTGCATCACGAAAATGGAATTCACGCGCCGTCGGCCCATTGGATGCAAACCGGACATTTCGGCCCGACTTTGGCCCGCAATGCGGCCAAATATCCGTCGTTCGGTTCGGTCATCGCCCGTGCCAAAGGTGCACATGGCGAACACATGCCGCCGTACGTCACCATCCCCAAATCCGAAGCCTTCGGCTATCAAGGGGCGGTCTATCTTGGCAAAGCCTACAATCCGTTTGAAGTCAACGCCGACCCGAATGCGAAGAACTTCAAGGTTGCCAATCTCGCTCCGCCGTCCGGGTTAACCCTCAAAAGTGTCGAATCGCGACGGCGGCTGCTGAAGAAGTTCGACACCCTGCGACGCGACATCGACAACTCCGGACTGATTGAAGGATTGGACACATTCAAAGCGCAAGCGCTGGAAATGGTCTCCGGCGAGCGCGTCCGCGAGGCGTTCAATCTGTCCGCCGAACCGGACAAGCTCCGCGATCGCTACGGGCGTCATCAATACGGTCAAAGCGCGCTGTTGGCACGACGGCTGGTCGAAGCGGGCAGCAGTTGCGTGACGATCAACACCGGCTACTGGGATCATCACAACGATATTGAAAAAGGGCTCGAAACTCATCTGCCGCCGCTCGATGTCGCGATGGCCGCACTCATCGAAGATTTAGATCAGCGCGGCATGCTGGATGACGTTGTGGTTTATTGCGCGGGTGAGTTCGGCCGCACTCCGATGATGAACGGCCACGCCGGCCGCGATCATTGGTCGAACTGCTTCACCACCATGTTGGCCGGCGGCGGATTAAAGGGCGGACAGGTTGTGGGCGCCAGCGAGAAATTCGGCGGCGGCGTGAAGGAACGCCAGGTGATTCCGCTCGATCTGATGGCGACAATTTACCACGCATTGGGAATCTCGCTCGACACCCATTACATCGATCCCGCCGGCCGACCGACAAGTATCGTCGGTCCAGGCCAACCGATTCACGAGCTGCTCTAATTGCGGACTTGGGAGGGCGACACCCAAGAAAGTGTATCGCCCCACAATTGCCGACGGTACAATTCCCGTAACGGGTCTTGTTCGCTTCGCCGTCGGCATGGAGTTCACCCACGATGACGTGTTCCCATCGAAGTCTGTCGCTCGTCTTCTGTAGTTTTCTGCTGTTCTGCCCGCAGCCGGCGGTAGCGCAGCTCACCGTTCAGCAGCCCGTCTTCGGCGTGGCCGTCGATGCGGATGGCGTGTTGACATCCAAGACGTTTCCCGCTCCCGGCGGCGCGCTTCGTTTGAAACGGCTGATGGCGGCCAAGGCGGCTCTGCCGGGCGACGTCGCAAAACCCTCTGCGTTTCGTAAGGTGTCGCTGGTGCGGCTGGCGGCGGTCATGCGGAAACGCCTCGATGCCGGTCAACCGCTCGATGAGACAATAAATCAATTGGCCGGGTTGCAGCGGGTGCAGTACGTCTTCCTGTTTCCCGATCAAAACGACATCGTGATCGCCGGGCCAGCCGAAGGCTGGATAAAAGTGGATTCGGGACGCGTCATCGGCATCACAACCGGCGCACCAACATTGCGGGTCGAAGACCTCGCCGTCGCCATGCGGGCGTATCCACCGAACGGGGCTGCTGCGAGATCGGTTGGTTGCTCCATCGATCCGACGGCACAGGGCGTCGCCCGGCTGCGTGAATTTCAGAAGACGGTTCCCCGCCGCATTTCCGACAGTCAGCGGCGGCAAGTTGGCCTTCGCATTCTTCGAGGAACGCGCGAGGCGCTCGGTATGGGAACGGTTCGTGTCTTCGGCATCCCCGCCGATACACATGCGGCCCTTGTTCTGCTCGAAGCCGATTACCGCATGAAACGCATTGGCATCGGGCTGGAATCGGCACCGGTGAAGATGAACACGTTCATTGGCAGTTTGAAGTCGGCCCGTCATTCGGCCTACGAGCGGTGGTGGTTTACGCCAAAGTACGATTGTCTGAAAGTCACCGAAGATGGTTTGGCGATGGAACTGGTGGGACAAGGCGTGCAATTGCTCGGGCAGCAAATGGTGGCCGATTCAACGGGCAAGCTCACCGTGGTGCCGGGCAGCAATCCCAGCCGAGCCAGCCAGTTATTCACCGGCGACTTCACCCGCAAGTACGCCGACATCGCGCGGCGACGCCCGGTGTTCGCGGAACTACGAAACGTGATCGACCTGTTCGTCGTCGCCGCCGCAATTCGCCGCCAAGGCTGGTACGGCCGCACCGACTGGGACGCAAAGACACTCCTTGATGAATCGGTCTTCCCGATCCAAACCCACCCCACACCACGCCAAGTGCCAGCCGTCTCCAACGCACTCTGGAAAGGACGAAAACTATTCGTCCCCTCCGGCGGCGTCACCATCATGCCCGCTTTGGCCCGCCCGGTTGAGAAAGAAGATTCCGACGTGGACATTCCACTGCCGGAGCGACTCACCAAGATAGGTCGTCCCCAGGCGCGAGATCGATGGTGGTGGGATTGATCGCGCGGCGTCGGAGGGCTTCGAATCGATTGGTCGCACTCCAACACGTGAAGGTCCTGGGTGCTGCGCTCCGCCTAGCAGCGTGTCCGGATACCGGCCTGAACCTGGATATCATTGGCGAAGTGTTGTATTTGGTGTCTGGTTGACAGGACATTCATTTTTGTTCGATGAACGGGTTCACGGATGAGTCGTAAG
>CAUZOL010000250.1:0-10311 GCA_963581435.1 Planctomycetota bacterium
GGATGGCATGGGTCTGACGATACGTTACTAAAGCTATTACACGAAATCACTTACCCACATACTCGCGAGTAAACCTGGCGATGATACGGCGGCAGCCGACACCGGCTCAGTCTTTCTTCACCGGCACGCGCTGAATCTTGACCAACGTCATCAGAATCGGCTTCAACAAGGCGTTCTTTCCGGCCGACGTGCCGTCAGCAGTCACGCGATGGGTCTTCTTGCCGATGACAAAGTGCATGTCGTAAATGAAGTCGTCCGCGACTTTGGGGTCCCGCAGCTTTGCTGGCATTTTCTCCCAGTCGATCGCGGCCACCGCCTTTGATAACGCGGTTGCCTCCTTGGGATCGAGCTTGCCTTCGGCCGTGCCTCGTTTCGACTTGCGGGTGAACTTGCCGTCGGGCGTGATGCGATAGGTGATGTTTACACCGGCGAATCCACCGGTCTGCTGCACTTCAATCACCTTGAAGGCGGGGCTCTGTGAGGCGAGGTGCCGATTGAAGAACTGCGAGATCTCGTTCAGCGCGTCCTGGGCTTCTGGCGCCCGGTAGGCCCAGAGATATGCGCCATGGCCCTGACCTTCAAAAACGTGGAGTTCGGCTTGAACGCCAGCTTGACGCAGTTTGCGATGGATGCGCACGGTGTCGCTCAGGAGCAGGTCCCGCGTGCCCGAGATCAGGATCGTCGGCGGGAAGTCCGCCAGATCCCCGTGGATTGGTGACAGGAGAGGGGCCTTCATGTCCCGGCCACCGGCATAGAGCTTCAAAGCCCCCGCCACAAGTCCATCGTAGCGGCCCAAAGCATCGAGCCCGACATTGGTGAACCAGGTGTCCCCGGTTTTGGTGAGGTCGGACGCGGGAGTTCCAACAAACAAGGCGCCCGGGAGTGGCAATTTGAGTTCTTTGAGTCGCAGAACTGTGGTCAAAGTGAGGTTGCCACCGGCCGAAGATCCGAACAACGCGGTTTCCGCGGCGTCGTGCTTCTTAATCACCTGTTTCCAGACTGCCACGGCATCGTCGATTGCCGCGGGAAAGGGGTGGTCGGGAGGTCTCCGATAATCCACGGAAAGGACGCGAGCCTTGCAGGCGTGGGCGACGAGCACGGCTTCCCCAGTGGCCGCCTCGCCGCCGCCAAACACAAACGCGCCCCCGTGCACATGGACCAGCAGGCGGTCCTGATTCTCGGCGGAGACATCCTTCGGTGTGATGAGGTAGCAGCGCACACCACCGATAATCTGCGTTTCGGACTTTGCTCCGACGGCCTTTGCCACATCACGTGCTTGCTTCGCTTCGACCGCATCAAAGGTCCGCTGGAGCTTGCGCCACTCGTCGGCCGTCTTGGGCGCTGGCGTGTATGGCGGGATGGGCCTGGCGGCGATCGCAGCCCGCAATTCTGGCGAGACCGAGGCCGGGGCGGGCACTTCCTTGGCCGGAACCTTGAGCGTGCCCTTGTCTTTGACCGGCGAATCGGATGGCTGAGCAAAGGCTGACAGCGCGACGATGATGCAGCCCAATGCGGCAAGAGAAATCGCAAACGGACGCGAGTGCATAACGAGTTCCTTCGGTTGTTTTAGATGGTCGTGTCATCTAAGCGTATCCCCTGGGCGCATCTAATGCCATCATTCGTGACCCACTACAACACGCGTCGGGCGCACATGAAGCGAGATCATCTGCCGCCAATTCGTGACGTGCCGGAGGAAGTCGAGAAGCTGACGATGGACCAGATTGAGGTGAAGGAGTATGTTGGTGGGCTGGTGAAGTCCTTTGAGCGGCGGGCAGCGTGATCGCCTGGAGAAACACCTGATGTCCGAGCCATTGCTGACCATTCGCAATCATCACAGTCCGGCATGCGGTGACCCACCGATTGTCAACGAAGAAGACCGCGACACATACGTCGGCTATTTCGAGAACCAACACGGTGAACAGTGGGTCCTCACCTGTAACCGGACAACCGGCGAGGCTGTCCTGCGAGGCGGCGACATCGGCTGGAACACGCCCTGGCCGGTCGTGAACGGAGAGGTCGATGGTGTGAATCTGAGCCGCGAGGAAAAGCTCTGGTTGGCAGCATGCTATGCAGCCGCGATGCCGCGTTGAGTTCGCGTTGATTGCCCGTAGAACCTGCGATCAGCTAATCCCATGACGTTTCCAAGGAGATCGACCCAGTGAAGTACAGCCGAAGACAAGTCGCGTCTGCGTGGTCGTGAAGTCGTTCGCGCGGATAACTGTTGCCGCCGCCTTTGCCATCAGGTGCATCTTCAGGCAGACACCGGAATTCGGGGAACGAACTCCAGCACGTCTTCTGCTGAAAATGGTTTCCGCAGCACGTCAGCGGCTTTGACGAATTCCGAGAAACTGTCGAGATCGTCGCAGGTGAGCCCGGTCATCAGAATGACTGTCGGCGAAGGTTCAATCAGCTTGAGTTTGGCGCATACGAGCCAACCAAACTGCTTCGGCAGATTGACATCAAGAAAAACGATTTCAGGTTGAAACTCGAACGCCTGAATCAGTGCTTGCTCGCCGTCGACGGCAACGTGAACCTCGCAGCCAACAGATTCGAGCAAACCGCCGACGAACTCTCGGATGTCGGGATCATCATCGACAACCAAAGCACGTACCGGTCTCAACTTGTCGATGGACATGGAAACAATCTAGAAAAGGTGGGTTACTTCAGGTGGGATGCGGACGCAAGGCCCGGCAGGTGAGTGTATTTTAGTCTGCTTTTGGCACTTGTGTCGAGGACAGATCACACTCCTTGGTTTCACGACTATCTGATCTCCGAGTTCACGACCGACAACAACACCCGGAGATCGCACATGGAACGGGAAATTCTGCCCCCCGTGCGTGATGCCCCCGAAGAAGTTGAGACCTTGAAACTCGATTCGATCGAGGTAAAGTCGTTTAAGCGGAAGGCGGCTTAAAACCGGAAAGAAATCAAAAAGCACTTTTGAAGTGAAATCACGACGGCCCGGCTGGCAAGTTGCTGGCCGGGGCGTCGTTACTTTCAAAAGACCGCATCGCCACGAGGCTTTTTCCTTCTCTTAGCTATTCGACGAACAGGCTGCCTGTCGGCTCGATCGAGTTGGCGATGTTGAACTGGCCGGCGATCGAGTGCGGCCAGATGTTGCTCGATGCCCTCAACCACGAAGTCAGCATCGGTTCACCTGGTCAGGCGGTCGATGAGATAGTCGGTGGAACCCCTGTATGTTGGATGACGCCGGCCCGGATGAACGAGGACCACATCGACTTTCACGGATTTGAGCCGCTCTTCCAGTTTGACGCCCATAATGCCGGAGTGGGTCGGATCTTTTGGCGAAGAGCCTACGACTGGAACCTCGCCCCGGTAGAACATCGCGATTGGTGGATCGTCTTTGGAAACGTGCTCGATCGGCGAATACTCCTTGATCCACTTGATGACTTTTTCGCGATTGCCGATCAGGCTCTTGAAGTTCGGCAGGCCGAAGGCGTGGGCACCATAGCCGTAGTTCGGCATCCACTCGCGCAGTTCCTTCGGATCGAGCGACACCTGGGCTCCGTTGACCGCGGCGCAGTACAGGCGGGTCGATTCGCGCGCGACGGGATCATCGCTTTTAGGATCGGCCATGTCATCGTGCAAAGCGAGCCAGAGCGAAGAACATGCACCAGCCGAGCCTCCGGTCGCGCCGATTCGCTTCTTGTCGAGGTTCCATTCGGCGGCATTGGAGCGAATGAATTGCAAGGCACGCGCCGCGTCTTCCAGAGGCGCTTTCACGGGCGGCTCCACTTTGTCTTCGACACCGTTCCGAACGTACCGATAATTGATGGCAACGACCGAGATGCCCTTATCAAGAAACGCCTTGGGATTGGTTTTCTTGTCGCCACCCTGCCAGCCACCACCGTGAATGTAGAATACGACTGGCGTTGGCTTGTCTGATTTCGCCTGGTAGAAATCCAATACCTGTCGCGGATGACTTCCATACGCAACGTCCTTGAGTTGCTTGGGTTCCTCGGCAAAACTCTGATGCGTGACGAAAAGCAGGGCCATGAAAAAAACGATGTGCTTCACGATGTTGGCTCCTTGAGGGGGTCTTGTTGGTTTGCAACCCTGTCTGTTCTAGGGGATTGTCATTCTTTCGCCTTCTTCTCACGTAGCAGTTTCGCGAGGTACTTCGCTGTTTCGTCGGCGATCACGTTGTAGCCGGCAAGGTTCGGATGCCGGTCTCCATACCAACCAGGCAGGTGACCGAGAATCGGGTCGAGTTCGTTGGCCATCACTTCCACGCCGGAGCCGTTTACAAACGGCTTCACCAGATCGTGATATTGTTTGGGAATTCTGGCGAGCGGGTAACGCCGGTAGTTGAGCATATTCGGCCCCTTCTTCAACTCGGCAGAGTAGCGTGGATAGATGTCAAAGACCGCGAGTTTCTCCTTCTTTGCGACTTCGAGAACCAAATCGTTGATCACTTTGCTGGCTTCCTCATCCGCGAACGGAATGACGGTCATCGGGATGAGCAATGCCTGAGGATGATCTCGTCTCAGGCGAGCGAGCAGTTCATGGAAGTCCTTCGGAAAATTCACGGAAAACTCTTTACGCCTTGCCCGGTCGTTCAGACCGTAGCGAATGAAGATGTAATCCAATCCGGGCAATTTCGCTCCCTTGCGATCGTAACGCCCTGAATCAATCAGCCTGCGGATGTATTCGCCACTCAGGCTGGAATTGATCACGTGGCATGGAGGCAGATCGTCTTCGACGGCCAGCAGCAGTTCCAGAACTTTCTCCAAATGCGGGCCTTTGGGCTTCAGCCGGCGCGGCACGCTCCCTTCCGTGGTGCTATCGCCGAGCAACAAGATTTGGATCTGCCCCTCATGCTCCGCATTCGCGCAAGAAGGCGGAAGCACGATTGCGAGCATCATTCCAAGGACAAGAATGGGAGCGAAAGTCTTCTTCAATGGGAATAGTAAATCGTTCTTCATCGGATACTTTCTCTCTATGCAGTATTGATCGCAGTCTTAGGATTGCTTCAACCCATGTCGCTTGCCGACCTGCTTGAGCGCTTCGGCGATTGCGGATTCAAGTCCGTCTTCGAGTTCACGAACTTGCTCGTGATTCATCGCTTCGTCGCTTTCTCTTCACACGCATCCAACATCGCTTTCAACGGCTCGGGATCAGCCAGCCGGTGATCATTGCCGACTTCAATGAACGCCTCCGTGGGCAACCCACCGTTGGCAAGCAGCTCCTTGGTGTCGGCAAACGGCACCACATCGTCGGCTCGTGCATGCAGGATCACCGTGTTTGGCTTGACGGTCGTGGCCGTACCCCATTTCTTCCAGGCCGGGCAGAGCAAGACAAGTGGAGTGTTTTTGCTGTCGATGTTCATTGCGACCGCACCACCGCGGGATGAGCCGACGATCACATCCGGCTGATGCTTATCGAATTCGGCTTGAGCGATCCGCAACGCTGTATCGAAGTCGTCGTCGGGCAGTGCGGGGTTGATAACTTTGTGGCCGTGATCTTTCAGGTAGGTTGGCTTGCGGCCACCGGGTACTGAGGACCAACCGTGGAGGAAGAGGATTTTCATAACCACATTGTAGCTGTCTTGCCGCCCGAAGGCCCCTGCGAGGGGTGTTCATTGCTCAATTCAAGCGGCGGCCCCGCGTCCATTGCGACAATTCTGTCGAATTGGCACTGTCCTGAAGGTGAGACTCCACCAATTGAGATGACCAGGAGCCTGTCTTGGGAATGGATGCAGCCGCTTTGAACGAACTGGCGGAGTGGCTCGGTTCGCAACGGAGCCAGGTCGGCGAAACGCTCACTCCATCGCTTCCAACAATCGCACTGGCACGTAGAATTTGGTGTAGCGTTTGCCATTGGAGTATGGCACTCCTCCCCGATCTTCAACCAACACCGTTGCCCGCTTGGTGATTCTGTTAACGACGCCCTCGTGTTCGACTCCATCAAACCGAAATCGAACCACCATGCCCGGCTTGATGCCGAATTTGACCATCGCCTTTTCCCTTGGAGTGATTAGCTGGTGCTTGTTCTCCGTGTGGCCGAAGAAGCGGAGCGTGATCCCGTGAAAGCGAGATCGGGAACAGCTCGACTTGCCCCAAAGCAGCATTTCGATCAGGTGGACAAGTTCGTGTTCCATCACTCGTTGGAGCGCATCCAGGCGATTGCAGCAAATAATGCCGCTGGACGTAATCGGGCGATGGGATTCTCCATCAAAGCACCCAAAGAGAATGGTCGTCGAGACACTGATTTCGTACCGCCGCTGACCGCTTCTGCGGTCGGTGTAGCAGGCGGTCTTGCCACCTGAACTCGTCATTCGCTTCGAGAGGCCGAAGTGCAGCGAGACTGTGCCGAGCGTTTCCTTGATTTGCCCATCGAAGAATTTGCTGTCGTATTCTGCAAACAGGGATTCCAGGTCAGTCGGAGCGATGTACGTGAAATCAGGTTTGTCGATGTACTCCGACTTGCTCAGGACTGCGGTATGAATTTGAGCCGTCTTGCCTGTAATCGTTTCAGCATCAAGAGTTCTCGATTCAACTATCTGGAGGAGATTCGCTGGCATCTCGTCGTCCGTGCTTGGATGGGCCTGCTTGACCACGTCCTGTTGATCACCAGATCTTGCGATCCACACTGAATTCCGTAACCGACTATCCTCACATTGGCATGTCGTCGGAGAAGAGTTCGAGTGTGATCAAGGAATGTGGCCTCCGTCTGTCTTCGCCGGCAAAAGCCGTGCGAACTCCGCGACGATGCGGATGCGGTCGTTCCAATTGCCTTCCTGCGACTGTCCAGAGATTTTACGCGGCTTGAAGCTGTGATCGCCATCCGGCAGCCAATGGAATTGGATTTTCTTTGACAACGTGTAACCCCCACCGCCCGCCGAATCGCCCGGCACAAAAAAAAGAGGCGACGGCGAGTCGGCCGTTTAACTCGACCCCCGCCGCCGCCCGTTTCTCCGGGTCATATCCCCCGCGTCGGCTGCCGAACGTCCGTTAGACGCGACGTGGTGGCTTCGGTTTTCTTGAATCTCTTTGATCTCGTCCGCAATCACCGATACCCTGAATCTGTGGCCGACTGCCGAACAATTGCGTCGGCCACGATTCTCGGAAACGCCCGGCGATGGTCACGTGACTGTCGCCGGGTCTTTTTCACTCTGCTGACTCGTCAGGTAATTACGACAGTTTCGGTTGTGACGGTTCAGTTCAGTTCTCGCGGTCAAATCGAATCGCACGAACGTCAAGGTTGTCGTTCTTGTTTCGGAACTGCCGATTGGATTGGTAGGAGTTGCCCTGTTCCGCTGAGGCTTTGCCTTTTCCGCCTCGTGGACACAAAAAACGATCAACCGTTGTGAAGGCCGGTTGGTCGTTTTTCATTGCGCATCTTTCGCCGACCTTGCCCCGGCCTGCTTGCCCTTGCGTCCCTTCTGCCGTTCCTTCGCTTCCGACCGCAGCCGGTCAACGACTCGCTGCCAGACGTCGGCTCGTTGCTCGTCCGCTTCCAGTTTCAACAGTTCACGGACGTGGGATTCGCGAGTTGGAATATGTGCGGAATTCCGCAGGTTTTCAGCGGCACTCGCCGACTCGACGATTTCTGCAACTCGTCAGGCCGTAGAACTGACGCAGGCAGAAAGCCACTCCGGGGCGAAGCTCAATGGTCGTGCCCTTGCCGTGATTCTCGTACAGGAAGTCGAAACTCGATCGCCCAACCGTCTGGAGCTTCCAAAGTGGCATCTGCCGCACGACTTGATCGACATTCCGTACAAGCGATTTCCAGGTGACCTTGTCTCGCTGGGCCGTGACAAGGGAGTCGCCGTGTTTCTGGCGAGCCTCGACGACCTGCCGGATTATCGCCGCCTGTTTGCCCGTGTTTTGACGCAGGACCTGGCCGTCCGTTGGGTCGATCCTCGGCACGTACGGAACAACCTGCCGCCAATAATACTGAATGAACTTTTCGGCTATCAGCTTTGTGGAGACCGGCAAAGTCTCGCCGCTATCGTCACCGGACTCGATGGCGATGTCCGCCAGCGCCAACAGCAGGGCGTACTTGTACGTCGCAACGAACTGGCCCTCGGCCAGCAATCGCTGGATGTTGGTCAGAAACTTGAGTTGCTGTTCGGCGGTGGGAGTGCTCACGACGGAACCTCCCAGTACACAGCTTTCTCTGGGATGATCCAGCGGACGCCACCGCGCGGATCGGGCACGTCGCCACTGTATCGCGGGATGATGTGGACGTGAGAATGAGGGACCGTCTGGCCGGCGGCCTCGCCGTCGTTGATCCCGATGTTGAAGCCGGCGGGCGAAAGCTGACCAGAAAGGGTTGAACGGACCTGGGCGACGAATTGCCAGAGTTGGGCTTGGTCCGATTCCGAGAGGTCAAAGATGCTGGTGACGTGCTGCCGGGGGATGACGAGTGTGTGACCCTCGGCAATGGGAAAGGCGTCGCGGAAGGCGATCGCCGTCGAAGACCGCAGGAGAATTTTGCCGACTGCAATCTTGCAGAAAGGACATTGTTCAGATTCCATGCCGCACTACCCCTCCCGATCGCGTCCCAGTTCTGCTGGCTACCTGCTCTACGAGGGCGATATTACCGCTCAGGACTCAGAGCAATCGCACTTCGGAAGAAAAGTTCGCCCCAAGCCGTATGCGAACAAGAACTTGTGGAAGTCAACCCCGCACAACCAACTGTAAGTCGCAATGGACAAACAGGTTACAGCCGACGTGCAATTGCCTTGGGGAAGCACTGGATTGATGCCAACAAAAAAAGGGCCAGCACATTTCTGTGCCAGCCCTCTTGGGTGGAGTGTCGAATTATAGGCGGTTCAGTTCACCGGCTGAGCTAACTGTCCAGCTAAAAATAAAATGGCTGACTTTTGGATTTTGTCATTTTCGTCAAGGTTTTGTCGCTCATTCCTCTCCCCCATCTTCGTGTTCATTGTGTTCTGGGAACAACCAAGCACGTACCACGGCAGTTACTGCGATGAGACGGGAGTCGCTGATCCTCTCCCGATAAGCACCAGCCATACTATTATCGACGTGACCCATGATAGCGTTGACTGCGACTTGATCACGGGATTCACCGGCAATCGTGGCGAAGGTGTGCCGCAGGGCATAAAAGCCAATCTTCTCACGCTTGATTTCCAGTCGTCGCAGGAGCTTCGTAAACTCTTGTCCGACCGCATCGACTGGTGCTCCTGACTGAGTTGTGCGTGACCAGCGTCGGCCATACTTCGTAATGAAAAGTATTTTCTGGTCAGCATCATCCTTGTGGGCTTTTCGGGATTCAATTGCGACTGACAGAGCAGCAGCCGTTTCCTTCCAGAGCGGGATGCGTCTCTCGACGCCTGTCTTTGGTCTGGGAAAGATCAGCCAATCACCATCAACAGCATCGACCGTCAAAGCTCCGACGTCGGACTGTCCGAATCCTGCGTTAATGCCCAAGAGGATCATGGTCCTCAGAGGCTCGTTAGCAGCATCGATGATTGAGCGGAGTTCTTCCGCTTCAAACATCCTCTGACCATTACCATTCCGAGCAATCCGTAAGACCTTACGGGAAGGCTTCTTGAAGCCCTGACCGTAGCGAATTGGCTTGTCGATCAGGGCTTGGTCATACGCATATTTGAAGACTGATCGAACACGCTGAATCTCGTTTCCCAGAGCAACTGGACCACGAGTTCTTGCGAGTGTTGACCGAAAGCTTTCAAAGTCATCCGCAGCAAGATCGTCAACAACTCTGTTGGCAGAGAACTGATTCACGATCCGAGAACAGGAATCGTAGTAGTCTCTGAAGGTGCGGGCAGTGAGTTCGGAGTTGTCGAGCAGCAGTCGTTTGCTGGTCAGGAACCGATTACAAAGTTCCCGGACTGTCAGACCATCGGTAATGACTCGTGGAGTCCTGCCAGCAAGAAGGTCGTCTTTTTGATCCAGCCATTTCTGGAGTGCCGCCTGTGGATCAGACCATGGTCCAAAGTAGTGAGCCTTCCCCCGCACTTTTTTGGCCCACCTACCAGTGGCGTGAGCATACAGTGGGAATTCGGGGTGTGGTTTTGCGGGCTTGCTCTTGGAGCGTGACTTGGTAGAATCTGCCATTGCGTGAGCCTCCGTGTAACCGGGAAACAGGCTTGCGTAGACGCTCGTTGTTTGCAGCAGCGGGCGTCCTTTTAGTGAACGTATTGTATGAAGGCGTCACTACGGGCGTCAAGTGACAAACAGGACGATGGCATTACCGGCGATAAACACTGGTATGCAAGAGTTTGCACCCCTAGCTCAATTGGATAGAGCATCGGTCTACGGAACCGAAGGTTAGAGGTTCGAATCCTCTGGGGTGTACTTT
>CAUZOL010000251.1:0-10199 GCA_963581435.1 Planctomycetota bacterium
AGCGTAGAGTCCAACACGGGCGCATTCGAGACCACCAATATCAAAACGCCAACGATGACCGAGGGGAAGTTCATTTGGCAATCGGGAGGCGAGATCGAAACACCTGACGCCAGTGAAATGGAAACACTGGTTGAGACGAACGGCACGTTGCAAGCCGTCGGCATGCCGTACGGCGGCGGTTACGTTGTCGTGGTGGCTTCCGACTTCATCTTCTCAAACCAATCACTTGCCTGGAGCGATTACAGCAACGCCGAATTGGCAATCCGTTTGCTGGATTCCGCCGATACCGGCGGCGGAATTGCCATCGACGAGTCGCTGAATGCGTCGGGAACGCCAAAGGTTGTCGGCTTGATGCTCGAACCGTTTTTATGGCCGGTGACCGTGCAGTTGCTGATTGCGTTGCTGCTGTTTGCCTGGTGGCGCAGTCGGCAGTTTGGCGCTGTGTTGCCTCGCTCGGTCAAAGCACGGCACAACATTGTCGATCACACCGACACGCTGGGTATGCTTTATTTCCAGTCGGGAAGCGGGGCGGCTCCATTGAAGTCGTACCTGAAACAACTGGAAAGCGAACTGCGGCTGAGTTCCATCCAAGGTGTTGAAGAAAGGGCGCTCGCACCGATTGCCGCGCGGATGGGAAAAAGCGTCGCGTCGATCCGCAAGGTCTTCAGCCGCGCGCGACAATATGCCGAGTCGGGCCATCTCGACCGCAAGACAGCAGGACGGATCATCCACCGCCTTTCGCTTATCCGCTATGCAATGAAGCAGCCGCCCAAGGACTCCGCCAAGTCGCAAGCGGCGGATGACGATTGACCCACGCGGTCAAACGCGGGAAGACTATTTGCCGGCAGCTGGTTCGTCCGTTTCTTCAGCTTGACGGAGCAATTTCAGTTCGACCTTGCGCATCAGGCCGCGTCCTTCCACCAGCAACTTGAGTGGACTGGGAAGCGTCGTCACCAATTCGTGGAACTGGTCATTCGATGTGAAACGCTGACCGCCGACTTCGTAGATACGGTGGTTCGGTTTCAGGCCGGCTCGCGCGGCGGGTGAGTCGGGTGTGACTCGCGTAATGCGAACGACGCCCGGTTCCGCTTCGTCGTCGGCAAATGAAATGCCAATCCGTACCGGGTTGCCCCGCAACGCGACTTTGAGTTCAACCGGCTCGGATTCTCCATCGCGTTCCACGACAACCTTGGCCGGACTTTTGGCAGCCAGAACCACCAGATTGAAGTCGTCGTCCGCGTTGACGTCGTAGCTTCCAAATCGCAGGATTCTGTCTCCAACTTTCAAGCCGTCACGTGTGGCAGCAGACCCCGGCCGGATGCTGACAATCTTGACAACACCGTCTGCAGCAAGTTTCTTGTCCCATTTCAAATCAAGCCGCGGCGGTCGCGGCTGCGCTTTTCGCAACTGCATCAAACGGGTACCAGATGTTTCGCCAAGTGCGGCGGACCGAAACGAAGGCAGCGCGGTGGCATCGGCTGCCGTGTACACCGTGCGAAACATCAGTCGTGCAATTTTCTGCATTCCGTCCAGGTTCAGCTTATCAACATCATCGCTGGGTCGGTGATAGTTTTCGTGCTTGCGGGTGTGGAACATCAAGTAGGGAATTCGCCGTGCATAGAACGGATAATGGTCGCTCTCACGTTTTGTGTTCCAGTTGAAATCAAGTTCGATATTGCTCGTATGATTCTGTTCGCAAAGCAGCCGACGAAGTCCGACGGCGGTGCGGACGCCGTACATTTCCAGCGAGTTCTTTCGAAGCCGACCGATCATATCGACGTTGAACATCAGCTTGACCTGTTTGAGCGGAACTGTGGGATGAGAGACCCAGTGCTCTGAACCGAGCAACCCTTTTTCTTCTGCGTCCCAAAACGCAAACAGTATCGAACGTCTCGGCGCAGGCTTGAGTTCCGAGAATGCCGCAATCATTTCCAGCAGACCGGCGGTGCCGCTGGCATTGTCGTCGGCTCCGTTATGAATTCTGCCGATCGGCCCATAACTGTTCCGAGCCGATCCGAAGCCAACGTGATCGTAGTGCGATGAAACGACGATGAACTCGCGTTTCAGCACGGGATCGCTACCGGGAATGACGGCGAGCACATTCCGAAAATCATTGTCGAAGAACTGATAGAACGAGGAATCACCACCGGGAGTGACGCCGAGTTTCTTTAACGAGTCGATCAAGTAGGCGCCAGCAGCTTTGCCGCCTCGCGAACCGGCTTCCCGCCCTTCGAATGTGTCGCTGGCGAGCACATTGACATGTTGCTTTAGCTCGTCAACAGTGATCGACTCGACGGCCGCTTCCACCGCATTGACGTCGGCCGCTTTCGCCGTCGCGACGGGAAGCAAACCGGCAATGATTGTGAGGAACAAGACGTGAATGGAACGAGAATGCGACATTGGAGTACCTGCAAAACCTCGTGATTTCCCGGCGGATGGCAGCCCTCCCACACGCCCAGCAGCTTCTCTTGTTTTCGCAATATACCAAGATTACCACGCTGGTGCTTCTGTTTGACTTCTACTTTGCGGATTATTGACGCGAATTTTGACTGCTTCAACCGGATCGTTGCCTCAAAAGCGGCCGAGTGGACGCAAGAACAAAATCCATCGACCGCGGCAGATTTTGAGTAGTTCAATGCGTTTCGACATGGCCGATACGGGGGGAATTCCCCACCCAGAGTAGGTGATTTAGGGGAATAGATTGTTGACAATTCGGCTGGTGACTGTTAGCCTGAAAGTTCAGGTTGTTTGTAATTCTTATTCCGGCAGTTTTCTGTCGATACCGTTCGTAGCCACATCTTTTCGGCGTTGTGCGACAATCAAGGCGGCCTGACCTCTCATTTCTTTTTCTTGCATAAACCTCTCCGATTCGGAAACAGGTTGGATACGGTGTCACTTTGGGCTCCCGTGCTCATCCTCGTAGCGCAGGATTAGCTGACAGCAATTGATGGCAACCATCTCCAATGGCATCTTTTTTCGCTGCGGAAATTGGTTCGTTTAGCTGAGCGCATCGGCTGTCTCGGTTCACTCAGGATTGCGCGGTTTTACCTTTACGGGAGGTTTCTTCTCCATGCTCAAGGCCGAGCTAAAAGTAACCAGTGGAACTCACTCCGGAAAATCAATTCCACTGGCGAAGCAACGTTTTTTGATTGGTCGCGGCGAAGATTGTCAGTTGCGACCTGCGAGTGAGCAAATAAGTCGGCACCATTGTGTCTTTTCGATTGACGATTTCACTGTGCGACTGCGAGATCTTGGCAGCACGAACAGCACGTACGTCAACGATTCGCAATTGCATGGCGAGGTCATTCTCAAAAATGGCGACAAGATTCGAGTCGGGGCATTGAGCTTCGAAATTCGGATCCTGGATGAGCAAGTCCACTACGACTCGGATCCTGAAATGAATGCCGCGCAGTCGGTGTTGCCACACGACGTTGCCCCCGAAACAACTGAGATGGCGACGACTGACACAGCCCTCGACTTGCCGGCTTCGCCAGTGGAAACCCAAAGCAGCGGCGAAGCGGCCTCTAGCGACACCACTGTGGTTGTCCCTCAAGTACAGCCTGCCGAAGAACAGCCCGCCGTAGTTGAGACCGAGCAGGCCACTGCTCCGCCGACTCCTCCCCCGACACCAATGGACCAACAAGGACAGCCATATCCGCCGCAGCAGGCCGGCTATCCCTATCCGCCGCAGCCCGGCGTGGGGTACCCTCAGCAGCCGTATCCCTATCCGGGCTACATGCCGGCACCCGGACAATTTCCGCAGCAACAGCTGCAATTTCCGCAGCAGCAGATGCAATATCCGCAGCAGCAGATGCAATATCCGCCTCAGCAGATGCAATATCCACCAGCCGGCCAGTTTCCCCAAGCTGAGGTCGCTGCCCCCGAATCTGCTCCAGCGGATGAAGTGACCGAGATCCCGGTCAAATTGCCCGCTCCAGAATCAACCGGAGCCACCGAACCAGAGAAGAAACCAGCCGCTTCGCCAGAAGAAGGCGGTGCTGAACCGGAGTCCAATCCCTCGACGACGGCCGCTGAAGCCATCAAGAACATGAGGAACCGACTTCCCGGCGGATAAAACAATGCCTGCCATGAGGCACTGTTGGACGACGCCTCGCTGGGCGTACGTCTGCTGCGCCAGCCGTGTAATTGAACAGTGGCTGTTTCTCGCGCCTCCGTCCGTTGACACATTCGGCGTGTTCCCCTTCATTGCGGCGAACCGTTCAGAAGTCCCGGTGCCGTTTTCACAGTGCGTTACCTTATCCATTCGCGTAAGACGATCCGCTGCTGTCGTTCTCGATATGCGCCGTCTTGCTCTGGCGTTGTGACAGCCGCTGCCGCATACTGTAGTGATAGTTGCGGTTGGCAATGCGCAGGTCCGATCAGATCTTCTCACACAGGTGACCACGATCACGCGAGGATCTCCCCAACGACAGTGCCGAGCCAACGCAATTTGCGCATCGAGTTTTGCTTGATTATTGAAACATCGCAAAAAGGAGTCCAAGCAGTGGCTGAAGCCATCGAACAACAAAAACAGCGATACCGCGAATTCCTCGACCTGATGCCGCTGACTCTGGAATTGGCCGGTCTGCCGAAAAGTGAACCTGGCCGCTATTTCACCGAAGAGCAGATCGAGGCGCGGGTTTTTACGATCCGACATGCCGCAAAAGCCGCACGGCTGGTAGCCCGTGAGGTCGTCAATCGAAAATAGCAGCGACTTGTGATGTCGCGTTTTCACATCCCCCTGCTCATTGCAGAGGTTGGTGCCACAAGACCGTCAGAATCTTCGGCTGACAGCTGACCGACTACCGATTCTCAACCTGTTGAAACCCGAACCGCTGATCACGGGTAGTTATGTCAGAGTTGTCTGGAAAACAGGTAATCGATGACGCAAGCCTGATCCGGCGGTGTCTTGACGGCGACGAAGTCCATATGCGCCTTCTCGTCGAGCGATTCCAGGGAGTCGTGTTCGGCTTATGCCATCGAATGCTGGGTCACCGGGAAGATGCGGAAGATGTCGCACAGGACGTGTTCTTGCGGGTTTTCCGGAGCTTGCAGAAATGGGATTCTTCGAGACCCTTTAAACCGTGGCTGCTGACGATCGCCGCAAATCGGTGTCGAACGGCACTATCGAAGCGGAGACGCGTGCCGACGCCAACCGAACTACAGATTCATCCGCAAGCCGGTGCTGCCGATTTGGAATCGTTGGGCTTATCGGAAGAGTTGCAATTGGCACTTAGCGAGTTGCGAGACGACTACCGAATGTGTTTCGTGCTTTTTCATCAGCAGGAGTTGAGTTGCGCCGAAGTGGCTGAAATTATGCAATGCCCGGAGGGGACGGTAAAGACCTGGCTGCACCGTACCCGCCGAAAACTGGCCGATTCTTTGATACGCAGGGGAGTTGTGACGGATGCGGATTTTGAGCTGCACCGAATTTGAACAGCAATTGCGAGAGGCGATCGACTCTCGAGCAGCAGTCGATGAGGCAGCGTTCTGCGCTCACGCAGCCGATTGCGACGATTGTCTTCGGCAATGGGAAGAGTACCAGCTGCTCAGCGTCGCCATTGCCGAGTGGAATTCCGATCAGCCGGAGATTGATCTGGTTGATGCTGTCTTGGCACAACATGCATTTCGTGGAAACGAAGAGCACGCCATTCAACCAACGCCACAGGCTGTCGAGGCTGAGAACATCGCTACGGCCCCTGGGTTGGAAAGTCGCCCGAGAGTATTCTTACAAACGGTAAAAACTGCTTCCGACCCAATTCATTCATCGCGGCAACGCTACAGTGTACTGGCCGTTCTGGCCTCCGCAGCACTCGTGCTGTGTTTGATCGCCACTCCGTTCAACCCACCAAGTGTTGAAACGCAGTTGACAGGCAGATCGCTGACGGCGAGTCATCCCGCACCAAACCCCAAGATGGCGGATGATGAAGCAACCGGAGCGGACGTGGAGGCATTGGTTCGCGATGCCGGCTCTGCTTACATGGGATTGGCCCGCGATGCGGCAGATGTCTTCACCGACACGGTGGCCTTCATTCCCGAACAGACGCTGCCGACCGCCAACCCGACGAATGCACTCGACTCCAACGCGGATGATTCGAAGCAATCGATCCCTTGGGGACAGGAATTGGAGCCGATTCGGCGAGACGTAGGGCAGGCCATCGATTTTCTGTTTGAAACCATCTCGACCGAAGTGGAGCCGACAACGTAATGCACGAGACAGTGAATCAAATTGGTCGGTTGTTGATCGCGTTGGCTTGTTGCATCCTGTTGCACACGGCCCCGGTAAATGCTGCCGAGACGGACGCCGGACTGCTGCGGCTGGTGGGTGAAGACGCCGGACTGGTCGTTGAAGTCACCGGTTTGAGCAAAGAGTTGCCGAAACTGGAAAAGTGCGAGGTCGTCAGGCGACTTCGGGAGACAACCCTTTTTCGTCAATGGAAGGCGAGCGACGACTTCGCCAAGCTGGAAGTTTCGAGAACAGTGATTGAAAAACTGGCTGGACTTTCATTGAGGCAGATGGTCGATGACGTTTTTGGCCGGTCGTTTGTGTTGGCTGTGTACCCAACGGGGAAAGACGAAACCCAGGCGGTCCTCATCACACAGGCTCGTAATCCAGACGCACTGCAATCGGCTGTGACTCTCTGGAACCGGATCGAACGCTCGAAATTGACGACAGCAACATTTGGGGGATACGAATACGTTCGACGAACACGAACCGGCCCCGCCGACAAGCCGATGCCTCCGCAGTTTTACGTTGTTTTTGACGATGTTTTTGCATTTTCTGACAACGAGGCGGCGATCCATCGCACCATCACTTTACGCGGGGCAGGGGAGTCGTCGCCAGCCGCTGACGGGGACGACCTGAAAGCAAACTCCCTCCGTCATTTTCTGCTCTCGCCGGCCCACCGAACGGCGCGCGAGGAATTGCCATCGAAGCGTTTCGTGTCACTTCACCTCAATCCGCGCGCATGGGATGACCGGGTGGACTTTGGAGCGGACAAGTCGAAAGCCGGCGTGTTCATTGCGGATGCCTGGCAAAGATGTGATTCGATTGCCGTCTCTCTGTCTGTGGACGAGCGAGGGATTTTCGTTGAGGGGATGGCTCATTACAACGGGCGGGCGAATGAACCCGCCGTGCGCATTCCTCCGACTAGCATCGGACCGTCCGAGAATTTGCCCGCGTTCTTGAACCGAGTTCCACGTCGCGCAATTGCCGCGTTTGCCGGCCGACACGATTTGGCGGACCTCGCTCAGACTTTGATCGGCTGGATTCCAGATGAGAAGCAGGACGACTGGAGCCGAATTAGTCAACTCGGCCGGGGGCTGCTGGTTGGATTTGATTTATTCGATGACGTCCTGCCCGCCCTGGGACACAATTGGGGGGCTTACGTTGTTGCATCCACAGGCGAAACCGCTGGTCAATCACCACTGGATTCGGTCATTGGCGTCGAACTGCCGGCCCCCGGGCGAATCGCGCGAGGCAAGATGACGCTTCGCGACGGTATCGAGAACGCGTTGGAAACCACTTTGCGTCTTGTCGTGCCAGTCGATACGTCTTCCAACGTCGAAACAGATTCAACGCAGGACCGCACTCTGATCCGTTCGATCAAGATGGGCAAATCACTTCAACCTGGCTTTGCAATGACGGCCGACCAACTCGCAATTGGAACGTCTCCTGTTGCGTTGAAAGAGTTCATCGGTCTTGATGCCAGCAATTCGCTGGCGACGGCCCCGGCATTTCGCAATACGGCAAAGCGTTACTTCCCAACCATTAGCCAACTGCTGTACGTCAATGTGGCGGAGCTTCGAAGCGTGGTCGCCGAACACGAGTCACTCTTGTCGGCGCGACTTTCCGGGTCAAAAGAGGTCAGTCCCGAGGCGTCTGCAAAGCGAGTCGAGATGCTCAACGATTTGCTGCGGGCCTTCGACACCGTGTTTGTCGCCGCCCATGCCGACAATCGTCGCTTTCGCCTGATTTGGGGGATCGCAGCGGATCCGATCAATGGCGACGCGAGCCGTTGAACGTGGCGGCGAGGACACGCGGCCTTTCAATCGGCTGTGAAGATTGAATCGGATCCATCGACCGTGCTCTCGTTGGTCTGCTTTCACGTCACAACCCGGTTTAACGAGACAATCGCTACAACCGGCTGGACTGCGCAATCCGCACTCTTTCTCCCACTTGTCACTCTTTCGCAGACGCTAGAGTCTTGCCGTCGGCAATGTCGATGAAACAATTGTTGCCCCACATGCAAGACCACCCCACATGCAAGGCTACAGGGAGTCGGTGCAATTCAGGACGAGTCGTCCCCACTAAGCAGTCCGACACTTCGGAGCGAAGAAAAGAGGTTCAAACGTTATGGTCAACCAGGCAGAGATGGAAACACAGCTCATCGTGAATCGGCGCATGGACGACCGCCGGGACCTGCAGGAACGCCGCTGCAAAGTGGCGGAGACGGAATTCGACGGACAGGAACGTCGCAAGACACCACGTCGAAAGGTCGAACGACGTCGGCAGATCGATCCGACAACATGCGAACGCGACTATTCGGACGATGAGATCGAATTCATGAAGGAAATGGACGACTACAAACGCCGTAGCGGCCGACAGTTTCCCACGTGGAGCGAAGTGCTGGAAGTGCTGCGAAGTATGGGCTACCGCCAAGTGGCTGAACCAGCTGAACTCAAATTCTAAGACGAACCAGGAAGAGGGGGAGTGTCGGGGGGCAAGGAGAAGGGGAGACGGGCCGTTGAAAACACGGTCACATTCATCCCCATCTCCTTGTCTCTGCATCTCCCCCTCTTTTTTTAATCCGGATGGCTTTTATTCCGGAT
The DNA here is from genome assembly GCA_963581435.1 of Planctomycetota bacterium. Lineage (GTDB taxonomy): Bacteria > Planctomycetota > Planctomycetia > Planctomycetales > Planctomycetaceae > JABISG01. Next base: position 8,833 of record CAUZOL010000251.1, read on the forward strand.
GGCGGCCGAACGTCATGATGGTAATGTCATCGTTTTGTGCCCGTCCGTTCGCGTGTGCCCGAACGTCGGCCAACAACGCCCGCCCCAGTTCGTCAGACTTACTGCTGGAATTTGCGATGAACTCTCGCATCCGTTCCAGGGTGTAGAGGGTCCCGTCCGGGGCCATCGCTTCATCGACACCGTCGGTAAAGAACACGACCGTGTCTCCCGGTTCGATGACTCGTTTGACGACTTCATACGGATAGCCCTCCATCACGCCAATCGGCAAGCCAATCGTTTCTTCATCGAACTCTTCGATCGACCCGTCCGGCCGGCGAACCATGGGGGACATGTGCCCGCCATTGGCCAACGTCATTTCGTTGGTTTCCAGATCAATGACCGCCAGGAGATATGTGACAAAACGGCCTTCGACCATGCTGGTACACATGTGGTGATTGATGGCGGTGAATGCTTCCTCGACGTCTTCGATGAAGCTCATGGTGTTTTGCACACAACTGGCGATGCGGGACATGATGAGAGCGCCGGGAACGCCCTTGCCGGCGACGTCTCCGAACGACAGGCAGATTTTCCCACTGGCAAGCCTCATGGCGTCGTAGTAATCGCCCCCAACGGCCTGGGCCGATTCGTACGATGCGTAAAAGTCCCAGCCATCGGCCTCGGGAAGTTTCTCCGGCAATAACGCCCGCTGCACGCCGCGCGCGATCTCCATTTCGCTGTCTTGCTTTTGCTTCTCCATATAACTCACCAGCAAGCGCGCACTCTCGAAAGACAATGCGGCTTGCCCGGCGACTGCGAGCAGCAATTCCAGGTCTTCGGGCTTGAACTGCTGAAGCGGATTGAGCGTATCAATATTGATCAGCCCGGTTGGCTCACCTTCGAGATTGAGAAGCGGCACGCACATCATCGATCGAATCGACAAATTGGCAATGGATTCGCTTGCTTGGAATTGATCGTCGCTGGTGGCGTCGGCCGATAAGATGCCCTGCTTTTCGCCGAGCACCTTGTTGACGATGGTGCGACTGAGCTTGACGGTTGCGTCTTCATCTTCTCGACGATGCTTCATGGCCCGGGGAATCATATTCCCGGTCTCTTCATCCTTCAACATGACGCAGCCACGGTCGGCGTGCGGGAAGATACCGAACAGAGTATCCAAGATCCGCGGGAGCAGTGCTTCGACTTCGACGGTGTCGGCCAGACTGCGGCTGATTTCCAGAACAGCCTTCAGTTTGGCTTCGGGACGCACTTCGAGAACTCCGTAGCCACCCGCGCCAGCTGCTTCCCCCATAATTGTGGGTGGACCGTCGTCCTCGTCGGCGGCGATTTCTACCGTAGCCATAATCTCGGGCTTTTCCGACGGCGTCGCAGCA
>CAUZOL010000252.1:0-10143 GCA_963581435.1 Planctomycetota bacterium
GGTTCGCATGGCATGAATTGGCAGAATACCCTTGTTTTGCAGGGGCACTGCGCAAATCTTGTGCCAAAGCTAAGGAAGTCATCTGGGGAATGCGGGGTAAATTGTTGTCGGTGCGGCGGGGAGCGATTGAACCGCATGAATGCGGTTACTACGAAGCTGAGAATGTGGATTCGTATTCTTGAGCAAACGGACTTATTCTTGTTTCTGCCGCCGTTGCATGATGGTCCGTGTGGTCAGGAAACAGGCGAAGCCGATTATTGCGCCGGCGACATCGGCCAGGGAGTCGCGGATGTCAGCTGTGCGCCCGACTGGCACCTGCAGTAGCTCATCGAGTGCGGCATAAACTGCGGCAATGAATAATACCGTGACGAAGAGCCGCACGCCGACGCGTCCTGCGATGTGCAACCACCACGCCAACAGAAACCCGAGGCCAAGGTACATCAGCAAATGTGCCACCTTGTCGGAGTGAGCGGGCAAGCCGGTGGGGACGACGGGAATGTGCGTCAACGTGAAGATGAGGCACCAATACGCGATGAGCGCAGCGGCAGCCCATCGGCGGACTCTCGCAGCGTTGGTTGAATCGGGAGATTCGGACATGGGTTGCCCAGCTGCGACTCAACGAGTCGCAGACGTCAGCGATGCGCAGCATCGCAGCTGTTATGAATCCAGCGGATACGGTGTTGCCAGCCGATGGTTGGGGTTCTGTTCGAGATAGGCGGCAATCCGATCCGCGCGAGAGAGGGCCACGGGGATGAAATCGAGCGCCTGCTGCAGCCGCTCGTTGGGCTCTGCGCAACTGAATCGCAGGAACCCTTGTCCGGCTTCGCCGAAACATTCGCCGCCCAAACACGCGATGCCGAAGTCATCGTCGGCATCGTTGAGCAGATACAAGGCAAGACCGTGACTGGTGATTCCCAGCCGATTACAAACCGGCGCGACGTTGGGGAACACGTAGAACGTGGCGCTGGGCGGGAGTGCGTGAAAGCCGTCGATCTGGTTCAGCCCATTCGTCAGTAACTCAACCTTTTCCTTGAATTTGAGCATCGTCTGATCGCGTTCGGCGTGATCGCGTTCCAATGCCGCCGCCCCGGCCAACTGCACTAGCGTTGGTGTGCAGGAGAGGGACGTGTTGATCATCTTGCCGATCGCATCGATGATCGCCGGTGAGGAGACGGCAAACCCTAATCTCCAACCACTCATGCTGTACGATTTGCTGAAGGTGTAGGCGGCCACGCACTGCTCCATCATACCGGGCTGTGCGAGCAGGCTGTGATGCCGGCCCTGCCAGATCATATGGCAGTAAGGCTCATCGCTGAAGACGGCGATGTCGCGACCACGAACGATGTCGGCGATGTCGCGCAGATCCTGTTCGGTGGAGACACCGCCAGTGGGGTTCTGCGGCGAGTTAAGAAAAATGGCTTTGGGTGAAGGGTCGTCAGCCAGGAACTTCTCAATGGCGGCCGGCTCGGGACGGAATTGATTCGCCTGCCTGAGCGGCGTCAGAACGGCCCGCGCTCCACGTCGTTCAATGTTCGGAATGTATGTGGGGAAGTACGGGCTGAACACCAGCACGCCGTCACCCGGATTGAGAAATGCCTCGCAGAAAAACTGCTCGAAGATTTTCGCGCCCGGGCCGGCAACCACATTGTTTGCCTCGGCGGGAATCTGAAATTCCTCGTTGACGAATCGGGCGGCAGCCGTTCGGAATTCGGGAATACCTGGCGACGGGCAATAATGCGATTGGTTGCCCTCGATGGCCGCCACCCCGCTGGATTTTGCCGAGGCAGTGCTGTCGAACGGGCTGTCGCCGATTTCCAACTCGACGACGTCTTTCCCCTCCGCCTTGAGTTGTTTGGCAATTGCCAGCACGGTGAAGGCGGTTTCGACAGAAAGTGATTCGGCAAACTGGCTGAGGGTGGCAGACACGGTGCGAATTCCTTGGTGTAGTGTTTGATTGACGACCAGCCCGCAGCGCAGGCAAGGGGTATAGTCGGCGAAAACCCTTGCTTGCGCGACGGGCTGGGATGTCTGTTCTGTCTTTCGTTTACTTGGTGGCAATGGCGTGCGCAAGGGGCCGCAGTACGTTGTCGACGACGTACGATTCCATCAATTCATCCGAATGCTCACGCAGACGGGCGAGTGCATCTTCGAAGGAGTCGTCCGCCTGCAGGCTGCCGTACTGTCGGGTCGTAAAGAAGACGCTGATTTGCTCCTCGGGAAATTCGTCCCGCCGAACCTGGTAGGCATTGGTGCGGGTTTCGATCAAGATCCGCGCCTGCACACGGCAGTTGTCTTCCAGGCTGATTGTAACCGACGGTTCGTAGTTCAGCACCTTGGCACCGGGCATGTCGATCAGCGCTTCGAGCGCCGTTCCGGTCCCCAACGCTTCGGCCACCAATGCATCGTGATTGCCGCGATACGAAAAATCGAAGCCGACCATATAGTCGAGGGCTTCGCAGTCGAGCGGACTCACGGTGAGCATGTATGGCACGAGCTGTAGAATCAACTGGTGCTGTTCGTTGGCGACATCGGAACTGGGCGGATTGATGTAGCAACTGCAAATCCGCCGCGATTCGAGCGAAAGCCACCGCTGGTGGCCTTGCTCTTTGTCTTCTTCCAGCACAAAATCGCCGTTCTCACGTGTGAAGAAATTCCGCATCGACGGGTACGTCTTCTGAACCCGCTCAAAGAAGTCGAGAAGTGTTTCCCGGCTGTCGGGCAACTTCATCTCGGTGTTCAGGTTCATGTTGACGTAGAAGTCGTCGGCAAGAGAGCCGTACTCGTGCATGAACGTTGCCTCTTACGAATTTCGTCGGAAAGTTTCGGGCAGGTTGAAAAGCCAGAGGACCGACCGACGATCAGGATATTGGTCTAACATCAGGAGAAGGCTGGCCGAACTCCGCTGTCGGCGAGCCATGTTTCATCTTATAGGGAGAGCCGAAATGGGTCAAAGTCTTACTTCCGCCGAATCTCGGCAACAAATCGAGAGTAGCCGATGCGTCACTGGTGTAAAACTCGAACTGTCGGTCTTTCTTACCGATTTTGGTTGGTTTGGTCTACTCGGACGGGATGAAAAAATCGCCAGGCTGACCATTGGCCACGTAACCAGCGACGGTGTCCGCGACGCAATCGATCAATTTACCTCAACGCAGGGCGACGGCGAGAGCCGCGAAGTGCACGAGTCGGACTGGCTACCAGGCGTTCGCCGTCGACTGGAACGTTACGCCGCAGGCGAGCCGAGCGATTTCCGTGATTGCCAACTCGAATCACCGCCGCGCACGGCCTTTCAACAGCATGTGCTGGAACGCACACGAGACATTCCCTTCGGAGAAACCATGACTTACGGCGCGCTGGCCGAGAAGGCCGGCGCGGCGCGTGCGGCCCGTGCCGTGGGCAGTGTGATGTCGTCGAACCGTGTGCCGATTATCATCCCCTGCCACCGAGTCGTCGCTGCCGGATCCAAACTCGGCGGTTTTTCAGCCCCCAGCGGCGTCCAGTTGAAACAACAAATGCTGACGATGGAAGCGCAGGCGACCGGTTAATATCTGCTTGATCCCTCGGGCCGCAGCCCGAGGGCATTGAGACGTGACAATTGCAATCCAGAGTCAATAGTCTCAATCGCAATGGAGGCATACGATGTCGCGATGTATCGCGCAGGGACATTCCGTTCCCGAAGATGTGCTTGGCCCGCTTCGCAACAGTACCGATGTCGCCAACGACGCAAACAAGCTACAGCGACGCATTGCCGAGGACGGCTATTTATTCCTGCGTGGCGTTGTTGATCGAACCGACATCATGGCGGCCCGCACCGAAGTTTTCGGGCGGCTGGCCGATGTTGGGGAAATCCGACAGCCACCGATTGACGGTTTATACACAGGCGAAAGCCAACGCCGCGAATCGGTCTCCGATCTGGGCGAGTTCTGGCGATCGGTCAATCTCGGTGAGGCGCTCCGCCGCGTCAGCCATGGAGATCAGGTCTCCACACTGATGGACAAGCTACTCGGCGAGACGGCCCGGCCGCACGACTTCATGTTTCTGCGGCCGGGACCTGTCGGCCGTTCGACGCACCTGCATTACGATCTGCCATTCTTCTCTCGCGGGTCAAAACGTGTCTTCACCGTCTGGCTTGCGCTGGGCGACATTCCCGTCGAGGAGGGTCCACTCGTCGTGCTGGAAGGCTCGAATCGTTTCGCCGACCTGATCGATCCAATCCGTGAGATCGACTACAACTCGGCCATGTCGCCACAAGTGCAAATGACCGACGACACCATCGACTTCGCACGTCAGCGCGGCACGCGGCTGTTAACCGCCAACTTTCAAGCGGGCGATGCCGTTGTCTTCGACATGGTCACCATGCACGGCACGCTGGACAATCACTCACCCAACGAGCGCGTGCGTCTCTCCTGCGACGTCCGCTGGCAGCCGGCAGCCGACGCGATCGATCCACGATACGTCGGCGACACCCCGGCTGGAACGACGGGAGCCGGCTACGGCGAACTGAACGGAGCGAAGCCACTGACTGAGGACTGGCACATCCGTTAACAGTGGCTTACTGGATTTGCAAAGACCGCAATTGTCGGATCGCTGCAATGGCCTTGTCCGCATCGCCCACTTCCGAGACGAATTTCGCTGCAGCTTGCAGCGCGTTCAAATTGACTTTCAGGGCTGCGGCGGCCGGCTTCAGTTTAACTACGGCTGTCTTCCGCTTCTTGCCGCGCCGGGGTTGAGTGATACCGAGTTTCTTGCGCGCTCCCGAGAAAGCAACACCGCAGCTGCTTTCATTGATACCTTTTCTCGGGAACTTCTTCTTCAGTGCCGTGTACACATCCTTGCCGGAAAGATCGCGATTCTCCTCAAGGAGTCCCCTGATCTCGGCTGCCATGTTGAATCCGCTTGCTGATTTCTTCTTTGCCATGTCGCTACTCCAGTTGAGATGGTTTCGTTAACCGGAATAAAAGCAAGATGAGAATGAGTTGTCAATCAAGCCAACCTACGTCCACTTTCTCGGCGAGGTGATCTTGTCAGGTGTCACATTCCTGCGGCTAGCGCTTTCAGATGTCGAGTAAAGTGATCGGCGAGAACTTCGGTGTAAGTCTCAGGGTTAGATTCCAGCACTGAACGCACCGCCGGCCCTAGTTCCGGATCGGTCAAAGTTGAACCAAACGTGCAGTGCAGTATCTGTCGACCAGGCTCGGTAAAACCGAGCCCCTGCGGCACGTCGGCCCAACGCTCAAGATAGACCTGTTCCAGTCGAACCGCATCGAGGCCGTCTTCATCTAACACGGCGTCGTTCGTGGCCGAAACGTGGTAAGTGGCCTTATCGGTATCATATCGACTCCGTGCAAACCGCACGATGCGACGGAAAAGCGTCTCGTCGTGTCTCGCGACAACGCGCAGGGCTTCGAGATAACTCGTCCCTGCCGTCTTGACGTGAAAACGTCCCTGTGTCGCTCGGGCCAATGCCGGATACATCGAGAGCTTGTCCGAACCGGAGTGCAAGCTCAGCTTATACGGTCCAAGTATTTCAGCGATGGCCGCATGATCGTTCAGCGACGCTTCGAGCGCAGCGACGTCACCTTTATAGTCCACTCCCTTCTCCAAATCTCCAATAAATCGCGGAGCGAGACTCACCAACTTCATCCCACCGTTCAGACATTGATGCGCAATGATATAGTGTTCAGACAACGTTGTCGGCTGGTCAGTTTCATCGACGGAGAGTTCAATTTCGTAGCCGCGAGCAGTCGAGTCGTGTACATTGCAAATGTGATCACTTAGGCGAAGTGCGCTGCGAATGGCCGGACCGTATTTCACCGCGGCTCGCATGCAGGCTTCTTCGGTGAGTTCAATCTTTGTCCCTGTAGGCAAATCGACGGTCTGACCGAGATAGCTCTCGTACCACGGTGCGGCTTCGCGAGCCAACGCGAATTTCTCGCGCAGGGTTGTCTCGTTATGGTCGTCCGCCTGTTGATCGACGTCGTCGGACGGATCAATCGTAAAGAACGTGAAACCGACCGCCGCTGTCACATCAACATCCTCGGCTGTTTTCAGATGGTCGGCGTCTGCTCCAATCCGCCCCGTCCAACCGGCGGCCTTGGCACCATTCAGCGCGTCGTCCATCACCTGCTGGGGCGTGCGCCGGGTGCGGGTCATCTCACGAATCGACTGTTGAGGAAAGATCGGTTCGATCCCGTTGCCCGCCCGCTTCATCGCTTCCACATGACCCGGCGTCGCCAGGCCGATCCGGTCACCAAATCCAAAACTCGGAGCCAGCCCGAGGGTCACGCATTGTTCGTTTTCTTGTTCGCTCATTGTCCGCGATTTTCTCTACACAGATCGTTGTTATCAAAAAACTCAACAGGCTGCCCGCGGCGCGGCCACGGACGCATCATGTGACTTCAATCACCGCTTTGATGACACCGGATTCGGGCCGTGTAAACGTCTCGAACTCGCCAATCACATCTTCAAACGACGTGCGGTGCGTGATCCACGGTCCCGTGTTAATCGTCCCGTCTTCAATGAGGCTGATGATGCGAGTGAAGTCGGCGGGCAACGCGTTGCGTGAACTCTTGATTGTCAATTCCGGTTTGTGCATGGCCGGCTGAAAGAACGAAATTTCTTTCGTCGTGATGCCCAGGTAGACCAACGACCCGGTATGTGCGACATACGCCAACGCGCTCGACATCGACTTGTCGCTGCCGGTCGCATCGGTCACAACGGCGTACTTATCGCCGCCGGTGATTTCGAGCATTTGATCGAACTCACTGCCATCGCCTTTGAATAACACCGTGTGCGGCACGCCGTAAGTCTCGCGACAAAACTCCAGCCGCGATTCGACGACGTCCATCACGGTGATCTCGGCGCCGGTCAATCGAGTGAATTCGAGCGTTGCCAGTCCGATGGGTCCGGCGCCAATTATCAGCACGTGGTCGCCTTGTTGCGGAGCCGCTCGATCCGCCGCATGACAACCAATTCCCAGCGTTTCGACCAAGGCCAATTGCTCGAACGACAGCTTCGCCGATGGATGCAACTTGTCGGCACGAATCAGAAATCGCTCACACAGGCCGCCATCCACCATCACGCCAATCACATTCAGCGATTCGCAGCAATTCGTGTTTCCCCGTCGGCAGGGATAGCAGGTGCCGCAATTCATATACGGCTCGACGCTACACTTCTCGCCGACTGCAACGTTTGTCACTCCATCGCCAACTTCCAGCACTTCGACACCCAACTCGTGACCGAGAATCAGCGGGTAAGTAATGAAGGGCATTTTGCCAAGGTAGCCGCTGTAATCGGTCCCGCAGATCCCCATCCGGTGGGTTCTCACAAGCGCCTGACCGGGTCCAGGTGACTCCGGTTCCGCGATGTCGACATGCTGGAGGTTTTTGGGTTCTTCAAGTCTGATAGATTTCATTGGCTGCATTCTCTCCGGGGAATTCAAGACAAGTCGCCGATAGCGGTCTCCTCGTTTTGACGACCGTAGAAGGGAGCGTCTCACCACCGAAAAACGGCCCGAACTCCCGCGACTGCAAGCAGTCTATGGCGACCGCCCTCCCGATGCAAACTGCGACGAGCAGTTCCGTTGCAGATGGCTTTCAACTTGCTGAGCGAATCCTGAATCGCATTGACAATTGTTTCGCGAATTGGACCAACGAACGCGCCTTCGGTTCGCTTGCCCGTTAGAATGGATTCTCAACTACGATTGCACATCGATCATTTAGGAATGCAGGAACCATGACAAATTCAATCGCGCACTTGCCTAAACACCATGTCCGGCCGTTTAAGTTCCGCGCCGCGCTACTGGCGATACTCGCAGCAGCGCTTAGTTTCGCCCCATCGCCTGGTGCCTTCGCCGGAGACGCCTCGGTCACACATTCGTTCCTAGGTGTCGGCAAGGCAAACCGGGCAGTGATTGTTGGCGAGGACGGAAAGGTCGAATGGAAACTCGACATGCCGGCCAGTGACGGCTGGGTCTTGCCCAACGGTAACGTCCTGCTGGCGCTGTATGGCACCAAGGGCTTTCCCAACGGTGGCGTCATCGAAGTGGAACGAAAAACCAAGAAGATCGTCTTCCAATACAAAGGGCAGCAAAAAGAGATCAGCACTGCCCTTCCATTGCCGGGGGACAAGTTCCTCGTTGCTGAGTTGGGACCGCAGCCACGCGCGATCGTGATCAACCGACAAGGAAAAATCATCAAGACGACTCCTTTGCAGTGCCAAACTGGGAATGCTCACATGCAAACGCGAATGCTCCGCGTACTCCCAAACGGTAATTACATCGCGCCTCATCTGCTCGACTTCGCAGTCAAGGAATACGATCCCGACACCGGCAAGGTCGTGCGTTCGTTTGCGACGGATGATCGAGGCCGCCAAAAACGCGACTGGCCCTTCACCGCCATTCGGCTGAAAGACGGCAACACGCTCATCGGCTGCACCAACGGCAACCGTATCATCGAAGTCGATGCCAAAGGCAAGATCGTCTGGAGCGTGACCAATGACGACATTGGAGAACAACTGTTCGACGATGCCTGCGGCGCCCAAAGATTGCCCAACGGCAACACCGTCATCGCCAGCTATCACGCCAAAGGAAATCAGGTCAAACTGTTTGAAGTCACGCGAGACAAGAAAGTCGTCTGGCGTTACTCGGGCATGAACGCCGGCTTCCACCACTTTCAGATTCTGACGACAAACGGCAAACCGCAGAAAGACAACACCTGGAAGTAACGATTCGCGAGATTGCAGCACATCGAGGCGGGTGGCGGGGCGTAAGGCTTTGCGCCGCCCCATCGATGCGCGGTAAGAGTGCGGCGCAGTCGTTCCCACTGATTCAGCCGTATGACGCATGGTTCGCGGAGCAGTTGCGACTTAGCACGGCGAGCTACGGCTTAATCGAATCCGCACGCTTGATGGCACCGACGGCAACACGTAGAAGACCGACGCCGTCGGGCAAATCCTCATCTGTGCCAGTTTCCTTGGCATTCACCTTGACTCTCATGCATTATGCATTATACACTCATGCAATCTGAATGATAAATACCGTTCGTTCGTGCGGGGAGCCAGAGATGCCAAAGCCGGATGCCGACGTCACTGAAGCGGAATTGTCCGTCCTCGAAGTCCTGTGGGATTCCCCCGAAGGTGTTGCCGTACGCGAAATTGTGCTGGCAATGTACGGCCGGCACGAACATTCGCTGCATGGGGGTGTGAAGAGTTTTCTCGATCGCTTGATGGAAAAGGGATTTGTCGCCGTCGACAAAAGTGGCTTTGCTCACCAATTCTCAGCCACCCTCACACGGCAGGACTTTGTCGGCCGCCAACTCAAGCAAATGGCGCAAAGTCATTTCAGCGGTTCGCTGGCCCCGATGCTGCTCTCTCTGGTTGGCCAGGTCAAACTGAGCATCAAGGATCGCGCGGCTATCGAGAAAATCATCAAGAACATCAAAGACTAAGGGGGTGGCCCGATGGTTTATCTGATTCACTGCCTTGTTTGGAATTTGCTGCTGGTGACGGCGATGGCTGCCATTTTTTGGCTGCTTGGTAAGACACGCTGCCTGCGTGAACGCCCTGCGTTGCGGCATAGTTTGTGGTTGCTTGTCCTGCTCAAATTCATCACGCCGCCGCTTGTTCCCATGCCCGTGCTGCCGACGATGACGGACGATTTTGTTTTCTCCAGTTCGTCGCAAAAAATGATGATTGACACCGGTGAAGCAACTCAATTCGCGAATGTCCCCATTTGGGTCGATTCGGATGAGACCGCCACAACTGCGCCTGCTGTGACAACAGGGGTAAGTTCACAGTGGCAACGCGCCGTACCGGTCGTCGTGATCGCCGCGTTGGCCCTTATTCTTCTCGTGTTCGTAGCGGTCTGGTGGATTGCGATACGCCGGATTCGACGCATCAGAAGATTGACGAAGGGTTTAACTGATACAACCAGCGGTGCGGCCGATGTGCTGGAACAAATCAGCGCAGCGTTCAAATTGTCACAACCCCCAGGGCGATTGCGCCACACTGGGTAACTTGGAATAATTGGAGCATTGGTGTTTTCACCGCTTGCTGAGGAGAAGCAAGGGTGTTGTGAAATGCTATATACTCCGGAGCCTATGTGATGTCCCAGACGAAGTCTGCAAGGATTCAAGATCACTTCGCCGA
>CAUZOL010000253.1:0-10132 GCA_963581435.1 Planctomycetota bacterium
ATGGCTCAACAAGTGGTGGTACGTGATGGGAGCACTGTTGGGTGCCTATCCGTTGGCGCAGGGGACCGTGTATCTGCTGTTGAGGCGACAGACCGCGAACCTGCTTTCGATGATCACCTTGCCGTTGGTATTTGCCATGGTCGCGTTGGTCGTCCTGTCCCCCGTCGATCCGGACTTGATGGACTCCCTTCGCCCCAGCGGTCGGGTGTTGGTCTGGTCTTGGTTACGGTGGCTCACACCTCTCGTCAATTGTTATGCGGCGCTGTTTCTTGTCGGTGGAGCGGTGCTCAGTTCATGGCGATTTGCCCGAAAACGGGCGACACGCCAGCTGGCTGTGGGTAACGCGTTCATCGCCATCGGTGCGATCATGCCGGGTTTCGGTGGGATGGCGGCGAAAGTCGGAAGCATCGAAGCGCTTTACGTCACCGAATTGATCGGGTTGATTGTCATCTGGGGTGGCTATTCTCTCTGCGTCAGGTCAAGCATGGCACCGGATGCTCTGCCAAGAGAAAAAGGTCAAGGCAAACTCGTTGACGATATTTGAGTTCGCAACGATCTGCGAGGCGTTGCGGCAATCGACGGGGCTCAGCAGCCCTTTGATCGGTGGCTCACTTTCCGTCGAACTCAACAATCCGATCCAACCGAAAGTGTTTTTCCATGTCATCGATGCCATCCGCAGCATCGGCCCCATTGTGTCCGGAGTTTTTGCCGCGCGGCAAAAACTATCAGCCTGCACGGTCGAATCCCAGCGGGTAAAGCGGCGACTGCGGTGGGTTCCGAAGCACGGCAATTGGGTCATCGGAGCCGTTATGTTCATCCAAGAAGGCGAACACATTGGGCGGGGAGTCACTCGACTCCCACAGTACGAAGCCCCGCTGCTCCGAATTGTTCCGCCATTTCTGTCGGCATACCTGAACCTTGCCGGGAGTGACCGCCTGTCGCATGATGTGTGAAATTAATTATCGGTAGACTAGACGATGAGTTCAACGGTTGGTTGAATCTTCGGTAGATGGTTGTGCCAACAAGCAACACAATCCAGCCAAGGATGATGCCAATGCAGAAGGACGAAGACAAGCGTGACCAGAACCAGCCTCGACCGGCCTGCCCCGCTTGCGGCGGCGAACTGATTGAGATTCGTGCGAAGCTCCAGTGTTCCCGCTGTCATACGATCTGTGAGACGTGCTGCGAAGGGGGTCGGGGGTGATCTTCCGCCTGTCCCAAAAACTCGCCAAGAAACTCGACGAAGGCAAGCTCTGTGAGATGCCACTCGATGAGAATCCGTATGCAGACTGGTCCTGCCATCTCTTCACGGCAGACCGCACGCAGTACATCATCTTGAGCAACACGGCATCGTTGTACTCTTGTGTGCTGTACGGGAAGGGAATCACAAACGACAGCCGGTTCATCGAACGGGCCTTGAGCACGATCCGTGAATTCATGGAAGACGATGGGCAGCAGTTCGCCTACAGAAAGTTCATTGCCCCGGTCAGCGGCACAGTCAGTTTTTCCAAAGCGCTGAACCGCTCGGTGACAGGCTCAATGAATGAACTGATCGGGGAGTCGCAGATGTACTTGATCGAGGACGAAATATCGCCCCATGACGTCGGCTTCAAGCTGAACGGCATTCTGCTTTCGACGCTGAAGAATGCCGAAGGCGGAAAGTACGCCGAGCCACGGGATGCGTTCAAACGGCTGATAGGTGATCAGTCAACGAACAGATAGTCACGCTTCCCAATCCGGCACCACATTTTGGACAGGTCTTCATGTCAGCCATCTGTAGAACTCCTCAGTTCATCTTGATACTCCTTCTGACGGAAACCAAGGAGATGGTGACATCGTTTTTTCTCGTTTTTCTGAAATACTTCAGCCATTTGAATCAACTCGCTGCCATCGGCGACAATTAGGGTCTTTCGTAACTGTAGGCGAAAGGAATTCTTAACCACGGATTTCACGGATGGGCACGGATAAAAGAAAGACAAGACTCTAAGCCGGGATTTCCCATATGGGTTGAGCCTGAAACCGATCCAGACTCGCAACCTTCGCGGTTATAACACCACCACCTCCCCGAGCCTAATGCGTGTGGATTTTTCGACACCTTTCCCGTCTTCCAGCCCGAGCGATCCGGGAACTGGGCCAATCGGAGCGTTTCCCAGCGGCCAGCGTGTGTTCTGCGCAGACCATCTCCATGAGGAACCCCGTTTTCCACCATTTACTCCACTCCAGCTTCGCGTCACGTGACTCGCGGCGGCGGAATTGCCAGCCGTGCAATCCGATCAAGAATCGCGGCGAACAATCTCCGTGGCACAGCCACTTCAGCCATTTGGAACGTCACATATTTCGCGTGTCGTGTTACCTTCGCCCCGATCTTGACGAGCTTCTCTCGTAGCGTCGTTAACGACCAGTGCTTCACATCTTGAGGCAGTGTCAGTCGTCGTAGGAAGTTCGCCAGGTTGTAAGCCAGGGCAAACAATTGCAACCGTGTCTGGTTGTCCTTGAACGTGCGGCAGGACAGCTTCGTCCACTTGATCGCGTTCTTGCCTTCCTTGATCCACTGCTCGGCTGTGCCTCGACCGTTGTAGAACTTCACCACGTTCTTCGATTGCTTTTTCAAGTTGGTCACGATGAAGCCGACTCGCGGGAACAACTCGCCTGCGTGCCACTCGATCTTGGCGACCACGCGCCGCGCTCGCCGCCATGACTTGGCCTGATACTGGAAGCTGTGATAGAAGACCTTCGGCTTGTGCGAGGGACGACCCACGGGTCGGGTCAGCAGATGCTCAATTTCCCGCTCCAGCACGGCATTGGACTTGATGCGGATGGCGTATTGGTAGCCTTCCTTCTCCAGCAATCGGTACATTGCCGGATTAGCAAACGCAGCATCTCCACGAAAGAACTTGGGGATGTCGTAGCGGCGATACCCTTGTGTAGCCAAAGTCGAACAAGCAGCTGGCCCGGAGTCCCGTAATACGTTGGTTAAAGCGTGCAGGCAAAAGCCCGTCCCTGTCGGATTCATCCGGTCGAGCCCGATTCCGCTAAAAAGAATCCATGTAAGTCCGTGGTTTGGAGTGGAGCCAGCTTTTACGCTGGCTCGTTTCCAGTGACACGTTTTTGCGTGTCACTTTGACAACCCCAGAATCACGGAGCTCGATGATGATCATTCTCGCAATCGACCTTGGGAAATTTAACTCGATGTGCTGCTTTTACAATACCGACACGAACGAGTATCGATTTCAGGCAGCGGCGACGACACCACACTATCTCACATCCGTCTTCAAAAACCACAAGATTGATCTGGTCGTGATGGAAGCCTGTGGGCCGAGCGGATGGATCAGCGACTTGTGCCAGGAACTCGGACTCAAGACGCTGGTCTGCAGCACCAACGATGCGGCTTGGCTGTGGAAGAACGTCAAACGCAAAACGGACAAAGATGACTCACTCAAATTGGCTCGAATGGCGATGATGGGGCAACTCACGCCGGTCCACGTGCCCAAACACCAGGTGCGAGAACATCGCTCGCTGATCAAGTATCGCAAGAAGCTCGTCGGACGGATCAACCAGATCAAAAACTCGATTCGCGGTCTGTTTGCCGGCCGTGGCATCGAAATTGACAAAGGCCAGCGAGCCTGGCGCACCGGTCGAGAACTCATCGATTCGCATCGAAAACCACTCGCCGAATGCTCTATGGAAGAACTGTGGCGAGGCCAGCTCGATCTCGAGTTGACGCAACTCGATTCACTTGCCCAACAACTGGCCGATGTCGAACGCCGTTTGGACCTGATCGCCAAAGACGACGAACGCATCCAGCGCGTTCAAACCATCCCGGGAGTCGGACGCAGGACGGCTGAAGCGATTGTGACGGCGCTGGACGATGTGGATCGCTTTGATAATGCTCGGCAAGTGTCGGCATACATCGGCCTGGTGCCACGTCAGTATCAATCGGGCGAGACAGACCGCAACGGCCGGATTACCAAACGGGGTTCGCGGCTATTGCGGACGCTGCTGCTGGAATGTGCCTGGGTGAGCTTGCAATACAACGACTGGTCACGAGCGACCTACGACCGCATCCACGGCGGCCAGCAAACTCGCAAGAAGAAAGCGGCCATCGCGCTGGCCCGCAAGATCGCAGTGGTGGCGTGGTCGATGTTGAAACACAAGACGGATTGGGACCCGGCCCGGCAGGGATTCCCTGCCGCAGCGACCATCGAAGAAAGCCCACCGGAGAAAACAGAAATCAGAGCCGCTGGAATCGCGTAAGTCATACGGACGCAAGCTCAGTCGGCCACGTTGCTGACAGCAGCACGACGTCGTGAAAACGAATGCGACCAGCGGCTTTTTGAGACAGTAACTTTTGAGTGATTGGAGGGAACCTAACGAGCAGGCACGCCAAACCAAAGACCAATCGCTGTGACCACCCAACTAGTACTGACGCCGAGCCGCATGCATCGGACGTCGCGTTAAAGAATGTGGCCAGCGGACGAGTTTGAAACGCAAGGAATGATGAGACGGCGCAAATCTTCAACAGAACGCGCCGACACCTCGAATAGTCGTATCAGTCAAATCGTTTGGCCCAAATGCCCTTAACGTTGTTTCTTTCACAAATCGCTCACCAAAGACAAGTACCGCAATGTGTGCCGCGGCTGGGCCGGGGGCCCAGCGTTATTCTCCGCGAACAGAAAAAATGCGCCTAATACCCACTTGACCAACCACGGACTTCATAGTCGTATGACTTTCGCGTGCAGGTAGGGAGTCCGCTTACGCCTGAACTGGCGGGCATCCTGACTGAATCAGATACAAAAAGGTGTTTCTGCCGCTGCCGAGCGGTTGCTGCCACTGGTCTTGTACTGTGACAAGTGTCCCCGGTCGATTAGAATCGTTCACTGACAATCCTGCAACGAATCGAGAGTTACGTTGTCATGTTTAAGCTTGTGCTGATTGGTTCTCTGTTTGCCATCATGTCTTCGTCCGCCCTGTTTGCGGATGATCGCAAGACCGACTTTTTCGAGAAACGCGTTCGCCCCATTCTGGTCCAGCATTGCTACGAATGTCATGGCCCGGACGAATCATCAGGCAAACTGCGGTTGGACACGAAAGCAGGTTGGGTGCGTGGCGGGGAAAGCGGGCCGGCGATTGTTCCGGGAGATCCTTCTAAGAGTCTCGTCTTTCGCGCCGTCTCGTACAAAGACGCGAAATTGAAGATGCCGCCGCCGGACTCCGCTCGAAAGTTGAGCAATCTGCAGATCAACGATATCGCGAAGTGGATTCGAGACGGAGCAATCGACCCTCGGATCGGTGACCCGATTGTCAGTGAGATCGAAGCGGCCTCCAAAGACCATTGGGCGTTTCAACCGATCGCACTTCCCCTGACCAAACCGTCGGGGCACCCGATTGATTTCTTCATTGATCGAGAACTGAAGAAACGCAGTTTCGAAGCAACCGACGACGCTGATACGCGGACGCTGATCCGTCGGGCAACTTACGATCTGCTGGGTCTTCCACCAACGCAGGCACAACTGGCGACCAGCCGAGAGAAGTTTCCGGAACTCGTGTCGAGTTTGCTCGCGTCACCTCGCTACGGCGAACGCTGGGGACGTCACTGGCTAGATGTCGCCCGCTATTCAGACGCGAAAGACGGCGTCCTGATGTACGGCGACGCTCGGATCCGGCCCTTCGCTTACACCTATCGAGACTACGTCATTCGAGCGTTCAACGACGATAAACCGTTTGACCGGTTCATCCGCGAGCAGCTTGCCGCCGACCAAATGGGACTTGCTGCGAACTCACCCGATTTGGCGGCCATGGGTCTGTTGACGCTCGGCCGCATGTTCGACAACAACCCGCACGACGTCATCGATGATAGGATCGACGTCGTCACGCGCGGGTTTCTGGGACTCACTGTGGGTTGTGCTCGTTGCCACGATCACAAATTCGATCCGATACCGACTGCCGATTACTACTCGCTCTACGGTGTCTTTGCCAGCAGTGTCGAACCGTACGACCGTCCACGAGTTGAGCATGTTTCCGATAAAGGGAAAGCGTATGAAAAGGAACTCGGCCAGAAACTGAAGGATGTCTTCAGCACGCAACGACGACATTATGAGCGGACGCTTGAAACGGCTCGCGACCGAACTCCTGACTACCTGGTTCAAGTCGCAACGACAAAGCCGGACATCTCCGAAACAACCATTTTCTTTCTGTCGTTGCTGCCCGAACAACTGCGTCCACAAATTACCTACAAGTGGCGAAAACTGATCGCTCGCCGCGCTCATGCAGCTGACCCGGTCTTCGGGCCGTGGCACGATTTGATGCAGAAACCGGTCTTGCAGGTCGAACGCTGGCGTAAAAACGGTGTCGACGAGCGAATCATCGACGGCCTCGTCGCAGCCAATCCCAAGAAGCCGGCCGAAGTGGCTCGCGCATACGGTGCGATCATTCGCGGCGTTTGGGGGCGAGAAAGGGATATCAGGCAGCAAATCGCCAAGATCCAAGCCGACCTGTCCGCTCTCGATGGCGGAGCAATCAATCTGGCAGACATCCTCGCCGGCGGAAACGGCTACGGCACGGGCGTGAAGGGGGCCGGCATTCATCCGCAGACCGGCAAAGCAACGACCGGCGAAACGGGATTCATCGACATCAAACGCCACGATAAATTGATTGCCGTTCCGGCCAACAAATACGTCGATGGCGTTTTTATCCCGAAATCCGACACGGCCACGATTTCGTCAACCGGAATCAAAATCACCGGCGTCAAAACGTCAAGCGGTCAAACGTGGGATTACTTCAAGTTCGGTCCGAGTGCGGGATTCACGGTCAATTCGATCGATGGAGTTGATTTCAACAAGGCCCCCAATTGGATGCTGGCGATGCACGCCAACAAGGGCATCACCTTTGACGTAAAAGCCTTCAGATCCTCCCACGAGTTCCAGACTGCTCGCTTCAAGGCGATCTTCGGTCACGGTGGAAAGAAATCCGAAAGCCAGTTGGACTTTGCCGTTTATTTGGACGGCAAACGAGTTGCTGAAGCAAGAGACTTCCAGGCCCAGCAACATGGAAAACCGATTGACATCGAGTTGTCTGAGTCAAGTCGGTTTCTCACGCTAATCGTCACCGAAGGGGGGAAGGGGATCTCACACGATCAGGCGATCCTCGGTGACCCACGAATCGTTCCCGATAAGAACCAGAAGGTCAGCGATCGCAAACGGCAGAGAATCGCTGCACTCAAACAACAGACGGTGGACCTCCGAGAGGAGTTGCAAAACCGGGACTCTTTGAAAGGCGATCCACTCGCAGAGTTGTTACTTTCAAAGAGCAGCCCGGTCTGGTTCCCTCGAAACAAAATCTATCTCTACCTTTCCCGCAAAGATAAGGATGCGTACCGAGGTCTCGTCAACCAGATCGATACCATTTCCGTGAAGCACAAGTCGGCCGCAGCACGGGCGATGGTAATGGTCGATTCGGAATCAATCTACGATCCGGTCATCTTCCAACGAGGCGATCCAGGGCAACCCGGCACGCCGGTCCCCAGACAATTCTTGAAAATCGCAGCAGGCGGAGATCGAAATCCGTTCAAAAAAGGCAGCGGGCGACTCGATCTCGCCTCCGCAATCGCCTCTCCGAAAAACCCTCTCACTGCACGAGTGTGGGTGAATCGCGTGTGGATGCATCACTTTGGCGATCCGCTCGTATCAGCCCCGAGTGATTTCGGCCTGCAAACGAAACGTCCGGTTCAATACGAACTGTTGGATTACCTGGCGGCGACGTTCATTAAAAATGGCTGGCGCACAAAAACGCTTCATTCGTTGATTATGACTTCCAGAGCCTATCAACGATCTTCACAGATTGGCGAGACGGCGCAAATAACCAAACAGTTGCAGTCGGATCCAAGCAATCAACTGATCTGGCACGCGAATCGACGGCGGCTCGATCTCGAGCAGATGCGCGACACCATGTTGTTCATTTCGGGCCGAATCGACGACACAATGTTCGGGCGACCGCCATTGATAACCGACCCGGCCAATCGCCGTCGGACGGTTTACGCATTCGTCGAGAGACAGAACATCCCCAACGTCATTCAGACCTTCGATTTCGCCGACGCAGATACGTCAACCGCGAGACGCGTCACAACGACCGTGCCGCAGCAGGCGCTGTTTCTGATGAATTCCGGATTCATCACCGAAACAGCCAAGGCACTCGCCGAACGGACGGCCAGCGACTCCGCAAGCGAGCGAATTAAAAAACTTTACACTCTGGTCCTAGGCCGATCGCCGACCGCTCAGGAACTTCGGCTCGGTAGCACGTTTGTTAAAACGAATTCCTGGGAACAGTACTCACAGATTCTACTTTTGACGAACGAAGTGATGTTCGTGGATTAACTCACGTGGGTGAGTTAATCCGAGACGTGGCCACCTGCAGGTGAAGATCAAATGAACTCGATTGCCAATTCATTTCTCACTCGACGCGATGCACTTCGCAGCATGGGCACCGGTCTGGGGCTCGTTGCCTTGCCGGTGCTATTGGAAGCTGCAGGGAATCCACTGGCACAGAAATCGCCTCACTTCAAGCCTCGCGCAAAACACATCATCCACATCTACTTGAACGGTGGACCGTCACAAGTTGACACCTGGGATCACAAGCCGGAATTGACAAAATGGGGTGGAAAGAGACTGCCCGTCGGCAACCTGACGACCGAACGCGAGACGGGGGTTGCGTTGGCTTCGCCTTTCAAGTTCAAGCAGCATGGAGAAAGCGGTCTCTGGTGTAGTGAGGTGTTTGAGAAAACCGCCTCGCAACACGCCGACAAGCTTTGCGTGATTCGTTCCATGTACGCGAACACGCCCAACCACGAACAAAGCATGCGGCTGATGAATACGGGTGACGAGCGACAGTCGCGGCCAAGCTACGGATCGTGGCTCACCTACGGACTCGGTTCAGAGAATCAGAATCTGCCAGGCTATGTGACACTTTGCCCTGGGCTGCCCGTGGCTGATTCGTCGAACTGGCGCAGTTCTTTTCTGCCCGGCATCTACCAGGGAACATACCTAGATACTCGTAAGAAGAAACCCGACGAATTGATTGCCAACATTCGCAATCGGGGAATCTCCAACGATGATCAACGCAAACAACTCGATCTGCTGGCAACGTTGAATCGGCAACATCAACAGCAGCGCAAAGAAGACGATAATCTCGAAGCTCGCATTCAATCGTTCGAACTCGCCTATCGCATGCAGATGCAGGCAACCGATGCGCTCGATATTTCCAAAGAAAGCAAAGCCATCCAGCAACTCTACAAGGCCGAGACCGTACATGGTCGTCAGTTGTTAATCGCGCGGCGGTTGATCGAACGTGGCGTTCGAGTCGTTCAATGTTTTCACGGCGATGTGCAACCCTGGGACTCTCACAGCGACATTGCTACGGCGCACCGGAATCTCGGCAACCAAGCCGATGGACCAATCGCCGCCCTGATTTATGACCTCGATCGTCTCGGTCTTCTCGAAGATACGCTAATCGTCTGTGGAGGTGAATTCGGACGGACACCGGCCGTGGAAATTCCGCTCGGTTCCAACGCCGTCCCTACCGGCCGCGATCACAACCATCACGGATTTACCGTCTGGCTGGCCGGCGGCGGAGTCAAAGGCGGCACGGCCTACGGCGCCACCGACGAGTTCGGGTATCAGGCCGTCGAAAACCGAGTGCACGTCCACGACCTGCATGCCACCATGCTGCATCTGATGGGCTTCGATCACGAGCGACTGATTTATCGTCACGCCGGCCGCGACTTCCGACTGACAGACGTTCAAGGCACGGTCGTCGACGAGATCATCGCCTGAGGACCGGTGACAATTGTGTCGTTGCTTACGGTCTCAAGAAAATTCCGTGTTTCGCTGGTTGACAGTCGCCACGACATACCGCAGCAACGCCCTGATTTCTCCGAGGGAAACAGGTCGATATACCCCGGCGTTGTATTCGTAGAATACGTCCCGCCGTGCTGTCCGTCACGACATTCTGGAGTTTTCTGCGGTGCTGCGCGTCAGAACATTCTGGAGTTTTCTGCGCGAGTTCTCGCCACTTTTCCGTGCGGGAATCTGAGATTCGGCGCGTTTCCGTTCGAGATTCTGCTGGGAAGCTGTGATCGCCG
>CAUZOL010000254.1:0-10062 GCA_963581435.1 Planctomycetota bacterium
CCGGACTTCGGTATCCCGGTTTATTCCGGCTACTTCAAAGTCATCGGAGGACTCTCGCCGACCGTCCGTACGCCCGCGAACACTCCGCCGCTATTGTTCGTTCACGCCTCAGACGATCCGATCAGCGACGTGGAACACAGCGTGACAATGTACGTGAGCCTGAAGCGAGCCGGCATTCACAGCGATTTGCACATTTACTCATCCGGCGGTCATGGCTTCGGCGTGCGACCCAGTAAAGGCACCTGTTCGGCATGGACACAAAACTGCACCGCCTGGTTAAGGAGCCGAGGATTCCTGAAACCGAACTTTCAGAAGTGAATGCGCAGCGGTGATGAGCCGGGTGGTGTAGAATTCGTTGAGCGAGATCGGTCGATTCCAGGTCGAATGAATCAACCCCATCAGGAACAAACGCGTGTGTGTTAGATTCCAATCAAGTGGCTTCATTGTCGTGCTTGTACTTGGCGTTGCCACTGCGCAAGGACAAACTCCGCTGCCAAAGCAATTGACGCCGTTCGTTAAGCAATACTGCATCGGTTGCCACTCGGGTGATACTCCGGAAGGCGGACTGAACCTTCAGACGAATTCCGATGATCTGACCGACGCTGAGGTGCGGCGGCGTTGGGTTTATCTTCACGATCGAGTTGCAACTGGTGAAATGCCGCCGAAGTCCGCAGCGAGACCAAGCGTCGAGTCGAAGACAGCGTTTCTCTCAACACTTGGTAATTCGCTCATCCAAGCGGACCTCGCTTCGCGCGAAGTTGTCCTGCGGCGGCTGAACCGGAACGAGTATGAGAACACCGTTCGTGACTTGTTCGGCATCTATGTCGACGTGAAACGGTTGCTTCCGGACGACTCCACCGAACAGGGCTTTGATACGACGGCCTCGGCTTTGTCCTTGTCGGCCGAGCAGATGGTGCTTTACGTCGAAGCCGCCGACCTTGTGCTCGATCGCGTGTTTGGACCGCCCAAAAAACCAGGCACGATCAAAAAGACCGGGAATCTGGCGACATCCCGCCGCGGAGTGGACTCGTCGGAACGAAAATTGGCAGATGGGGTCGTGCTGTTCAGCGGAGCCAAGTTTCTGCCGCTGTACGACATGAGTCTGCCGTCGACGGGCTTGTTCCGAATTCGCATGAAAGTGCGCGCCGAACAGAGCGAAAGCCCGGTGGTGATACATGTCAAAGGTGGAAACACAGGGGCGATCGCGCCACATACGATCGGCTTCTTCGAAGCACAGCCTGGCAAGGTCACAACAATAGAATTCACAGACCGCAACCCCGAACGTGGCGACTGCCTGGCGTTCGGTATCGTCGGCGGTTTTCCGTGGTGGAAGGTCAACGAGAAAGAATACAAAGGGGCAGGGTTGTTCATCGGCGACGTCGAGATCGAAGGGCCGATCGAGCCCTGGCCACCGACAAACCGTACGGAATTACTTGGTGATGTTGATCCGGCAACCGGGACACTCGACGACATTCGAGCGATTCTGTCGCGGACACTTCCTCAGGCGTTCCGTCGCGCAACGGACAAGGACGAAGTCGAACCGTTCGTCGCCCTTGCGAAGCAGGCGCTTGACGAAGGCTTGTCGTTCGAGGCGGCGCTCAGACGCGGACTCAAAGGCATCATCTGCGCGCCTGAGCTTCTGTTTTTGGAAGAAAGGAGACTTGGCTCGAAGAGCCAGGCGACTATCGACGACTACGCATTGGCATCACGCCTCTCCTACTTCCTGTGGAGTTCCCTGCCGGACGAGCAACTCCTGTCACTGGCAGGCCGAGGCGAGTTGAAAGAACCGGAAGTGCTTCGTGCGCAGGTCGAACGGATGCTTTCCGATCCGAAATCGAGACGGTTTGTCGAGAGCTTCACCGGGCAGTGGCTGCGACTCTATGATCTGGACTTCACCGTCCCGGATCGAAACCTCTATCCAGAATACGACCAGTTGTTGCGCCAGTCGATGCTCGACGAGACGCATGCGTTCTTCCGCGAAGTTCTCGACCGTGATCACAGCGTCAACACATTCATTGATTCGGACTTTACGATGCTGAACAAGCCGTTGGCCGATTTCTATGGCATCGACGGCGTCAAGGGGCTGAAGGTTCGCCGAGTCAAATTGCCGATCGACAGTGTGCGCGGCGGTGTGTTGACTCAAGCCAGTGTCCTTAAGGTTTCGGCCGATGGCACGAGAACGTCACCTGTATTGCGCGGCGCGTGGATTTTGAAGTATTTGTATGGCACACCCTCACCGTCGCCACCACCAACGATCGAGGCCATTGAACCTGACATCCGTGGAGCGACCACAATCCGTGAACAGCTCGCCAAACACCGCGAACACGAAAGCTGCAATCGTTGCCACCAGAAGATTGACCCACCAGGTTTTGCATTGGAGAGTTTCGACGTCATCGGTGCTCAACGTGACTGGTACCGCACACGAGGAAGCGGCAAGTACGTTAAGCGACCGCGTCATCCGCAGGCACCGATGCATTATGTCCAATATCGCCAGGGCCCGGATGTTGACGCATCAGGTACGATGCCCGACGGGCGAAAATTCGCCGACATTCGCGACTACAAGCGTCTGCTGCTCGAAGACAGCACCGCGATGCCACGATCGCTCGCGCGGCTGTTGCTGGCGTATTCACTGGGTCGGCAACTGGGGTTTTCGGACCGGCCGGAGGTGGAACGGATCGTCGCGAGCGTGAAAGCAAAGAACTACGGGTTGCGGTCATTGATACACGAGATTGTGCAAAGCAAGACATTTCGGCAACCGTAGCCACAGTCCTTAGAGCGTGTTTACGACAGAACGAAACAACCCAACTCAGGGAATTGACATGAATACTTCACGACGTATTTCCCGTCGGACCATGTTGCGGGGTACTGGCGTTGCAATCGCGTTACCGGCTTTGGATTGTATGAGTCCGGCAGTCGCATTGGCTATTCCACCCGAGCAACGCGAGCCGCGTCGCATGGTCGCTATCAATTTTGAACTCTCTTTCCATCCACCGAACCTGATGCCAGCGAAAGCTGGCCGCGACTACGAAACGACTCCCTATCTCGAGCCGCTTGCCAATCTTCGCGACGACTTCACGGTCATCTCTGGCATGTCACATCCGGAAGTTGACGGCGGTCATGCCGCGTCTATGTCATGGCTGTCGGGCGCGCCGCATCCGGGTGCCGCGAACTTCCGGAATTCGATTTCCATGGATCAACTCGCCGCCAGACAGATCGGCTTGCAGACCCGGTTCGCGTATATGGCCCTTGGCGGTGGCGGAATATCCGTGTCACCGAACGGCGTCAAGATTCCTGGGATCCCATTCCCCGAACACCTTTTCAACAAGATGTTTCTGGTCGGTCGGCCGGGCGAAAAGGAAACGCAAATCGCCCGCCTGCGCGAAGGACAGAGTGTCCTCGACACCGTATTGGAGAGTGCCAATCGAATGCGCCGCCGAGTCGGTCAGCGAGACAATCGAAAACTCGACGAGTACTTCACGTCGGTGCGCGAGGCGGAACAGCAACTGCAGAAAGCGGAACAGTGGCAACACAAGCCAAAACCGAAAACGGATGCCAAACCCATCAGAAACATTCTCGACCAGACGCGTTCGATCGAACGAGCGCGGTTGAATTACGACATCATGTATCTGGCGATTCAGTCCGACTCAACCAGGTTGATGACGTACACTGTCGGCGATTCGAGCCATGTGCCAGCGCTGCGCGGCGTCTCGATGAATTACCACGATCTCTCGCACCACGGACAGGATCCAGAAAAGCTCAAGCAGCTCGGCATCGTCGAATCCGCGCATGTGAAAGCGTTTGGCGATTTCATCCGCCGACTGAAAGAGACTGCCGAAGGCGAATCGAATCTGCTTGACCGCACGATGGTGTTGCTCGGTTCCCACATGCACAGCGGGGGCCACAACAACCGCAACCTGCCGGTCCTCTTCGCCGGCGGCGGCTTCCGGCACGGCCAACACATTGCCCGAGATCAAGACAGCAACGACCCGCTCGCGAATCTCTATGTCACGATGCTGCAACGACTGGGGATTGAGGTCGATCGTTTTGCGTCGAGCACTGGTACGATGAAGGGCCTTGAGTTGAAGGGTTGAAGTCGTTGTCGATCCATTCGAGTGACTGTCGAACCGAATTCCATCCATTCTGAAAAACCACAATTCATGACTGAATATGACCTGCTGCTGCGCGGCGGCACGGTGGTGGATCCGGCTGCGGGACTTCACACGCCGAGGGATGTTGCAGTGACCGGAGGCAAGGTTGCCGCCATCTGCGATCCGGGTACGGAACAGCGGGCCAGGGTGATTGCCGATGTACACGGGTTGCTCGTTGTGCCCGGGCTGATCGATATGCACGTGCATGTGTTTCCGGGTGTCAGTCACTTCGGTATTGATGCGGATTCGACCTGCCTGGCTCGCGGAGTCACAACAGCCGTCGACTTTGGCACGGCGGGCGGATTGATCTTCGATGGATTCCGGCAGTTCGTGATCGATCAGACAGAGACGAAGCTGTATGCGCTGCTGCACATTGCCGGACAAGGGCTGATCAGCAGTCCGGGGACGTTACCGGCACTCGGCGAGTTGGCCGATCTGCGGTATTGCAATGTCGAAAACGTAGTCCGCACCGTCGATCGGCATCGAGACTGCATCGTGGGCATCAAGATTCGTCTGACCGAGAACCTGGCTGACGACGGCAAGAACGAAGCCCCCGGGTTAAAACTGGCACGACAGGCTGCAGATGAAACCGGGCTGCCGCTGGTCATCCATAGTCCCGATTCGACTCTGAGTATGCCGCATGTGCTGGACAACATGCGCGCCGGCGATGTGTTGACGCACTGCTTTCACGGTAGGCGTTGCGGCATCGTCGATGATTCGGGCAGGCTGTTGCCGCAGATGAAGGATAAGCTGGACGAAGGATTGTTGATGGATGTCGGCCACGGCTGGGGAAGCTTCTCGTGGCCGGTCGCTCAGAGCATGCTGGATGCGGGAGTTGTTCCCAATTTCATCAGCAGTGATCTGCACACATACAACCTGCACGGACCGGTCTTCGATCTACTGACCACCATGGACAAGTTCCTGCATCTCGGAATGGACCTGGACGAGATCATCCGCTTGACCACGTCAGAACCGGCAAAGTTTCTGGGTCGCCAGCACGAACTCGGCACGCTGGCTGTCGGAGCCACCGCCGACATTACGGTCCTGGAGATCGAAGAACTCGAATGTGCGCTGACCGATTCGCATGGAGTGACTCGTGCTGGAACGCAGAGATTCGAAGTCCGTCATGTATTCCGCGCAGGTCGTCAGGCGGGCATCCTTCCGCGGCCAGATGAACAGCAACTGCATGCGAGATCGGCGTCGACATGAAGTGATCGGAGTCGGTGTTTGTCGTGTGACAGCTGCGGGATCAGCCTGAACAGAAATGCAACGAACTAGAGACTCGCATCCAGCGTTCTGATGCTTTCGATAATTGCTGCCGTGCTGTCTGTCACGACATTCTGGAGTTTTCTGCGCGAGTTCTCGCCACTTGAGGTCTGCGGCGATGAGAACAACCGTGCGCCGTTGAGCGGGGAACTCCCAATTGGATTGCATGTTCCACTGCACCTGTCGATCAGACAAGCTCACGCAGGCGATGGTCGTATTTCTTCTGAATGCGAGTTGTGGAAGTCATTCCTCCATCATCACATCTGCGGTTCACGGCTTCACAGGAAAAACTCGACTGGAATCTCGCTGAATCTCAGA
This sequence comes from Planctomycetota bacterium, assembly GCA_963581435.1. GTDB lineage: Bacteria > Planctomycetota > Planctomycetia > Planctomycetales > Planctomycetaceae > JABISG01. Next base: position 5,733 of record CAUZOL010000254.1, read on the forward strand.
ATCTCGCACGGGAAAGTGGCGAGAACTCGCGCAGAAAAGTCCAGAATGTTGTGACGGACAGCAGCGCGAACGGCAATAGCGGACTCAGTTCGTGCAAGTTGCGGGGAGCGTCGAGTGATTCGAGAGCCCTTCGCAAAAACGAACGTATTCGCGGACTCCGCGCGGGCTGCTTGTTCGACTTTGGCTACACGAGGGTCAGCGGGAGGAGGAATGTCAGACGAGAGTCGTTTCAAATCTCAAGAAAGGGTCGTTTTACGGCGTGTGTCATGCGACATGACTTCTTGACACGCACACACAGGCTCACTGGCGTTCGGAATTACGTCGGCATGCCGGTCTCAGGTATGCACAAAAGCCAACACCCCTGGGACCATAGAAGGCGTATCGAAGCTCGATCTCTGTACGTCACATCTCACAACCAAGCCCGTATTTGCAGTCAACGTTTCTGGAACAGTTCCGACATGACAAATTTTTCGATCACCGTTCTCAGGCGGTAGTCGTCGTGCATGCTGGCTTGGGTGATCGCTTTGATTTGGGCGGCATCGTCAGTCGTCATGACTCGTCGTAGAGCAAACGTCGCTAACTGCTCAACGAACGCAGCGGCGAAGCGGTCGACATCCTGTTCCAGAAGCTGCTTGAATTCAGCGGGTCCGTTGTAGTCCCGGCCATCGGGCAGTGCGCCGCTGGCGTTGATTGGCGGATCGTCGCCCTGCCCGCCGTTCACCCGCTCCGTTGTTCGCCAGCGGCCGATGGCATCGTAATTGTCGAAGGCGAAGCCCAGCGGGTCGATCTTTCGGTGGCACGACGCGCAGGTCGCGTGGGTCGCGTGAGCTTCAAGTTGCTGGCGGACGGTCGCTTTCGGCTTGTTGCTTGGTGTCGGTTCTAGTGGTTTGACATTGGGCGGGGGCGGGGGCGGGGTTTTGCCGAAGATCGCTTCGGATACCCAGACGCCTCGATGGACTGGCCTGTGCCGAGTTCCATCCGATGTGAGCGAAAGAACCGACGCCTGTGTGAGCAGACCTCCGCGATGGTCTTTGGGTCGTAATTGCACACGCTGGAATCCCGTCTCTTTGAGCTGCGGCATGCCGTAATGCATCGCCAACCGCGCATTCATCACGGTCCAGTCGGATGAGAGAAATGCGAGGATCGGCAGGTTCCTAGTGAACACTTCATTGAAAAAGTGAGTGGTCTCGAAAACCATACTCTTTTCGAGCCACTTGTCGTAGTCCGGATAGAGTTCCGGATCGGGGGGGAACATGCCGACTTTATGCAGTTGCAGCCACTGCTGTGGAAATGAGTTGGCGAACCGACCGATCTTCGGATCGGTCAGCATTCGCTTCAGTTGCGCTCGCAGCACTTCAGGTTTGTGTAACTCACCCTTGCTTGCGGCGGCGAACAGCGCCTCGTCCGGCAGTGAACTCCACAAAAAGAATGACAACCGAGATGCAAGTTCCCAGTCGTTGATCCGTTCCCGCCGCTGTTTCGGCGAACCTTCCACGAGGTAGTAGAAGTTTTTCGACGCCAACACTCCCGTCATCGCGGCCATGTAAGCCGAGCGTAAGTTTTCACCCGACGCGAGTTCCAATTCGACGATTTTCCAATACCGATCAACGACCGCATCGGTTACGGGTCGTCGCCACGCGCGGGTCATGAATCGTTTGAGGCAGTCGCGCGCTTCGTCGTGCAGAATTTCAACCTGTTTGGGATCAGAAGGCAAGTTGGAAACCTGCTCTGCGACAGGAAACAAGCCTTCCCGTTTCTTCCGGTCCGTCTCGGTCAGGATCGGTCCCTCGAATTCGAGCCAATCCACAATCAACAATGGAAAAATCGACCTGCCGTCGTCGGTAAACAGCTTGTAGCCCGTGGGCGCGGTGCGATAGTCCTTGAGGCGTGTGACGGTCCTGGGGGTGCCGCCGAGTGAGGGGCCGTCGTCCAGTTTTCCGGGTGCTTCATTGGTCAGTTGAAACCCGCCTCTTGGTAGAAACGCGTCGATTTCGACGATTGTGGGCTTTTCCTCCGGCGCGCGAACATCTCGGCCAACTTCAGCGCGTTTCAGGCTATTGTTCCAAATTGAAAGCCGCGCCATTCGGCCTTTGAACGAAGGCAAGGCACTCAACTGTACGCGAATGCGGTACAGCCCAGGGTGGCGGACGTTGAAATTTCCCTGATGGAGACCTGGTAAGATCAGCCAGCGGCTCGGCGATTTGGCCCCGTTTCGTTGCTTCGTTGCTTTGGGTTGCTGCAATGGGAAGGCCTGATTCAGCACCGTCTCGGCGGCTTTGAAATAACGATTCACGTGCGACGGCGAGAGCGACAACATCGAGCCGATGCGATCGAAGCCGTGCCAGCGTGGATCCTCATTAAGAGCCCCCGGCATTCGAGCATCGAAGTGAACGCCCAGCAGGTCGTAGATCATGTATGCATATTCGTCCCGACTGACTCGATAGTGCGCGACCGGTCCGCGTCTGGCCATCCTCACCGCGCGTCCCTCGCTTATCCTCGCAGAAATCCATTCGACAACTTGGCCCAGTTCGCCGGGCTTGGGCTGCGGCTCCTTCTCAGGTGGCATCTCGCCTTTGTTCATCCGAAACAGGACCTCGCCCCATTGCTGAGCAATCGGTTCGGTACCGAAATCCCGTGACAGTGTATCGAGCCGGAACTCGCCCTCCTGCTTCTTCGCATCGTGACAACGCAGGCAGTACCTTTGGAAGAACGGCTGCACGGTTGCCGCAAATCCCTCCGTCTCGTCGGCTGCGCGTGAATTGGCGGCAGTAGAGAGCAGCAGGACAATTATCGTCGGTAGAAATTTCATTGAGTGGAGCTCTTACAGTGACTGAATCTTTGCGTAGCAACTCGTCTGCTGACAATGCCGTCTGGCATTCTCATGCCAAGCATCACTTCGCGTCTTTGGGTTTCGCTCCGGGATATTTCACGCGCACGCTGTAGAGTGATGTGCGAGCCGTGATGAACAGGGTCTTGAAATCGTCGCCGCCAAAGCAGACGTTGGCGGGACCTTCGGGGACTTCGATTTCTTCCAGTTCTTTGCCATCCGCATCGTAGACATGCACATTGCCCGCGTGCGTTGTGTATAGATGGCCTTTGACGTCAACGGCCATCCCGTCGCTGCCGGCATCGATGTGGAACAGCTTCTTGCCAAGCTTTCCGTCTTCGCCAATTTCATGGCATTGGATGCTGGCCGGCAGCTTGTGAAATTTGGGGTCGGGGTGCCGCTTGTGACCACCGGTGTCCGCGATGTAAATGCGCGTTTCGTCCGGCGAAAAGACGATGCCGTTTGGCATCGCCAGAGACTTGTGAACCACGTCCACTTTGCCAGTCTTCGGGTCGAGCTTGTAGACCCAATGCCCGGGAATCTCATGTGGCCCGGTCAGGCCCCACGGCGGGTCGGTAAACCACAGCGTTCCGTCCGACATTACTGCCACGTCGTTCGGCGAATTGAATCGCTTACCTTCAAACTTGTCCGCCAGAACGGTCGTGCTGCCATCGGCTTCGATCCGAACAAGGTTACGGGCACCGTGCTGACAGGAAATGATCCGCCCCTCAAGATCCAGAATATTCCCGTTGGCGTTTTCGCTTTTACGAAACACCGACAGTCCGTCCTTTGCACTCCACTGCATCAGTTTGCTGTTGGGAATGTCAGAAAAGACGAGCTTCTTCTCGTTTGGCAGCCAGACTGGACCTTCTGTGAATTTCATCCCGCCGGCGAGTTTCTTCACCTTTGCACCAGGCGCGACAAGCGATTCGCCACCTTCGACCTCAACGATGCTTGTTAAAACCGCCAGGGCAACAAGCAACGCGGATGTGGTTCGGTTCATTTTGATCTCCATTGGTTATGGCTTTGTGTGAGGCCCGTTTGGGGATACCGCCAGTGAACAGCAGCTCGTTGATTGGCGTCTATGGGCGGTTCAAATTACCACGGTAGCACCATCTTCGCACCGCGTTCTTGTTCCGCTCGTGACGTGAGGCGTTCTTCTGGCGGCACCGTCACGAATTTCCAACTGTCGCATTTGACACGGACACAGTCACCGGGACGGTAGCCGGAAAGCAACTCAACAAACTTCAATCGCAACTGAATTCCACTGCTGCCCAGCGCCGGATTCTTCACTTCCTTCCACTCAACCAACTTGCAAAACTTCCGGTCGGAACGGTGGAACCAGGTGCGAAGCGTCTTCTCGGCAACGGCCACTGCGATGCGGTCGTCCTTTTCCTTTCTGAAGTCGTCGATGATTTCCTGATCGACTTCAAACAGCGTAAGCGTGACAATGCCGCCGCCAAAATCGAATACCTCGACGTGATCAATCCAGGCCGGCGACCA
>CAUZOL010000255.1:0-10050 GCA_963581435.1 Planctomycetota bacterium
GTGAGGGTAGCCCATCTTCCGAACCGGCCACAAAGAACAACGGTCAAGCCGAACAGCGACCGAAAAGATTGAAATTCTAGACCTCACCGACTCCGCCACACAACGGCTTTCCGGACAGGCTCCTAGCAGCACAGCGACGAAATTCCGGCAACGGCCGTTGGCCAAAGAGATCCTGGATGTTCGCAGGAAGATTATCGCCCTGAAACAACGGGACGATGACGCCGCCAAGGCCAGCCAGACGCTCGCCGAAAACCCCGACGATCCCAAAGCGAATTTGCTGTGGGGAAGTTACCTCTGTTTCATCAAACAGGATTGGACCGCCGGCCTGCCGTTTTTGGCGAAAAGTGATAACGCCGATTTGAAAGCGGTCGTGGAATTGGAAATCACCAAACCAACGAATGCCGAACAAATGAAGGCCGCCGCCGATGCCTGGTGGAAACTCGCCCAGTCGAAGAAAGCGAACCGCATCCAGAAGACCCAATGGCTGGCCCGTGCCAGACACTGGTACGGCAAAGCGGTCGGGGAATTGACGGGATTGCAGAAAACGCTCGTCGAGAAACGGATCAAAGAGATCGACGCAACCACTTCCGCGCCTCGCGGTCAGTGAGGCAGCTGGCGGAGGGAGTTCCTCTTCGACACGCCGACGCCTAACCCGGTTCGTCGGCGGTGTTGACGAGGGCGGCCAGGACGTCCAATGTGGAGATGATGCCGGCCAGCGATCCGTCTTTGTCAACGACGGGGACTCGATGCCAATGGCCGTCGCACATGACGCGGGCGGCTTCCACCAGGGACGCATTGACGGTGATCGAGGTGACCGGCTGCGACATGCGGGAGTAGACCTTGTCGGTCGATAATTGCGGGTCGTTCGGGGCAGCGCGGTCGTACAGTTCCCACGTCACTTTATCATCGCCGTGGACCAATGGCGGCATGAGGGAATCGACTCGACCTTCGCCCGGAATCACGTCCGAAATCGAGAAGATTCCCGCGAATCGGTTTTCATCATCGACAACCGGCGCACCGGTAATGTGATGCTCTTTGAGCGTCGCCATTGCCGTTTCCAGCGTATCCTGTTCGTAGACAACAATGACCTGGGCGGTCATCACATCGCGGGCGGTCAGCGTTCCCAGTCGTCCCGGCAAGATGGCCATTTGTCGGTTTCCAATTCAACGAATTCGGTCGGGTCAACGGGAAATAGTGGCCGTGCTTCGAGGTAGTTTCAAAACCCCCTCTCCCTCTGGGAGAGGGTTGGGGTGAGGGCTGTTTTCTGGTGCATCGGCCGCCCTCACCCTGCTTCAATCGCCTTCGGCTTTGAAGCTGTCCCTCTCCCCCACCGGGGAGAGGGGATTTAAAACTGCCTCTGGCGACAACCGGATGCGGCCGCGCCGCGTCACACGTCATTTGCTACTCGGTCACATTGTAATACGATCGATACCATTCGACAAAGCGAGATACGCCCTCTTCGATCGGTGTGGCGGGCTTGAAGCCGACGTCGCGAATCAAATCGTCCACGTCGGCGAATGTGGCCGGCACATCACCCGGCTGCATCGGCATGAAGTTCTTCTCTGCTTCTTTGCCAATGCACGATTCGATGACGGTAATCAGTCGCATGAGTTCCACGGGATTGTTATTGCCGATGTTGTAAACGCGGTACGGCACAAAGCTGGTGGCCGGGTCCGGTGTTTCGCCGGACCAATCAGCATTTGGCGTGGGAATACGATCGACGACTCGAACGACTCCTTCGACGATGTCGTCGATGAATGTGAAGTCTCGCTGCATCTTTCCGTGGTTGTAGACGTCGATCGGCCGGCCATCGATGATGGCTTTGGTGAACTTGAACAAAGCCATGTCGGGCCGGCCCCACGGACCGTACACCGTGAAGAACCGCAAACCGGTCGTCGGCAGGCCGTACAAGTGGCTATAGGTATGGGCCAGCAACTCGTTGGCCTTTTTGGTGGCCGCGTAAAGGCTCAGCGGGTGATTGACACTACGGCCGACGGAGAACGGCATTTTTGTATTCGCGCCGTAAACCGAACTCGACGACGCATACACGAGGTGCTTGACTCCACTGCGACGACAGCCCTCGAGAATATTGACGAAACCAACGAGATTGCTGTCGATATAAGCGTGTGGGTTTTCGATTGAATAGCGCACGCCTGCCTGTGCTGCCAGATTCACCACTGCGTCGAAAGCTTCATCGGCAAACAAAGCGGAAATCGCATCGCGGTCGGCTAAGTCCGTTTGTTGAAACGAAAAACCGTCATGGGGCGTCAGTTGTGCGAGCCGGTCGCGCTTCAGTTGAGGATCGTAGTAGTCGCCGATGTTATCGAGACCAACAACCAAGTCGCCGCGTTCGAGTAATCGCTGACTGACATGGAAGCCGATAAATCCGGCCGCCCCCGTAACAAGAATTCTGCTCATAATCGATTCCCGCATGCCGCCGACGGCGCGTTCGCTCGCTCAATTATCGCTGAAGCGAACGAGACCAATTCAGTCAGGGACGCCACTTGCCGAAGTGAATTCCAACCGGATCAGCCGTCTCCGGCAACGGCGTTGAGACTATATCTGCGCACGAAGTCTCGGTCAACACGCCTTGTCCGGTGCAGACTACGCGAAATCCAGTCGTACGAAGGACTTGCGATGGGACGTGCCAGCGTATCCCGGATTGATTTCGGTTAGTTCATCGGGCGATATGACACGGAGCGAATCCACCGAATTACTGGAATTTGTCCCAGAGTTTTGACGCGACGGATCGGATTCTGCTATTCTGTAGACTGATTCCAAGTGTGCATAATTTCAAATCAGACGCATTCGTGTTCTGGCAATACATCCTGTTCGGGGGGAATCGCCGCGACTCAACGGTGAATCACTGATCGTCTGTGGCTTTCTGACGGCCGGTGCCGATTTGCGTTTGCGATATTGCCGAAGCGCGGTCCAAATATCATTTCCAGCGAAATCAATTGAGCGGCCTGTGATTGTTCCGCATATTGTGTTGTCCTGTCTCTGTAGAGTTTGAGGAGCGTGAATGGCTTCGGCTTCCGGCAAGGGCGGTCAGGATCCGCTGGCCGCATCGACGCCTCCAGAGGGCGGTGGGCCTGCGGTTCAGAAGCTGGGCAAGTACGAACTTCGCAAGAAGATCGGTGCCGGCGGTATGGGGGCGGTCTATCTCGCTCTCGATACGCAACTGAAACGATCTGTCGCGTTGAAAATGTTGCCGCGCGAAAAGGCGAAGAACGCCACTCTGGTCAAACGCTTCAAGGCGGAGGCGCACGCGGCGGCCCAACTGAAACACGACAACATCGTTACGATTTACGAAGCTGGCGAGGCCGACGGGTACCTGTATATCGCGCTGGAATACGTTGAAGGCACCGACGTCTTCAAGCTGCTGGGCAGCCGGGGCGTACTGCCGGTGAAGCGGTCGATCGATATCATCAAACAGGTCGCAAGTGCATTGGACCATCTGCATGCTCGCAATATTGTCCATCGCGACATCAAGCCGTCCAATTTGCTCATTCAGCGTAGCGGAACGGTCAAGTTAACCGACATGGGGCTGGCCCGGTCGGTGGACGATGAGATCGAGACCGGAATCACACGGGCCGGCATGACGGTTGGCACCGTTGATTATATGTCTCCTGAGCAGGCGCGCGACAGCAAACTGGCCGACATTCGCAGCGACATCTATTCGCTGGGGTGTACCTGGTACCACATGCTGACCGGCACCCCTCCATTTGCCACGGGTAGCCTGACCAACAAAATGTACAATCACGCCTCAAAGTCGCGGCCCGATCCGCGCGACGAGAACGAGGCTGTCCCCGAGGGCGTCGTCGAAACGATGCACCGTATGATGGCGCGAAAACCGGCCGACCGTTATCAAACGCCGGCCGAGTTGCTCGCCGATCTGGAGAACGTCAACTCGCTGACCGCGACATCGGCCGATAAGTTGTTGGCGGCGATTTCCGATGTCGGTGATTCCCAACCGAGCCGCGACACATCCGCTCGATCGGAGAACGACACCAACTCGGAGACCGCTTCGAGAACAAAATCGAGGGACAAAGGGCGGGACACTTCGAGAAGTAAAACGAAGGATACCTCGAGAGACAGGAAGCGGGACACGACGGCAGAATCATCGGAAACTTCGGGAGACACAGCTCCGGACAAGACGGGAGAATCATCGAAAACTTCGCGAGACAAAGCGCGGGAGACGAGAGGAGAGTCGTCACGGACCACAACAAAGAATTCATCTCAAACCAAATCGAGGGCTTCCGCGGAACCTGAGGCGTGGGACACATCGGAAGAAACGCCGCGGGACACGCCAGAGAAACCGGAGAAGCCAGAGAAGTCATCGAGAAGCAGCGCGAAATCCAAATCGGATAAATCGTCGCGGAGTTCAGCGAGGAAGTCACAGAGAACCACCCCGACGTCTGCAGCGGCTGGCGTTCGGACCGGCGTTGCCGCAAACGCGACGGTCGCCGATTCACCGGATGAGAGCAACGATTGGATTAAATACGCTGTCGGATTGGGGGCAATCGCCGGTCTGTTAGTTTTGGTTGTGGTGCTCATTCGGGAATTCTCCAGTGTGTTCGACAGCGGCGGTGTGAGTGTCGATCGCGGTGGCAATACGTCGTTTGACGATGAGAGTGATGGGATGGTGCCGTCCGGGGATGGTCCCGCGGCTCCTGGCTCGGCGGATGGTGGTTCGTCTGGAGATAACAGTGGCGGTGGCAACGATCCAAACAACGGCGGTCGTCCGAATGGCGATGTGCCGGCACGAGAGCAGACACCAATTCCGAAAGACGTGCGGGCTGTCGTTCACATCCGACCGACGGCCGACTCGACCGTACTGAAGACAATTGAAATTGGTCGCGACGGCGAGAAAGAGTACATGCCGCCGTGGATTGTGGAATTCGCCACACCGGAGAGTCCACAAGTCAGTGGGCACGCTGCCGGGATACAAACGCTATCGGTCGGACGTATTGGCGAGACCGTTTCGAAATACTCCGACATCAATGCGGCCCTCAAGCAATTGCCCTCAGCTGGCGGTGTCATCCAATTGGTTGGTGCGGGACCGTTCGAATTGAATCCGATTGAGATCAACGGAGGGCAAAAAGTCATCATTGCCGGCAAGCCGAACGGGCCGCCGGTTGTCGTCCTGCAACCCGATACGGACGATCCCGCCAGACCGGTGGTCACCGTGGCGGACGGTTCGCTGACGTTGTTGAATCTCGATATGGCAGCATCGGCCGAGCGATTTGGTGAGGAAGGCTCCGTAACCCTATTCGACGTGGTCGCTTCCGACTTGGCGATTCGACAGTGTTCGTTTACGCTGTTGGGTAAACGCCGCGGCCCGACAACAGTGGTCCGTTCGTCGTTTCCTGCCGATAAGAAATCTGTTTCCAAGCAGGTGCGTTTGCTGCTCGACAGAGTGTTGATTCGGGGAGAGGATCTGACAGCGATTGCGGCCAGTGGTGCAGCATGTGATCTCGTTGCGTCCAATTGTTTGTTCATTTCAGGAATGGCTCCGATCATCCGGGTCAGCGGATCGATGTCGGCTGCTGCGGCGGCAAGTGTCAAACGCAAGAGGGCCGGTCGGGGAGAATCGTTCGAGCGGGTTCTTCGGTTTATTTCGTGCACGGGCGTCGCGTCGAGGGCGGCATTTGAATTCGCACGCGGCAAGGGCGGCGGATTGCCGCCCACCGGAGTGCTGACACTCAATTCACTTTTCGCAACGCAGCAACGGGACGGAGAGGCAGTTCTTGCCTCGCTTGGCAATTGGCCGTTGCAGGAGAACCGGCGAGCGGATGAGTCATCGTTCATCAATCTGACCTGGACGGTTCGCTCGTCAATCTACACGGGGTGGACCGCGTTCCTAAAGCACGACGGCGATCCGCCCTTTCTCAAATCGAGCATTCCGCAGTGGGAAAATAGATGGAACCGTTTGGTGGATTCATCGCGATTTGCAAAGAATCTGCAGTGGCCGATTCAGCCGCTGACGAGTCTCGCTGAGGCCGAGCCGATTTTGTTTGATTCGACCACGACTGAAGTGAAAGGAGTCGCTGCCACCGATGGTGGTGCGCCGGGTTGTCAGACGGCCGATCTCATCTCACCGTCATCTGAGATTATGCAAAGAGTGGCCGCGCTCGCCGAGCAACCAATCTTGCCGCCGACGATTTTCCAGAACCGCGATCCGGTTCGGAGAATTCAAATCGATTTGGCCAAAGAAGATCTTGGAAAGGTCATATCTCGCGGTGATTGGCGCAGCGGCACTTTGTTCGTGGCATCGGGGGCGGGAACGCGAAAATCAAGTCCAATTCATGTCCGTGGCATTTCAATTCGGATTGAGTTTCGCCAAACGGGAAGGCTTCCTTTGCAAATCGAACCAAAGGCCGTTAATGCCAGGACGGCCGAACGGGAAGGATTACTTTCGGATGCGCTCGTGTCGGTTGATGAGGGAGGCCGAATCGAAATTTCGCACGGAAGATTTCGGATTCCGATTTCAAAGAGCGTTTCCTATCCCAAGTGGTTGCTCGTTGCCCGAGAGGGGAGCTTCTTGTTCGAGGATTGCGTCGTCTTGGGACCGCTTGCCGACAATTCCCGGACAGAAGGGTTGATCCGCTGGGAACGGTCTGCCGATGCATCGGTCAAGTCGATGGATGCCGGCCGCTATCAGCAGTTTGGCGAAATTCGTGACAGTTACTTCAAGAGTCTTGGAAAACTGTTGCAACTGAACATCGCCGGGCGTGCGATGTTCGTCAGCAACAGTGTGTTGGTAAGTTCCGGAGATATGTTCGACCTCGACATTCGTGGCGACGGGCCGCTTATCCACGGCACGGCTCACATCGTAAACAGCACCCTGTCTGCGGCGCGAACTTTCTTCAAGGTCTCATCAGACCCCATAAATCAGCCCGCGGCGAGACCACTGCAGTTGTTTGTGGAGAACACGATTTTTGCACCGCCGGTAAGCGGCGCATCCAAGAACGGGCCGGTTTTGTTGGAGTACAATGCAACATATGCCCGTACCGAACAACAGATGCGATGGTGGGGACAGGCAAACGGCTACACTCACCTGCTGCGAAAACACCTCGATGGCCCCGCTGAGACGAGCGGTGTTGCAGAACATTTCGAGACGGGATGGGCCAAAGCCTGGGGATCGGCAGCCTGTTTGCGACCGCTACACGGCAGCGGTGCCATCGCTCTGAAAAAACCGCTGCCCCCGTCAAGAGATTTGGAGCCGGCAGATTTCGTATTGCATCCGTTATCAAAGGCAGTCCGTTGGACGATCCAAGGAAAACCGATTGGGGCGAATGTGGAATCACTGGCGCGGGTGGGGCCGAAGTCATCATCAGGGCGGCCGACGAGGCCGGCGGACGACAAGACCAACAAGCCGCGCAAACCCCAATTCTAGTCTCAGATGAACCAATCACACAAAGACCGGCTGCTGCGGATCGCCGGCTTCGCTGATCGCCCCATTCACTTTGCATGGGGTCGAGCCATTCCCGCCCCCGCGGTTCAGCGGGAGCCTCGGCCTCGCAATTCTGTAGTCTACTGTCCGCACTTGCTGGCAACCGCCACGCGGGGTCGGCCGGTCAGGTCGTTGATTAGCCGGATATTCTCGAATGTCGATTCGGCTTCGAGCAGGCTGCGGACGGCATCGGATTGCGTTGTGTCAATCTCCAACAAAAGATGTCCGCCGGGTACGAGGAATTCGGGCGATTGTTTGATCAGGCGGCGAATGATGTCGAGGCCATCGCTGCCGGAGATCAGTGCCTGTCGCGGTTCGTGCTGCCGAACATCGGGATGGAGGGATTCCCATTCCTGCTCGGCTATGTACGGCGGATTGGATGCGATGATGTCGAACGGCTCGGCGGGATTCAGTGGTGCGAACAGGTCGCCTTCAAGCAATCTCAATCGGTCGGCCACTTCATGCTGAACGGCATTCGCGTGGGCGACTTTCAGTGCTGCTGGGCTGATATCGACCGCAGTCACGGTCGCAGCTCGGTTATTGACGGCCGTCGTGATCGCGATACAGCCGGTGCCGGTTCCAATGTCGAGAATTCTCGGTGCGACAAATGCTTTGGCCAATTCGACCAATTCCAGCACGAGCGTTTCGGTATCGGGGCGCGGAATCAGAACGTCGGGCGTCACGCGAAAATCGAGGCTGAAGAATTCACGGTGGCCGACAAGGTATGCAACCGGCACGAACTTCGCGCGTCGCAGCACCAGTTCGCGCATCACGCCGCGCGGCTTATCGCCCAGCACTTCATCGTAGCGGGTGTAGAGTTCAATCCGCTGACAGCCGCAGGCGTGGGCAAGAAGAATTTCTGCATCGAGCCGCGGCGTGTCGATCATCTTTTCCGTGAGATGTCCAATGGTCCATTCGAGAATCCGCCGGATGGTCCACGGTTCGGAAGATGACACGGAGAGACTTCGTCCTTTCAAGGAAAAAGGCAAAAGTAAAAAGTACGAAACAGGACAGGTAACCTCTCCGAATTTTTTACTTTTGCCTTTTTACTTTTTCCTTCATCTGCCAAGTCGTTCCTGGCGGTCGAATTCGATCAGGGCATCGACGAGTTCGTCGAGATTGCCCTGCATAACCTGATCGAGCTTGTGGATGGAGAGGTTGATGCGGTGGTCGGTGATGCGATTCTGCGGAAAATTGTATGTACGAATGCGTTGGCTGCGATCACCGGAACCAATGAGGGTTCGCCGTTGGTCGGCCCGTGCTTCGGCGGCCTCGCGCTGCAATGCTTCAAGCACGCGGCTGCGAAGCACACGCATTGCCTTGGCTTTGTTCTTGTGCTGACTCTTTTCATCCTGACACTGCACGACGGTGTTCGTGGGCAAGTGCGTGATGCGAATGGCGCTCTCGGTCTTGTTGACCTTCTGGCCACCCGGGCCGCTGGCATGAAAGGTGTCGATTCTCAGATCATCGGGGCCGAACTCGACTTCGACCTCGGATGCTTCCGGAAGGACAGCGACGGTCGCGGCACTGGTATGAATGCGGCCCTGCGTTTCGGTGTCGGGGACTCGCTGCACGCGGTGGCCGCCGCTCTCGAACTGCAACTGATGAAATGCCCCCTCGCCGGAAATCGACAGGGTCACATCTTTGAAGCCACCCAATTCAGTGGGGTGTCCGTCGATGACATCCCATTTCCAGCGACGGCTTTCGACGAATCGCTTGTACATATCCAGCAGATTGCCGGCAAACAGGGCGGCTTCGTCGCCGCCGGTGCCAGCGCGGATTTCCATAATCAATCCGCCACGGGTGATGGAGTCGCCGGCGGTGGCAAGATCTTCCAACTCTTCCTGCTTCGGCTCCAAACGAGCAACCAACTCAGCCAATTCCTCTTCGGCGTAGGCTTTGGCGTCGGCTTCGGTTTCTTCTTCAACCATTTCGCGAGCGGCGGAAATGTCTCCTTCCAGCTCATGAAATTCGCGGACCGCTTTTGCAACCTTCTGCAAGCCGCCCATTTCTCGCTGCAGCGGAATGAACTTGTTGGGGTCGGAGGCAATTGCCGGATCCTGCAACTGTTGCTGCAGTTCCTCAAATCGCTCCAGCTTTGATTCCAAACTGGGAAACATGATCAACGCTCACTTTTGTCCGCTGGAACCCGAGATTACGGCGAATCGTTGTCGTTTCAACGTATGGAGATTCTGACGCAAAGGCGCAGATCCGCCAAGGTTGCGCAAAGAAACCTCCGCATCAGAGTCGCTACTTACTGATAGACACAGAGGGAACTTGCTGTCGAAATCGGCGATCAGCGGCCAGCTTCCTCTTTGCGAATCTCTGCGACTTCGCGTCTCTGCGTCAAATCTGTTTGCTGCCTGAGCAAGGCTGCCGCCCGCGTGACGCGCGCGCCGCGACCGCACTGTTGCGGAAAATCGTCCCGCGCGGTTACGAAAGTCGCTACGACTTGCCGGCGTCGTCTGCGGTTTGTGGGGCAGCCGCTTCTGCTTTGGCAGCCTCTTCCTTAGCCGCAGCGTCTTGCCGGCGTTTGTCCCAGTTGTACTTCTTCTGGAACTTCTCAACGCGACCGGCGGAATCGACGTATTTCT
>CAUZOL010000256.1:0-10045 GCA_963581435.1 Planctomycetota bacterium
TCGAACCACCTCGCGCTGGCGACACGCAGTTCGCCACTGCGGTCGTGGCCGAAAACGAACATCGCTTGATATCGTTTCCAAGCGATCCGGTGGAACTCGGGACGCCTGACGTGAAGTGACCTAACGTGGTCACCGGCGGGAACCAATAAAGAGCGACCGCGAATCTTCGCGAATTTGACAGGATCATCTCGACAAACTCGAACCGCCTAACAGCACAGACAGATCATTTTATTCGCGCCAAATCGCGTCGTTCGCGGTCAGACAACTTCCTGCTGTTCTAGGAAACCGACCGGCTAAACTGCAGGTTAAAGCTCGTCAGTCTTCTTCCGTCTGCGAAACCACGACTTTATCCATGACACTGTCTGCGGTCCGGCGAGAGCTGCACCCGACCACCACGCAATCTGCACGCCGACGAAGAACGCGCCGGCCAGTGCCGCCTTTTGACCCATCGTCAACGGAAGAAACGGAATCGCAAACAGCGAAAACCACAGCACACCCGAGAGCAAAATCAGTCCGATGCCAATTCTGGCCGCAACACGGCTCTTGTCTCGTTCGCGAACAGAGTGATCGCCAGTTGGGTCTTGATGCGAGTTGAGATTCGTCATCGCGTGATTGCCAACTTCTGCCCCGTTTTCGGGAATCGAGGTCGCGACGTGGTTGAAACTGCGGCCGGGCATTGCCGGTGAGGGGCGTGTTGCCAGGCAGATGGCGATTTCGATCACCGAAACCCAAAGTCTAAGCGGCTCATCCCCCGTTACCGCGGTGCGGGCATCCGTAAGAGTTCTTTGCGCCCTTCGATTAGTATCAATTCCGTATCAATCGGGACGTGAGAAAATGTCTGCGTTTGGCCGGAAATCCATCGTACGGTCATGCTTTTGATCTGACGGCTGGAGCCGAGACCAATTACGAGCAATCGTTGGTTGCTGGCGAGATAGCCGTCGCCGGCGGTAAGTTGCCGTACGATCGTGCGTCCTTCCACTGTCAACTGGATCGACGTGCCGATCGCATCTCGGCTTCCGTCAACACCGCGTAATCTTAGCGAGACGAAGTGCCCGTGCGGACTCGTTTGGTTGGATAACAGTGCGGCTTCCGATGCAATATGCGAGATAATGACGTCTTCGAGACCATCGCGATTCCAATCCAAACGGGCCATCCCTCTTCCCAACAACCGCCGGTCAAAGAACGGTCCGAGGGACTTTGCCGAGACTTCCTCGAAGTAGCGTCCCTCCACATTTCGGAAGAACTGTGCTGGCATTCGATAGGGAATTGTGGAACTATTCGAATCCCGAATGTGGCCATTCGTAACGATCAGATCGGGCCGACCGTCGAGGTCCGCATCGATGAACTGCGTCCCAAATCCCAGCAGATTTCGACTGGGTGCGGAGAGACGAAACGCGACAGTCCGGTCGTCAAATGAGTTGATCGTGGCATCGGCGATATAAAGGGTGTTGAATTCGTCAAGGAAGTTCGTGACGAAAACGTCCAGGTGCCCGTCGCCGTCTGCATCACCTACGGCGGCTCCCATACAGGCTTGGTATTGCCCAACACGGTCTAGCGCCAAACCACTTCGCAGTCCATCTTCCTGAAAACTGGGGGGGCCTCCCTTTTGCGGAGTCGTGTTGCGAAAGTAAAAGTTGGGGGCGCCGTCGTTGGCCACGAACAGATTCAATCGCCCCGATTGTTCAAAGTCGGCGGCGATGATTCCCAGTCCCTTTCCATCGCGGCCGACAACTCCGGCTTGATGAGTGACATCGCTAAAACGGCCGTCTCCACTGTTAAGCCAAAGTCGATCGTCCTGGGCCGGAAACTTTGTTGGCGTACAGGGGGTGCTGCGCCCGTTTGTCGTGCAGAGTCGCTGTGTCGCGTCCCCACCGACGTAATTCACTTCATACAGATCAGAGAATCCATCGCCGTTCACATCCGCAATCAGACAGCTCGTGGTCCATTCCGACGTGGCGAGATTTGCCGACCATGACACTTCGCTGAAAGTTCCATCGCCGTTGTTTCGGTAGAGGCGATTTGCACCGAGATTCGCCAGGAAGATGTCGGGCATTCCGTCGTCGTCCCAGTCGCCGACGCTCCCACCCTGGCTGAATCGCGCATCGCCGAGTCCGGCCTCGACGGTCATGTCGCGAAACGTTCCGTTGCCCATATTGCGAAACAATCGGTCTCGATCGACTCGGCGTCCAGGCGCTGTTGCCCTCTCGGCCCCTTGCGTCAAGTAAACGTCCGGCCAACCATCGGCATCGTAATCCAGCACGCATACACCGCCCCCCGTCGTTTCCAAAAGGCGCGTTTGCGGGGCCTGTGGGTCGCCACCGTTGAAATGCCTGAAATCCAATCCCGTTGATTTCGCGACATCGATAAATTGGATTGTCGGCAAACGCACGCGACTCACCTTCGGCGAGTCTACCGTTCGCGCTGAATCCCAGCGAGGGAGAGGGTGATTGGAAAGATCGATACTTCGAGTTGGATTGAAATCGGCGAGCGTCTTTCCCGGCTTCGTTGTTTTCAGCCGCACCACAAGACGATCACGGGCAGTGCGCGCCCAGTTCACGTTCGGCTGGAACTCCAGGATCTCTGAATACCAACTCCAAGCCTCCCAAAGTCGCCCCATCGCCTCGCAATGCTCGGCCACCGCCCGTAGCTTTCTAACACCGCCGGGTAGTCGAGCAAGGTCGTCCCGGTAAAAGTGGACCTGCTTTAACAGCGCGGCGAGGCGATATTGCTGATCCGCTCGATCACGAAAAACCTCCGCGGCGGCATCTTGACCGTCCTTCGACAGCGCGCGCGATAAGGCAATTAGCGCACTATCGTAATTGGGATCGCGGCGGACAGCTTCCCATAAGCAACGAATCGCTGCCCGGTTTTGATCGGTACGTGTTGCCCACAGTGACCTCACGTACCAGATCATGGGGTGTTCGTCAGCATGCGTCGGCAGTTGCTTGTTCCAACGACAAATGTCTTCATCGCTGCCCCCACTTTTGATCAATGCGAACCCAAGCCACGCATGAGGTTCAGGCAAAGCGGGATGCGCCGTGACGATTTGTCGGAGCGTAATGAGTGCCTCTGCTGGTTGATGCGAGTGAATGAGGAAGCGCGCTGCGCCAAGTCGAGGCAGCGGATCATTCGGCGCAGCCGCCAGAAATCGATTTGCTTCCTTCCGCAGGTCGTAGTCCGGCCAGAGGTCACCGAGGAGAATCAATTCCTCGAGCGTGTTGGTGCGTTCGCGAATCAGGTTCAGAAAGTGCGGCGCCGATTCCCATCGACGCCCTTCCATTGTCAATAGGAAAAGCATCTGTCTGTTCGCGTGAGTGCTCGTGCGATCGGTTACGAGGGCTCGCCTGTATTCCTTTTCGGCGGCAACAGCCTGCCCCAATTCCACGTATATGTTCCCCAACAAGATCGCGCCACGAACTCCGTCAGTACTGTCATCGTCAGAAAGTGCCTTGAGAAGTGTGACGGCCCGTTGCCTGTCGCCGGAATTAAGCGCGAGTTCGGCAGCAATGAGGCGTTCGCCCGACGTCATCGCATCCAGGTTTTCATCAGGTCGATCGAGATTGTCGATCGAAGCACGCCACTTGACGAACGCAATTCCTGCCACAACGAGCGTAGCGATACAAATGCAGGTAACGCGAAACCACATCGACTTCGTGAAGTGTTGCGCAGGTAAGTTCATTGGTGTGTCACGCGTTCAAAAACGTCAGAACCACGACGTCGGGATCAAGATCGAATCCGTTTTGCTTCGGAGAAGAGGAATTCCTGATCGACATCGTCCTATTTCGCATCCCGGATTTTCACACCGAAGAGATCGACAGCAGATCGCTGCAGACGGGGGACTCTCCCGATTTTGAATGGCATTGTTCAACTTTTGACGAAGTTGCCTTTGACATCCTGCGGTGCGGCGGCTGGCTGATCCTATGTGGCGGTCAGCAGCAAGCCAAGGGCAATCACGAATTCGGCAAGAAACACGGGAATGCAACCTTTTGGAGTCTGGCGGGACCGAGAACGGCGTCACGCTAAGCGGGAACTTCGTCGCGGTCAGCCGTCGCTTGCGAGGTGGCCAATTCGGAAGGCGGCGTGCACGAGTTCTGCGACGCTTTCGGCTACCATTTTCTGCATGACTTTGCCGCGAAACTTTTCCACCGTCCGGTAGCTAATGCCCAACTCAGACGCGATTTGTTTCCCCGCCAAACCCTGAACGAGAAACTCGAAGACCTGCCGCTCGCGCGGAGTGAGCGTGTCGAAACGTTGTTGATCGAGCTTGGTTTGTTTTTCCGTTTCCAGCCGGTGCCGATCAATGTCGAAGCACTCGGCAACCTTGCTCAATAAATGCGACGGGTCGAATGGTTTGGTAAGAAAATCAACCGCACCCTGCCGAAATGCCGAGATCGCCGACTCCACGTCACCGTGGCCGCTGATCATGATGAGTGGCATTCTTTCGCCGCGCTCTTGTAGCTTCGCCTGGAGTTGCAGCCCGGACAGGCCCGGCATTTTGAGGTCGGCAACGATACAACCGGGGGCACAAACATCGTCAGCGGCGAGGAATTCCTCGGCGGACATGAACGAACGCACGACGAGACTCTGCGTTTGCGCCCACTGGACGACCGCGTCAACGATCGCCGTGTCATCATCGATGAAGTAAAGAGTCGGCCGATTCATCGGAGACCAGTTCTGGGCACTAGAGATGGTGTGCCATTGGGATCATGCTTGCATGACAAGTCTCAGCCATTAACATTAGAACTCTCGTCCGAAAAGTCAATCAGACACAAGCGTTGCGCCGAATTTTACGTACAGGACTCCGGCAGGTTTCGCAACACCAACTTCCAGGGTCGGTTACCTGCTGCGGGTACAATACCCTACCACCGCTCACTTAGGCGCGTGCCACTTATTGGTTGAAATTTGCGTGAGATACCCTATCTCGACCGCCGTCGCGAATCGCCGATACTGTGAATATTGCCCGTGCGGAGACACCTTTCTCACCGTCCTGTCGTCCCAACGATCGGTTGCCAGTTTATGAGTTCATCTCGAATCGATCCGGATTGCAATGTCGAAAGCAGCCCAAGGAATTTGCGCCGGCGGGTCCTTCTGGTTGATGACAACATGGACGATCAGCGGCTGCTGAGGCGGATTCTGACGTCGGCCAACGTTGACGTCACACTGGAATGCAATGGTCAGGCGGCAGTTGATCGCATCTTCAACGACAGGAATTCCGACAGTTCCACGTTCGATCTGATCTTGATGGATTTGCGGATGCCGGTACTCGACGGCTGCGAGGCAACACGGGAACTTCGTTCGGGAGGTTACAACGGCGCGATTGTCATTGTTACAGCATTCGACGATCTCTCCGTTCGCGAGGCAGCATTTGATGCGGGATGCGACGAGTTCCTGACCAAGCCGGTGCCGCGACCCGAACTGCTCGATGTTGTGAAAAAGTATACCGTTTCATCGGCGGAATAGAGCATGGCGGCCTCCCAAACGATCCACCATCGCGGATTACGTCACAAGCTTTGACGTCGAACCCCAACTGCCGCCAAAGACGAAATCCTGCAGCGGTTTTCGCGACCGTGGCGACTCGTCGCGCTGTTTGAGGTCGTCCGGCAGAGTATTCGGGTTGGCAATGTAGCCGATGGCCAACGCCGTCAGCGGATCGACCCCGTCGGGAATCTCGAAGAGAGTGCGCGCCTTGCCCGGCAGAATGCCGATCATCTGGTGAACGGCGATCCCACGCGACGTCGCCTCCAGCGAGAGGTTGGCAGCGGCGAGCCCCAGATCATGGTCGGCGGCGGTATTCGGTTTGTCATTACGAGAGAACTTCCGGCTGGTGCAGCAGATGGCCAATACCGGGGCTGCCTTCGCCCAAGCCTGATTCCCTTCGACGAGACAAGACAGCATCTTCTCAAATTCCGCTGCGTCATCCTGTGTCGCGACGATGTAGCTCCACGGTTGTTCGTTGTACGATGACGCCGACCACCGTGCCGCCTCGAACAGCGAACAGATTTCTTCGCGAGAAATTTTCCGCGCGGCGAATCCACAGGGACTCCAACGGTTGGCGATTAGTTCGTGAACGGGATGATCGGTGTTGGCCGGCTTGTTCATTTTGTCACTCCATGCATGAAGAACAGCGAGTTCGTGAATCTTGCGTATCATAACGATCATGCTGACAAGATTCTGCATCCGCGTCGTGAATTCAATTTCTCACAGCCCTCACTTTGATTTTACCATTCCATTCCGTTCAATGGAAAACATGTGGTGTCGGTTGATGTGCGACGGTGCGTCACGCGATGATGGCGACGCGGTGCTGTTCCGCGCACTGGCGGCAGCCGCTGCGCCTGGTACTTTCGCGGAGCGTTGTTGAAATGGCTTACGATGAACAACTCGCCGATCGCGTTCGCCCGCTGCTGAAGCGTCGAAAAGGCTTCGACGAAAAGAAGATGTTTGGAGGGGTTGGCT
Organism: Planctomycetota bacterium; assembly: GCA_963581435.1. Taxonomy (GTDB): domain Bacteria; phylum Planctomycetota; class Planctomycetia; order Planctomycetales; family Planctomycetaceae; genus JABISG01. The sequence goes on from CAUZOL010000256.1 coordinate 6,454, forward strand.
TCCTGTTGAACGGCAACATGTGTGTTGGCGTGTGGAAGCAGTTTCTGATCGTTCGGCTGGGCAAAGAAAAGCACGAGCAGACGATGGCTCGACCGTTCACGAAGGAGTTCGATATCACAGGCCGTGTGATGAAGGGCTGGGCGATGGTTGAACCGATCGGCCTGGAGTCGGACGACGAACTGCTGGAGTGGGTGCGGCAAGCAGCGCGGTTTGCCGATTCATTGCCTGCGAAATGACGAAATGTGCTTCTTCCGGCCGATGTTTCCACCGAATCGAAATGCGGCTCAACGGGAGTTTTTCCCTCCCGCGAGCCGCAATACTTTACACGGTACAGAATCGCTTTCTAGCGATTGATTTGTGCAACCCGACTCTTCTTCGGGCCGTTCTTCACAATTTCCTCGGCACTGGCGACCAGCTTTCGCGCTTCGTTTAGCTGCTTACGCGAAAGGTACGGCGTCGCAATTATGCCAATGGCTGTGACCTTCTTGGCGGCCAACTGTTTCCAACTCATGTCGTTGGCCAAATGCCAAGCGGCAGCCTGCATCGTCTTGCGATCGATTCGACGTGGATTGTATCCCGCCAGCAACTCTCGTAGCGCCTCGCTTTTCACGCGGTCTTCCACGCGCCGCAGTTCGTATGTCATTTTGAGGCGCGGCGTCGGATTGCCGTGATTGAGGCAGACGGTGTTAAACTGAAGTTGCACGATCGATTCGGCCGGAATCGAAAAGAATCCGCTGCCGGTGTTTCCGCTAAACGGAGACTGTCCTTGCCCCTGTCCCTGGCCAGACGATGACTGCAGATTACCGCCAGTGTCCTGTCCCCCACCACCTTGGGAGCCGGAGGTATCGCCCAATCCGCTGCCGCCACTTAGCTGCGGGAAAAACTGTTTCAGCACGTGTACGCCGACGACCGCCTTTGGCAATTGCACCGTCTGCGGTTTGTCGGTGGTGTTGGTGATGAAGACCTTGGCGGAAAACTCATTCTTCGGCGCGACGCGAACCTCGAACGTCCCGTTTTCGATGCCGTCGAACAATTCGACGACGGGAGCATCGGGATCGAAGGTCAGCTTTTTGATCGGCCCCTTTTTAGCACCGGTCAGGCAGATTACCGCGAACAATGCAAGAGATGAAACCAACAGCGGTTGGACAAAGCGGGCACGGAAGGTGACGGCAGACATGGACTGTTCCTTTCTGGTTGCTCGGGATCGAGGCATATCGCCAAACGGCTGCGCCCCGAACAACAACATGGACATCACTTCATCGTAAGTTGCGACACGGGCTGTTAAACGTTGGAATACGTAAATGTTCAACAGACTTTTTTGGGCTGGATGAGAAATTGTTGAAATTCTTCGAGAGCGCGTTCGAAATCACAGCTGCCGTGGAACGCTCCCGGTGAGGGGGTTACGATAACAACTCAAATTTGGGCCAGTGTCTGGGGCGCGGCAGTTGTTAGGGAACCGGTATGAAAGAGCAGCAGGGGATTGTGCACTGGGGTGTGCTGAGCACTGCGCGGATCGCGACGAAGGTCAGCGCGGCGATCCGTGAGGCGAAAGGGGCCGAACTGCTCGCCGTGGGTAGCCGTTCAAAACCGCGGGCGGCTGCGTGGGCGGCCGAGCATCACGCTTCGCGAATTTTTGGCTCGTACAGCGACGTGTTGGAAGACGACGATGTGGATGCTGTTTACATTCCGTTGCCGCCGTCGATGCACAAAGAGTGGACCATTAAGGCGGCCGAACGGGGCAAGCATGTGCTTTGCGAAAAGCCGCTTGCGCTCGATGCCGAGGAAGCCCGCGAGATGGCCGCTGCCTGCCGGGCCAACGGCGTGCAACTGATGGACGGCGTGATGTGGGTGCATCATCCACGCGCGGCCGACATGCACATTCCAATCAGTGATGGCGCGCTGGGCGAACTGCGTCGGGTCACGTCAGCGTTCACATTCAACTGGGATGTCATCCCCGAAAGCGACCTGCGGCTCAGTCGCGACTTGGGCGGCGGGTCGCTGTTGGATCTCGGCTGGTATTGCGTCCGGGCAACACTCTGGGCATTCAGCGACATGCCCGTGCGTGTCTACGGCACGGCGAAATACTACAACGACATTGACTTGAGCTTTTCCGGCACCATGTGGTTCGAGGGCGACCGCGTTGCTTCGTTCGATTGCGGTTTCAACAACGGCCTACGCAAATGGTTGGAAGTTTCAGGAACGCATGGCAGCCTGGTTTGCGACGACTTCACCAAGGCGTGGGAAGCCGACCGACCACGATTCTGGGTACACGACGGTGCTGGGAAATCGCAGGAGCACGTGTCGGCGACGCCGATTCAGGAGGTGTGCATGATCGAAGAATTCTGCCGCATTGTCCGCAGCGGTCAACTGGTGGAACGCTGGCCATCGACCGCCATCGCAACGCAAATGGTCTGCGACGCCCTCGACACATCGGCCCGCACCCGGAAGCCGGTGGATGTGAATATTGAACCGGGTTCGTAGTGACCGAACTGTGTGGGGAGGTTCGTAGTGACCCGATTCATCGCCCCTTTCTTGATCGAACAAGGGCGATGCACCAGGAAGCAACCGAACCGCATGAATCGGGTCACTACGCACCCTCCGCCAGCGCGATGAAATCGGGTTGCTCAAACGATGTTTTGCTGCGGTGAGCAGCAAGGATTTCACCGTTGTGAACGAGGAACGCACCGCCCAATTGAAAAACGTCGCCGGACGGTCGGCCAAATCGATGTCCGCCGAGCAGAACCGACTTGAAGCCGGCCCACCAGACTTTCGGCCCCATCACATCCAATGCCGACCCCTTATTTAATGACAAAGCTCCATGCAGGTTCTGCCCGGGGTCGCTGACGCGGGCGACATCGGCCAACTCGTATTTTGCGAACAGCCGGAGTGCCTCTTCGTCGGGCATCATGTGAACCAACGCCACATGGACACCGGCCGCTTCGACTTTTCCGCGACACTTGGCCAGTTGGGCCAACGTCTCACGGCAAAAGGGGCAACCGCCGTGGCGCAGGAAGACGATTAACAGCCGAGAAGAACGCGACAACTCCAACAGCGATTCGCCCGACTGCGTCAATGCGCTGCCCAGCGCATCGGCCGAGGACGGGTTGTCGGGTGAATGAGACATGAGATGACGGGGCGAAGGATTCGAGGACAGCCAGACTGAGATTCACGATAGGGATTTCTCTGCTAGAATTGAATGCCGTGACCGGGAACACACGGTTCTTCCCAATTTACAGGGCCACCGGGGAAAAGCAAAATCTTCATGCGGCGTGGATTCTGGCGGTCTCTTTTGATCGCCTGTGTGTTCAATGGATTGCTGAAACGTCGAATTGGGAAGGGAACAGGATGAAACAATTTGCTGTGGTTGTTGGGGTCACACTGATTTTGGGCGTGGTTGTGGCGATTGCGCAGCGGCCGCCCGGTTTTGGGCCGCGTCCAAGCCGTGGCCCCTTGAAGAACCGCGTGCAAATCACCACCAAAGAGGGTTACCGGTACATATCGGCCAACGGAATTCCCAAGCATTCCATCGGCCGGTTTCCAAACCGCCGAAACCCGAACCGGGTGATCGAGCAGCGGTATGCCTTTCGTGTGT
>CAUZOL010000257.1:0-10033 GCA_963581435.1 Planctomycetota bacterium
TCACCGGTCGATGGACTAAACCAAACAGCGGGATACAGATCGCTGAACTTACTCTTGTCCACAACCACGGATTTCCCAGTCTTTTTGATTTCAACATTCGGTTCTTTCGGACGGTTTCTTTTTTTCGCTGGTGTATTGCCCGTATACGGTTCACGATCGCGGTGAAGTCGTTGGCGAAGTTTCTCTTGCGTGAGCTTCCCAGAGATTCCGACGAACGCAATCGTCTCGTCCCGCTGAATGCCCTTCGACTTTTCAGGATCCTTGGCGATTCGCTGAAAGCGGCCTCTGGCGGCGATCGGGGGCGCGTCGATGAGGCGGCTTGTGCCGCTGGTTTGAACTACGAATCGCTTAATCCGATAAGCATCGGGAGCCATTTTTTCGTATCCGCGCGACCGGAGATCGAGTGAGATAACGGCGCGCCGGACGATCAAGTCGCGATCTAGTTCGATTTCGAAGTGGCTGTCGGGCTCTGGCACCGAATCCGTCCCCGCGGGAGTGTTCTTCGTTCTCACACGGGGGCGGCCGTAGAGGAATACTCTCGACTTCCCTTTGATGATAAGCCGGTCGTCGTTTTTCCACGCGTTCATGGAATCGATCGAGACCAGCGTCCTGGCGAATCCGTAGCCCAAAGCCCACTCAAACGGCTGCGCGAGGCTGTGTTTCTGTTGCGTCTCCCGGAAATAGCCATCCATCATGACGCTGTTCCAGGCCATCATTCGTGGTCCGATTGGCCATCGTGCTGCTTGGATGGCCTTCTCGGAAGCCGAGTGCTTCATGGTTTCGAGATCGTGTCCGTTGTCGATAGCCCAGACCTGCGAACCGCTTGTGGTCACCAGATACGGGACGCGATGAGGTTGGTCGTATGCCGAGGGGATCTCCGCGTCTGTCGATGGACCGACTTTGGCGCGAGGGTCGATCTGTGCGACCCAGCGCCGTTCAATTTGCAACGACCGGCTGTGTAGTTCGTGGTCACGGAGGTGCAGTCGTTTCAAGAACTTGACGGGATCACGCGGCGGCCACTGGTCGTCGTCTTGCGATGTCGCCGCTGTGGGAGGCCCGCCTGCGCCGGCATCAGCCACGAAGACAGCAACTCCAGCACCCGTCAAACCGTGAAGCCGAGCAGCGTCCGACGAGAGTTCTGCGCGTTGTGATTCGGACTGTTCCTTGATTGGCTGGGACTCCTGGGCCTGAACCCAACTGCGAAGAACCGCTGGCGTGATCACGACGGAGGCCAACAGCAAGAAAGTCATGACCACTCCGCCGCGACTCAGGCGCAGCCGCGGCTGTTCTCGCGCATTCATTAAACGCACGATGCGATGTTCAAATTCCGACTCACTGTCGCCTGAAGCCGCAAGCGCGGCCGCGCGTGACGTTCTCGTTGCCGTGCACAACTCCGCCATCCGCAACAATGCACCGGCATACTGCATTGGCTCGTAACCCGTGGATATCACCAGATCGTCGCAACAGGCCTCGCGTTCCGCGCTCACTCGGCGGCTGACATACCAGACGACCGGATGGAAAAACAGCAGCGATTCGATGATGCGCTGGAGCAGGTTCATCAGCAAGTCGTGTCGCCGGATATGAGCCAGTTCGTGACAGATGATGGCCGCGATCTGTGCAGGATTCAGCCCAGTCAGGAGTGAAGCTGGAAGCAATATGACTGGCCGGAGCACTCCGATGACCGTCGGCACGGCCACTCTCTCGCAGTACCTTACGAGAGGAACGAGTTTGAGGCCTACTTTGCGTGACTGGTTAACGATCAGCTCCAGGAGTTGCGAATCATCAACGGGCTTCGAACTGGCCCGCAAGCGATGACCGCCGCAAACTCCCAGGCCGAGCCGAAGCAAGAAAAAACAGGCGCCGGCGAAATAGAAGACCGCAACAAGCGGCACCGCTCGCGCTAGTAACGGTGCCGCTGAGGCATCATCTTCTGGCACCACCGCTCGATCGGTGTTCCTTGATGCCGACCAGCCAGCGCTAAGGTCGTCTCGGTCGTTGTGTATCGAAGGATTCCCGGGTATTGCATCAGATTGCGAGGTTTCGCTAGCTGCCACTGGGTGGTTGTTCATGACTAGCAGCCCCCGTTCACTCTCGGGCTGATGTTGTTTCAGATTCCCGGGCACATCTACAGTGGCGAAGGTAACCACCACGCACACGGGGAGGCAGAGCAGTAAGACTGCGTGCAAACGGTAGCGGCACAATGGCGCTCGCTCGCGCAAGATCCATCTGGCAGCCACAGCGACGACTCCAATCGCGACTCCTTGCCAGAAAAAATGGAGCAGCGTGATGACCCAGCGCAAGCAGAGTTCGTTTCCAACCAGCGGCAACGTGTCGATCCAGTGATAACTCATTGCTGCTTCTCCCTCATCTTCTGGTTAAAGGCGCGACGAAGACGCTTCAAACCATCGTCGTCCAACTTGGAAACATCAAACAGACTGACCATCAGCGCTTCGGCCGAACCGTCGAAAACTCGATTCACCAAATCGTCAAGCATCCGCCGGGAGACGACCTCTTCCGTTAGCCGAGGAGCGAAGCGAAGCGATTTTCCCTCAACCGGATCAAGCTGCTTCAACTGCCGCTTGTCCACCATCTTCTGCAACGTCGTGATGACCGACGTATGAGCCAGATCGCGACCACGTGCAGCCAGCGCATCGCGAATCTGCCGAGCTGTCAGGGGCGATTGCTCCCACAGGACCTTGAGCATTCGTAGCTCAAGTTCGGTCGGGCGTTGCCACAGAAATCGACTCATGGGTTACTCCAGGTCGGACCATCGTTTTCTATTCCAATAGATATTATACCGCCCCGCTTGCCGAGTCAACGCGGATTTCTACAGTAATAGAAAATACGCCGGCGTCGCCGGTTGCCGGAGCCCAATTCGGCAATCGTTGATAGAGATGCTGGTGTCCCAAACAACCTTCGGGCGTGTTGAAAAAGTCCGCTTGTTGGTAAGTTGCGCCAACTGGGGCGTGCGTCTTCGGCGGTTTGACAGCCGGATGAGCAGCCAACGAAGGATGGCCTTCACCAACCGCTTCAGATTCTGCGCAGTGGCGCTCAGGTAGGCCTGGATTTGGACCTTTGAGCGTCCGCGATACTGTGCCCGGGACAAGCCGTGATTCTGTTTCGCTTCCGCAAATAGTCCTTCAATCTTCCACATCCGTTCCGACATCTTTTGCCGGAGTACCGGATCGCGCATCCGTAGTTGCACCTCTTCAAAGAAGTCTTGATCGAGGCTACGCAGGACGAAGCGCTGAGGAGACCCCCAGCGGGCCGGAATCGTTGCCGAAGAGAGTCTAGGACCAAGGCCGCTGTGATCGCGGAAACCACCGGGACGCGTGCTCAGTCGGATACGTTGCCGATATCAGCATGACGTCGTGAATACGAATGCGACCAGCGGCTCTTTGAAACAGAAACCTTTTAGCGACTGGAGAGAACCACTGAGCAGAGAGAACCAGCGAGCAGGCAGGCCAAACCAAAGACCAATCGCTGAGACCACCCAACTAGAACTGACGCCGAGTTGCATGCACCGGACGTCGCACTTAAGAATGTGGCCAGCGGACGCGTTTGAAACGCAAGGAATGATGAGGCGACGCAAACGTTTGATAAAAAGTGTCGACACCTCGAATAGTCGGTTCAGTCAAATCGTTTGGCCGGAATGCCGTTGAAGAGAGTTTTTACGTAATTCACCAACAAAAATCGGTACCGATGCGAGTGTCGCAGATCGGCCGGGGGCCCAGCGTTATCCTACGCGAACAGAAAAAAATGCGCACTAATACCACTTGACCAACCACGGACTTCATAGTCGGTGGTATTACCGTGTGTCCGCGATTCGACGAGTTTCGCGGACGGAATCGGGGCTGAGCGGCGAGCGGTGGCTTCTCATCGAGCTTTACCGTTGAGCTGACGTGGCCCCATCAGTGCCGCAGCAGAAACTCGTTTGAGTTGATCAATGCATGCTGCAAGTCGGCAAAGCCCGCTTCTCGACTTTCGATCGTGGCGAGGTACTTCGTCGCCAGTTGCTTTTCAGCGATGCTCGGGCGACGCGAAAGCGTGCTGAGGTACAGCAATTCCAACATTTCCGAGTCGCTCTTCCCAGACTTCAGCCAGCGATTCCCACGGCTTTTCGGCGATGTGATGTTGGCGGATACCTCCGGGTTGTTGAGTAGGTGAATGATCTGGCTGATGGATGGATCGCTGTCGCGCGCACACTCGCACGTCACATCGCGGACCGGCTTCGAGAATGCCTGCAGGAAGGAATGATCGACCGCGCCTTCGGCTAATTCGATGGCGCGCGTGCCGTTGGGGTACCCCTCAAATCTAGCGGGAATTCCGGTCGCCGATGAGATCGCGTCGAGAATCTGTTCGCCCGTCAGCATTCGCACCTGAGCGTGGCTGAAGTACGATGCGGAGTCGGCGGCGTGCGGCGACTGGTTCGCTGCGGCCTCGGAACCGAGTTGGTATGTTTGCGAGTTCAATATCACCCGCAAAATTGGCTTGATACGATAGCCGTGCTTCGCGAAGTCGGCCGCCAAGGCATCGAGCAGTTCCGGGTTGGATGGCGGGTTGGTGTTCCGGAAATCATCGACCGGCTCGACAATTCCGCGTCCGAGCAAATGATACCATAGCCGATTGACGATCGAACGGGCGAAATACGGATTATCGGGCGAGGTCAACCACTCGGTGAGTTTCTCGCGGCGATCGTCATCGGGCGATAATTCGCCGACTGCTTGTCCGAATGCCGCCGGTGCGACATTCTGATTGGTCAATGGATGTCGGACTTCGTCACGACGCGTGAGATAGACGATTTCGTCGTCGAGGCCGAACTGAGTCCCCTTGAATTTCACCCGTGCAAAAAAGGCGGCGAACCCATAATAATCGTCCTGTGTGATCGACTCGAACGGATGATTGTGGCACTTCGCGCAACCGATCCGCACGCCTAGAAACAGTTGCGACATCGATTCAGCCATGACGTCGGGCGTGCGGCAGACTCGGAAGAAATTGGCCGGCGGATTGTCGAGAGTGCTGCCCAGACCGGTCAAAGTCTCACGGGCGAATTGGTCGAACGGCCGATCTTCGCGAAACTGTTTCAACAAGTAACGGTGGAAGCTGAACACGCCCCGCTGGCTGATGGTCACCGTGCTGCCGCGCATGATGTCGGCCCACTTCAGCGCCCAGAATGCTGCGAACTCATCGCGCTGCAAGAGTTCGTCAATCAGTATTGACCGCTTGTTGGGATCTTTCGAGTCGAGGTATCGGCGTGCTTCTTCGACCGTCGGCAGCGTACCGATGACGTCGAGACTGGCACGCCTCAAGAAAGCGGCATCCGACGCCAATTCGGCAGGTTTTATTTGCAGTTCTCGCTGCCGTGCAAAAATATGCTCATCGACATAGTTGGCCGCTTTCGGGCTACGGAAGACAAATCTCGGATCGCGACGAACGTAAGTCAGCCGCGAACCGACGATTTTATCGAGATAGCGGACCAGCAGACTCGATTCGGCCGTCCGCTGAAACTCAACCAACCCTTCACGCGTGACGGTGGCCGCGTCCTGATCGTTCGACGTGAAAACGGCCAGTCGCGTGACATCGCGAACCGTCCCGTCTTCGAAATGCGCCAGCGCGATGATTTGCTGCCGCGGATGTGATTCGGGTAAACGGCGGGCTGAGGGAATCACTTCAAGCCGCACCAGTTTTCGGGAAACGGCGCTCGGCCGACATCCCTGGTCGATCCAGTTCTTTAGCGTGAGATACGCGGAGTCGGTCCTCTTGAATCGAATGCCGCCCTGATGTGGGATCTGTCCCAGCGCCTTTTGCAGGATCAGGCTGTTCTCGGCTTGAATGGTGTTGGTCCGACGTCCGAAGCTTTCACGAACAAGCGACGTAAAATCGAACGCGGGATCGAAACCGCGCAGACTCAAGCGAAACCCGCTCTTCCCCTGCGGCGAGCCGTGGCAGGCCCCCTGATTACAACCGGCGCGATTCAGTGCGCCGATCACATCGGTTGCGAATTCGACATCTCGGACCTGGCCGTCACCAGCGACGGTGACTACCACTGTTTTCTTAAGCGACCCGACTCGCACGCGAATCTCGGTCTTGCCGGGGCCTTGCGGTGTGATCAGCCCAGCCGGACTGACGGTTGCCACATTCGGTGCACGGCTTTCAAACGTTGCTTCACGAGTGAGGTCGGCAAATTCTCCATTGCCGGCACCGGACAGTTTTCCCGAAACGAGCAGCTGCTGTTGATCCAGCAGCGTGACTTCCGCCGGCTCAACGCGAAGGGACTCAACAAGCGGCGGTTCACCGTTTGCCGTGCCACCAACGGCTGTGAATGTCAAGAACAGCGTCAGCAGTATCGTGTAACACTTTGGTTGACGGGTGCCACTGGCGTGTCGCCAGTGTTGCGAAGTGGGCACTGGCGACACGCCAGTGGCACCCAATCCGACAATCGGACTTTGACGCGGTACTACGAGTTGTTTCGACATCAAATGTCTCCGGTAAGCGACGGTCGTTCCGAGCGCCAATCCCGTGTTATTGTTTCTTGGTCTGCACTGCCGGCTTCTTCACGTTGATCGTCAGGATCGGATTGCGCAAAAGTTCCTGGTACTTGCCGACGTATCCGACCGACTCAAATCGCAGTTGGTAGCGGCCGGGAGGCGTATCGGATTTCGCTTGCAAGTCAAATTCGACATCTGTTTGTCCGGCAGGAATCTCGATTGCCTTTGGATACACAATCGCCGGTTGTGGTCGCGGATCGGTCAGAGTGATGGCTCCGTCAAACGTTGGCACGCGATTCGCCAGCAGTTTCACCTTGACGCTCTGTCCCGGCTCGACGTCGATTGTGGCTGACTCGAATTGCGGATCAAACGCGCTGCGTACATCCAGAGTGAATGTCCGTGTGAGCGACACGCTAAAGCCATCTGCATGCCGTCCCGTCGCGGTCAAATCGACGCGGCGCTTCTCGAAGCGTGTCAAGATCCGCGTGAATAGCATGCCCTCGACGTTGTTTGATTCGGTCGTGGCGGCCGGAATTCGCCCGAAGACCTGCACTCGCTCCTCGGCTTCGTCGCCAATCTGCCCACCTCGAATGTCAAACGATAACGGTGCCGTAAATCCGGGACGACGTTTGGTAACGATTGAAAACCCGGCCGACTGATACTTCGGCAGCAGCACTTCCTTGTCTGGCAGTTCGATGTCGAATGGCGACGGCGGCGTGACCTGCAAGGCAATCCGGTCGGAAAGCGAAAACGGCAGCCGACGCTGATCGGCGCGCAACGCGTACAGAATACGATCCTTGTTGCGGATCTGACGGTCGACCAAGGGGTGCGTACTCGCGACCGCTTCGACGGAGACATCATCTTTTTGAAATCGACCGAGAATCTGAATCGTCGCCAGCCCAACGGTTGCCTTGCCTGTCGCGGTCAATCGGCAGACGAACTCGCTCGCCTCCTCTGGAACTGTCGATGGCTGCAGGGTGACACCTTTCGGCGCGCCAATTAGCGACAATTGAATTGGCCCGCTGAACCCGCTTCGAGTGATTTTCAGCGGCAGCGGTTGATACGATTGTTGGGGGACGTTCAAACGGGCCACTTCCGATTCCAGCCGGAGTTGCGGGCCGCTGTTTGTTACATCGACGCGATACGCAAAGGCGGAGCCGCCACGTCGAGACAAATCGCTCACCAACAACGAGTGGACGCCATCGAAACGTGCGGTGAAGCTGAAATTCGCCTCGATCGCATAGGTCGTATTGCGATCGTTGTCACGGACAGTCGTCTGATCGATGCGCCGTACTTCTCGCGGTGTTCCTTCTTTGGTCGGCTCGAAAAGGACAAGCTCCAAATCGGCCGGTGAACCAATCCACTTCGCCGCACCATGCAGATTGATGCTCTGTCCCTTCTTCAGTTCAAATTGATACCAGTCGTTGTCACCCGTTCGACTCAGCACGCCGTTCAATGCGGCTGGAACCGAAATGCGCGTCGCTGAGGTACTTTCATCGTTCGGCTCCCGCTCGAATCCATTCGGAGTCTTGCCGACTTGCAGCGGAATCCACGTCGCCGGTTTGGTTGGGGCAGTTCGTATCTCCTGAAAGAACCGCTCACCGTTGTGGCGACCGACCGGAATCGCTGCCGACAACGCCAACTTTGGTGACTGCGGGAATGACAACGGCGTCGTATGTCCCTGCGGAATCAGCGAGGGCAACGCCACACGAACCGCCGGAAAATCGCCAATCCGCAGCACGTAACTCCAGTTGGCATCGCCCTTATAACGTGCATCAGAAACTTCGATGACATACGAGCCTGCTTCTACAAAGGTCTGCCCGAAACGGCAGTCGAAAAACAGGCCTTCACTGTTATCGCACTGCGCAACGAGGCGATTTCGCGAATTGCGAATTGTGATGACCGGATCAAAATCCTTTCCGAAACGGTTGCCGATCACTTCAAACGTCAACCGTTGTCCCGCTTTAACGTCAATCGAATACCGATCGACCGACGCCGCCCGACACGGCGCGGCGACACAGGCGGGCAGCGATAGTTCTTCGACGTCTCGACCTTCTGTCGAACCCGGTTCCGGCCGAAGCGAAACCGCTAACTCATCGATCAGGAACACCAGCGTATTGCTCAATCCGCTGCGAGTTGCCAACCGCAACCCATACAGTCCCAGCGGAGCATCGGGGGGAACCTTCAGGTCGATTGTCGTCCGACGCCCGTTTCCCTCGTCGGCTAACACCGCCTCAATTTGTGTTGACGGCACCGATGTCCACAAATCGACAACCTGTTCGACTTGCGATCCGGTGACTTGAATTCGGTTGACTTTGCCACGTTGAACCACGGGCGGCCAGACCGCCTCGACAAACGCTTGGGCAGCGCAGAACTGCGGCGCACATGCCAGCAATAAAACCAGAATGCTCAGCCTGAAAAACGACGATAACATCATAGGATGCAGCCGATTTGGAATTCGTTCAAACATCAAATTGGAGTTCCGGCATCAATTGGAAATTGCAGAAAAGCAAACTATCGAGTACAGTAACCCATCAAGATATCTTAATGTTTGGCTGGCCGGATTGCACGACAGTTCGGGCTGGCCGTACAAGGAGACGAAATCGAATGCTAAGTCTGCTGGGGCCACATTCTGATCGATTTCCAGCCTTGGGGCGACGTGAGATGCTCCGCGTCGGCGGACTGACGATGGGTGGGCTGGGGTTGCCCGCACTATTGAGCCGGCCTGTGACTGCGGGGACATCGGCTGGAGAGAAGAAGTTCGGTCCTGGATTCGGCCGCGCGAAGAATTGCATCATTCTCTATCTGTCGGGCGCGAATCCACAGCACGACATGTTCGACCCCAAACCGGAAACGCCAGCCGAAATCCGCGGCGAGTTCAACACCATCGAGACTTCAGTTCCAAGTGTTCGCTTTGGCGAACACAATCCGCTGGCCGCCAAATTGATGGACCGAATGGCGTTGATCCGTTCGATGCACCACGAACACAACGACCATGGGCGAGGTTCGTATTGGATGTTTACCGGCTACAAGTATTCCGGTTCCGTCCCCGATGTGAATGCGATGTCGCGGCAGGACATGCCGCACATGGGCTCTTGCCTCGCCAAACTGGCACCGGGAAACGGCCCGATGTTTCCGTTCGTTATCGTTCCACACCGCATGGATGTCGCGGGCGGTCGCCGCGCCGGGCAGTTTGCCGGCATGCTGGGCGGCCGATTCGATCCCATGCTGACCGGCGGCAGCCCCAACGATGACGATTTTCGTTTGAAGCATCTGCCGTTGGCTCCCAGTGTCAATCCAAAAATCATCCGCCGCCGTGTTGGACTGCTCGAACAATTGAATCGGCAGACGGAGTCCTTAAGCTCCGGTACGCTGGCGCAGTCGATTAAACAGAATCAGGCGAAGGCGTTGGAAGTGGTTGGTTCGGAAGAAGTTCGCCGCGCAGTCGATCTGGCAGCGGCCGATCGCTCCGAACGCGAACGATACGGACGCAATCTGTTCGGCCAGTCGGTCATGCTGGGGCGACGGCTGCTCGATGCGGGAAC
>CAUZOL010000258.1:0-9984 GCA_963581435.1 Planctomycetota bacterium
CAAACGGTGACCGGCCGCGTTACCTGTTAATAGGTGTCTGGATTACCGACCGCATCGTGACCACATCCTCACGTGGAGAACGAAGCCCTGAGATTGCCTGAACTACACTTTGTGCTGTGGGGTTGACTCGTGTTCTCGTCTTTCGTCCGCGCCTCAAGAACTCAACCTTAATGCGGAATCGGACTCGACCTGACGATTTCCGTTTGGGCGGGCTTCAGCCTGCACGTTTTAACCAACGGAATTCGAGACTGACAGATTCGCCAATCCCTTCGCCGCCCCCAAAAAGAATTCAACTACAGGCTGGCACCGGCCTCAACTGAACAGAAGCTACCATCGTCCCGGCCGTAAGTGTAATTGCGGCAATTGTCCGCGATTCCGTTCGGCCAAAAGGTCCGCCCCTTCCAGTGGAAGGAACCAGCACGACCAGAGTCAATTCGATCACAGCGCCCCGTGTGACGATGAGGACTCTCTGAACTGGCAAAAGAGCGAAAAGTAACGCTGTCTCACAACAGAACGCTGCACAATGCCGATGTTGTAAATCGAGTTGGCATCTGATTTGCGTCGCACGATTGCATATGGGCGTCGTCTTGAGAAATAGAATTCCGCCCTCTAGAATCCAACTTGGAGTTGACGATGGGAGAATCGTCAGGTTCGCGGTTGGATTCTTGGAATCGGACACACTGGTAAGCGGGAAACGGCGTATGGCGTGGTTATCAGACTGAGTCGAATTTGTCTGAAATAATGCGAGAATTGGCGAGGATATGGGGCGGTTGTGCCACAAGGCGTTGAAATTGGTGCTGGCGTCGGCGGTCTTGGTAGGATCGCTGGTTCCACCCGCGTTCTGCCATGCGCACACCGCTGGTGACCGACCGCACTCGCACAATTCCGAACTCGGCGAACACAGCAAACGCGACGAACACGGGCACGTCCATGACCACAAAGTCTCCAAAGAGCACCATCACAGAAGCCAACATTCTGATGACGATGACTGTTCGCTCGAAACTCCAAAACACGTCGAATCAGCACCTACCCTCGGGGACAACGAAGTAGAACGGTCGGCCCGGCACTCACACTTTTTCTTCGTTGGGTTCAGCTTCTCGTTCCCGTTGCCGTTCAGCGACGAATCGGATAATCCACTGACGCCGGATGAACGGCATCTTGAATATGTCCGACTTACGACTGACGTGGTTCTTGCGTCGCGAGTCGATCTGTCTGATGCGGTCGATGTGGCTACTGCTGCACCGGTCTTTCTCGACCGGTTTGATGCGGCTATGTCGCGTACCACGAAGTCGAGTATTCGGCCAGTGGATCGAATACTTCTGTGTGACAGTGCGCGCTGTGAACGGTCTGGTGTGCTGCTGATCTAGACCGGCGACTGTCCCGCTCCCTGGAATGTTTCCGCGTGCATCGTCGCGCGTTGTTCTCGGGCCGCTGGCGACGCTGCTGAAGTTACCCAGACGTTCCTCCTTGCAAGAACTTCGTCTGTGCTGACTCCGCGTTGTCGGTTCGTCACGAACAACGGTCGCGGATGTCCGATCTGATCTCCATCGTTACGTCGAAGGTGACCTCATGCGCGTCCCCAAAGTGCTACGCATTTTAATTGGACCGGCTATCGTGGCAGTAGTCGGTGCGGTTGCAATTCTCACAAGTGAACAGTGGCTGCCACTCGTCAATCGGAAACCTGCTGAGGCTGCGACTGCCGAAGTCGCGCTGCCGCCGGTACAAGAACCGAAGGTGCTCAAACTGAGTCCGCAGGCTCGAAAGAATCTGGGGCTTGTCTCGAAGCCCGCGCGACTGCAGACCTATTGGAAGAAGGTTCAGATTCCCGGTGCGATTATTGATCGACCGGGCCGTTCGGATCGCGGGATCACCTCATCGGTTGTCGGCGTCGTCACACAAATTCATGCGTTTCCCGGCGACACCGTCAAACCGGGCGATCGACTGTTCACGCTGAGATTGTTCAGCGAGTACCTGCAGAACACACAGAAGGAACTCTTCCGGGCCACGCGGGAAACGCAACTGATCGAAGAGCAGCTCAAGCGGTTGCGGCCGCTTGCGGAAAGGGGTGGCATCCCAAAATCGAGGATCATCGATCAGGAAAGCCAACTGCGGAGACAGATGGCCGTCATTGAGGCCCACCGGCAGGACCTGTTGACGCGCGGATTGAATCCACAGCAGATCGCCGCTGTCGCCGACGGTAGATTCGTTTCGACGATCGACGTCGTCACGCCGCCTCCTGTCGAAATCGATGAGAAAACTGCTGTGATTGAGCCAGCAACGTTTCAACTTGTGCAGGGCACTGTCGGAGAGTTGGCTTACGAGGTTCAGGAGCTAGCCGCAGAACTCGGTCAGCAAGTGCAGGCCGGGCAACTGCTTTCGACACTATCCAACCACAGGTCACTCTACATTGAAGGCCACGCATTCAAGCGGGAAGCCCCAGCGTTGGAGAATGCGGCTCAGCACGGCTGGGGAATTGCCGTCGAGTTCGCGGAAGACGACCCGCAACACTGGCCGGCTCTGGAACAGGAATTCCGCATTCGGCATCTTGCCAACTCGATCGACACGAGCAGTCGCACATTTGATTTCTTTATTCCGCTGACAAACCAGTCACGCACGTATGAGCGGGATGGCCAGTCTTTCATTGTCTGGCGATTCCGACCCGGTCAGCGGGTTCGATTGCACATTCCGGTTGAGAAGTTGGACAACGTACTTGTACTGCCGGCCGGGGCTGTCGTGCGCGAAGGCCCGGAAGCCTACGTGTTCCGGCAGAACGGCGACCTCTTCAACCGCATTCCCGTTCAAGTGTTGCACGAGGACCGCTTAAACATCGTATTGGCCAACGATGGAAGTGTGACTCCCGGTCTGTATCTTGCTCAGAACGCTGCCGCGTCGCTGAATCGAGTTCTTAAAGCGCAGGCAGCCAGCGGCATGCGCGCCGACGTTCACGTTCACGCGGACGGCACTGTCCACGCCAGTCATTGATGATTTTTAATTGGTGATTGTCGATTTCAATCATCAATCCCAAATCAAGAATCGAAAATCAACCATGCTCAACGCTGTCATCAGATTGGCTCTTCGTTACCGCTCGCTGGTCGTCATGACCAGCCTGGCGCTGTTGGTCTACGGGTCGTATCTCGCCTCGCAGATGCCAATCGACGTCTTTCCCGACCTCGACCGGCCTCGCGTCATCATCATCACGGAATGTCCGGGGCTGGCGACTGAAGAAGTTGAGACGCTAGTCACTCAACCGATTGAAATCGCATTGCTCGGAGCGAGTGGCGTGCAAGCGGTCCGGAGTCAGTCCACGGCCGGACTGAACGTGATCTACATTGAGTTTGACTGGGATACCGAAATCAAGACTGCTCGCCAGACGGTGCAGGAGCGATTGGTGACACTCGGCGGAGTGTTACCCGAAGGCGTTCGCCCGCAGATGACACCCCCAGCTTCGATCATGGGCCAAATTGTCGTCGCCGGCATCTATCGACAGCAGGGGCCAAATGGAGGCGAACTGTTCCCGGTCGGGAAGACAGGGCTGATGGCCGAGTTGGTCATGCAGAGTGATCAATCGCCGGATGTATTCATCTGGAAGCCTGTTGACAGACACCAGGTCGAGACTTGGGAATCGGTCGTGCGGGATGGTCTGGTTTGGCACGACAGTCCTAAGCAACAGGACTCCCATCGGAGCGGCGACGATCGTCGGGCAACCATCACGGTTCTAGGAAAGCAGCACGAGGTCGTGTTTCCTTCCGCCGCGTCACGGCAACGGACGTTGCGGACGATGGCAGACTGGGTGATTCGGCCGCGCATTCTCAAGGTCACGGGAGTTGCTGAGGTATTCATTCTTGGCGGTGATAAAAAGCAGTATCAGGTGCGCATCGATCCGACCGCTTTGCTGGAATACGGCGTCACCTTGCAGGAAGTAGAGCAAGCCCTCAAAGAAAGCAACATCAACACCAGCGGCGGATTCGCTGTGAAAGGCGAGACGGAACGACCGATCCGGGTGCTGGGGCGACTGGGGCCGGAGCCGTATCGTGTGCTGGAACATCTACGCGGGATTCCGGTGAAAGCCGATAAGGATCGGTCGATCCTGCTCAGTCAGGTCGCTAACGTTGTGGAAGGGGCCGAGTTCAAGCGAGGCGATGGCAGTGTCAACGGTCTTCCCGGCGTTGTGTTCACTATGGTCAAACAGCCGCATGTCGATACGCGCGATCTGACGGAGCGTTTGGAGCAGGCGCTCCGGGAAGCCGAAGACGCGCTGCCGGCGGACATCGTGATCAACCCGGAGTTGTTTCAACTCCGCAACTTCATCGACCGCGGCGTCTTCAATGTCGGGGAAGCGTTGGTCATCGGGGCCGTGCTTGTCGTGATCGTCCTGTTCCTGTTTCTGCTCAACTTTCGGACGACGTTCATCACGCTGACGGCCATCCCCTTGTCTCTGGTGATCACGGCGCTCGTATTTCGCCTGATGGGATATCTCACGGGCACAGACCTCTCGATCAACGTCATGACGCTGGGCGGAATCGCCGTGGCGATGGGCGAACTGGTCGATGATGCCATCGTCGATGTGGAAAACATTTTTCGTCGTTTGAAGGAGAATAACGCGCTCGAAACACCACGGTCTTCGCTGCAGGTCGTTTATGAAGCCAGCAAGGAAATCCGCAGTGCGATCGTATTTGGCACAGCGGTTGTCATCCTTGTGTTTCTGCCGTTGTTTGCGCTGTCGGGCGTTGAAGGGCGACTGTTTGCACCGCTGGGCGTGGCCTACATCGTCTCGATTCTGTCATCGCTTGTTGTGTCACTGACCGTGACGCCCGTGCTGTCGTACTACATGTTGCCTCAGTCGAGAGCGACGCACGTCGAGCAGGACGGGTTGCTTCTGCGAGCATTCAAGTGGGCGGCGAGTTATCTGGTTCGGTTGAGCATGGCCTTTCCGACGTGGCTGCTGCTGCTGACGTGGTTGATGGTTGCCGTTGCCGGTTGGGAAATGTCTCAACTCGGTCGCAACTTCCTACCGGAATTCGACGAAGGGAGCGTTCAGATCAATCTTACGCTACCGCCCGGTTCCTCGCTGAACGCGTCCAATCAAGTCTCCGGTCTGATCGACGCCAAGTTGCGGGAGATGCAAACGTCACCGAAGAATCCGAACGGAGAGATTCTGCATTTCGTTCGTCGCACGGGGCGCGCGGATATGGACGAACACGCCTCGCCTGTCAACGCGGGCGAGTACATTCTGAGCATGAACCCCAATAGCGGCCGACATCGCGACGAGATTCTCGACGAGTTACTGGAAAAGCTGGGTGACGAAGTTCCCGGTGTCGATATCGAGGTCGAACAACCGCTGTCTCACCTGATCAGCCACATGGTGTCGGGCGTCTACGCTCAGATTGCCATCAAGATTCATGGCGACGATCTCGACACACTGCAGCGACTGGCCGAGCGTGTGAAGTCGACCGTTCAGAACGTCCCCGGCGTCACGCCTCCGGTCATCGAACCGATCCGGATGACAGAAGAACTGCACATCAGGCTGCGGCCGGATGCCCTCGCATTTCACGGCGTCACGCGGGCTTACGTCGCGAAGATCGTTCAAACTGCGATGCAGGGCGAAGTGATTTCACAGGTGCTGGAAGGTCAGCGTCGCTTTGATCTGCTGGTTCGACTGGAAGAAGAATATCGCACCGACTACGCCAATCTGGGTCGGCTGCGAATCGATCTGCCGGACGGCCGGGGACAGATCGAGCTGCGCGAACTGGCGGACATCGAGCGGGGGACGGGGCCCAACGCGGTGAACCGTGAGAACGCTCGCCGCCGCATGGTCATTCGCTGTAACACACAGGACCGCGATCTGGCGAGTGCCGTCGCCGAGATTCAGCAGCGGGTGCAGAGTCAGGTCGAACTGCCGGAAGGCTATTTCATCGAGTACGGCGGACAGTTCGAGAGTCAGCAGCGAGCCACTAGAACGATTCTCATGCTGGCCGGGGTCTCCGTCATCGGCATGTTTGTGGTGCTGATGATCCTCTTCCCGTCCGTGCGAGTCGTGCTGCAGATTCTCAACGCACTGCCGACTGCCTTCATTGGCGGCGTGCTGGCACTGGTCATCACGAACCAGTCACTGACGGTGGCCAGTCTGGTGGGCTTCATATCGCTCGGCGGAATCGCCGTGCGGAATGGCATCCTGCTGGTGACACACTACTTCCACCTGATGAAAGAGGAGGGTGAGGACTTCAGCCGAGAGATGGTGCTGCGTGGCAGTCTCGAACGGCTTGCTCCCGTGCTGATGACGGCATTCACGGCCGGCATCGGTCTGATCCCGCTGGTACTCGGTGGCCAGGAACCGGGCCGCGAAATTCTCTACCCCGTGGCCACGGTCATCCTCGGTGGCCTGTTCACATCGACGTTCTGTGAATTTCTGATTCACCCCGGCCTGTTCTGGAAGTTCAGCGGCAAAGACGCCGCCAGACTTGCACGACTCGATGAATCCATTGAGGAACTGACGCACTGAACCAAACCAATTTGGAATCAAACCCATAGCCGACATGACTCGTTGTCTTGCGGCCATCCACAACCCGGTCGTTGCATCGTCGCAGGGACACCACACTTTTCTGGAGAGATTGCTGATGAAGACTTCTCACAATTTGATTACGGCCTTTGTTACGACTGTCGCGTTGACCTTTCTATCCGGATGCGGCGGTTCGGACGAGCCGGCTCCTGTCACGCCGGCCGGTCAGCAGCCTGCCCCGCAGACGGACGGATCAGGCCACGCTGGTCACGGAGCCGGTCCGCATGAAGGCACACTGGCCGACTGGGGTGGTGGCAAATACCACGTCGAGTTCACCGTCAATCACGACAAGAAGGAATCGGTTGTCTACGTACTCGGCAGTGATGAAAAGTCTCCGGCTCCGGTGAAGGCCGACAAGATTTTGTTGAGCATCACCGGCCCTGACTTTCAGGTCGAACTCACAGCCAGTCCACTGGAAGGCGAAGAAGACGGCTTGTGTTCACGCTTCGTTGGAACGCACGACAATCTTGGAATCGTGCAGGAATTTCAAGGCACGATCAGTGCCGAAGTTGATGGCACTCCGTATGTCGGTGAGTTCAAAGAATCGGCGCACGGCAGCGGTGGTCACGCACACGGCCACACACATGGAGAAGATGACGCCCTGGTATGGGAAGGCGAACCTCGCAAGCAGGCCGACATGCAGATTCAACTCGGTCATCATGGCAAGCATCTGCACGCGGGCAAAGAAGTCGAACCAGCCGTTTCCATCACACGTGACGGAAAACCAGTCAGCGACGCAAAAGTGTTCAACTCTCTGCTGAGTGCCGACGGCGAAACCGTACTGGCGAAAGAAGTCGCCACCATCTTTGAGCCCACAACAAAGGACGAACCGGCTCACTATGCACAGGGCGCACTTGCGATTCCGAAGGATACAAAGAATGTCATCATCCGCTTCCGTGTCGTTCCTTCGGACGGTGACGCTGCGACATACGATGTTCCGGTCACGGTTGAGTGAGTCGAAACGGCAGAGTCCAGTTGAAAGGGCAATTGACTAGTTCGACTGTTTTAGATTTGTCTCTTGTTTATGTTTAATGGAGCTAAGCGATTACGTTGTTTCCAATGGTAAAGGCGAGCGAGTTCGTTGCGAATCAGCCACTGCTGGCGTTCGCGCAGGATGCGGGAGTGAATACCGCATCCGTAAGCGCGGTGCAGGATGGAACTGATGCCTTCGCCGATTTGCTGCACCGTGATCGCCGGTGTCCATTTTTTTTCCCCGCCGGGCTTCGGTTACCAAAAACCACGTGGCGATGAGCGAAAGTATTTGATGATGGTGCCAGCCCTTCCAGTTGCGAACCTCGTAGTCGGCCAGTCCCGCTTCGCTCTTGGCACGCTGGATGCATTCTTCGATGCGATGTTCGGCTTTGGCCACGCGGGCGAACTCCACGACGTGAGTATCAGCAGTTGCGTTGGACAGGTAGTAATCGGTTTGGACGACGCGCTTGGTGTCACGTTCCCGGAAACGGATGGCGACCAAGACTTCTGTGTGACCTTCCTGTCGCTTGTCCGTGCGCGCGACCACGCGACGCTTGAGCACCTCGACGACGAGCGGGCCTTTCGAGCCGTCGCGCACATCGACTTGGGTCCAGGCGCGTTTGCCGATCGCTCTTACCCACTCGTCGACGCGCGTCCAAGGTCGCTTCGGATAACGACCGTGACCCGAGTAAGCAGGCGGATCGACTTCGAGATCGCGAATCTGAGTATTGGACGCAACGGCCAGCAGGTATTGCTCGTCGAGTGCGTTCAAACGTCGGCGAAACCAGTACGGGCGGCCCATTTCGTCGTCGCCGGTGACCCACGCATGTGGCAACGTTTCACCATGCTGACCGAGCATCTCCAGGCACAACTGATGCCGCGTGCGAAAGCGAACCTTCTTGGGAACGCCCGCCTTCTTGCATCGCTTTTTGTCCTGCGTCCACTCCTTGGGAAGGAACAGCCGCGTATCGACCAAGGCGTGTTCTTTGCTCGAAACATATCCCATGCAGACAGCCACCTGACAGTTATCGACTTTGCCGAGCCGTCCACACCACTGCCGCGCGACGCCGACCGATTCTCGCCCCGATTTGGGAAACCCCGAAGGATCGAAGACAATCACTCCGTCCTCTTCACCCAACTGTTCGCCCACTTGACGCACCAACTCGTCGCGCAGCGGCTCGTGATTCCAATCCGACTTACCAACAAACCATTGCAACCCCATGCGCTGCTGACCAAAGCGATAGGCGATCGATTCGGTATTCTTGTGCTCAAGGTTCGAGAGCAAACCTTGCACAAACGTGCTGGCATGCGCACATTGCTCCTTGCGGACCAAGTTTTCCACAAAAGGTTCCATAAACCGTTCCAGCCGGGGCAGCACCCGTTCAAAAACCTGCGGTGCCACTTTGCATTCATCCAACAATTCTTGCTTGCGTGCTTCGTATTCCGCTTCCATGCGAACGCTCCCTCCGTAAAACATCCTCTCATCAAACACCACGGAAGGTGCTAATAGAACTCTACTTACATCGAGTCAATAGAAATCAAACAGTCGAACTAAGAAACTATTCCATTCCATGTGAAATTGTGGCCGCAGCTTCACAAACGAGACAGACCGAAGATCGTTGCATTGATATCGCTGTCGTGTTCCGCCCCGTTCTATTGATCCAGCGATTCCGAGAGATCTGGAAACGATCATCCTCAAGTCGATCGACAAAGACGCGAAAAGGCGTTACCTGTCGGCCGACGAAATGGCAGAAGACCTGCAACGGTTTATCAACGACGAGCCGATCCAAGCGCGGCGTATTTCGCTGGCCGAACGCATTGTCCGTTGGGGCCGCCGGAACAAAGCTCTGGCGGCATCACTCTCGGTTGTGGCTTCGCTGATGCTGGTGGTGGCGACCGGCTCGACGATTGCCGCCGGCTATTTTCAGAATTGCAGGTTGCCGAGGCCGATGCGGCGAAATGGGCCACGGCAAACGAGAAAGGCCGGCTGGCCGGCGAAAAAGAGACGGAGCGATTGGCAGCCGTCGTAGCACGTAAAGATTCCGAGAAGCAGCAGCAGCGGGCCGAGTTATTGAAACAATCCGGACAGGGCGAAGATGTCGTGCAGGAACTCGTCACCGCCCGCCGACCTGTTCGACCGGAATCCGCAAGGCCCACGCGATCCCGCATTTCACTTCCTTGCGGCAATGACGCATCACAAATTGGGCAACCACGACCGGGCGAGAGAACTGATTGACAAAACAGATGACTGGATCAAGCGACAGGAGAACAAAGAAGATGGACCGGCCGTCCCCAGCGGGCAAGACTGGAAGAGCTGGCGCGTTTACAAGTGCCTACAGCGAGAAGCCGCCGCAGTGATCAACGGCAAGATGAACTTCCCCAAACTTTGTGGACACTCCGTTAGTATTATACCGCCTGCTCAAACTGTTCCGGGCTCTGGTAGTCCAATGTTGAGT
>CAUZOL010000259.1:0-9944 GCA_963581435.1 Planctomycetota bacterium
CATTTGTGGGGATGAGGGGACGGAGAAAAACGGGTCAAACTGGGGAGAATACCCGGTTTGAGTGCTTGATTACGGTCATCGGCGGGGGTATAGTCATGGCTTCAGGGGACCGCGGTCACTGTCGTGCTGGGAAATTCGACAGCTGACCGCATTAGAAGTCTTCGCGTCGGTAGCGCGGGATTCGCATCGCTCATGATGGCGATTGACGAGTTGGCGCTACCATACCGTCGCGAAGAACGACGGAAAAACTGTTTGTGAATTGCGGTCGGCAAATCGAACGGGCCACTTGCCGGTCGTCCAGGGAGTGGGTGATTCGAAAGGACGCTATGGATGCGTCTGCCGATGAATCGAGTGAAGCAGAATGTCCTACCTTTTCCTCACCGGCGCCACGGGGCTGCTGGGGTCATATCTCATACGCGATTTATCGCGTAGGGGCGTAAAGCTGGCGGTGTTGGTACGGCCGACCCGATTTGCATCGGCGCAGCACCGCATCGAGAGTTCGGTTGCGCGCTGGGAGAAGCAAGCGGGACACGCGATTGAGCGTCCAGTGGTCTTCGAGGGGGATCTCTCGCAACCCGATTTGGGTCTCGACGAGGCTTCGCGTTCTTGGGTTGCACAAAACTGCGGCGCGTTAATGCACAACGCCGCCAGTCTCACGTTTCAGGCTGAAAGTCCTGAGTCGGAGCCGTGGCGATCGAACTTGCACGGCACCAGTCATGTGCTGCAGTTCGTCAAGTCGGCTGGAATTCGCGAATTCCATCACGTTTCGACGGCATATGTTTGCGGTCAACGCCGCGATCGCGTTCTGGAGAGCGAACTCGATGCCGGCCAAAAGCACGGCAACGACTACGAGATCAGCAAGTTTCAATCGGAGACGATGGTCCGCGAAGCCGACTTCCTCGATTCGGTCACGGTCTACCGCCCCGGCATCATTCTGGGCGACTCTAATACGGGCTATACGTCCACCTATCACGGTTTCTACGTGCCGCTGAAACTGGTGGCATCGTTGACCATGAAGTCGGCTGCTGCCAGCGCGTCGCCGGAAGCGGCTGAGCAGGGGATTCGGATGGCCGGTGCTCGGTTGAAGACGATTCTTCAACTCGACGGCAAGGAGTCGAAGAACTTCGTTCCGGTCGATTGGGTCTCGGAAATGATGGCTAGAGTCTACGTCGATCCGAAATTGCATGACGAGACCTACCATTTAACGCCGCGGTCGCGCGTTCCGGTGCAGTTGTTTCAGTCGGTTATGGAAGCGGTGATTCTGAAATACACGCTCCAACATCGCGAAGAATTAAAGGGCCAGAATCCGGCCGCCAAAGTCGATTGGGCGGAGTTCGAGCAGTTCTTTCTCGAAGGAATGGGCGTTTACCGATCGTACTGGGGTGACGACCCGCTGTTTGACGACGCCAACACGCGTCGAGCCGCGCCGGATCTTCCGTGTCCCGACCTCGACGAAGAGATGTTCACAATGATGTGTCGGTTCGCGATTGAATCGAATTTTGGATGGCCGCGCGAACCTGCACTGAAACTGCAATTCGACGTCCACGAACATCTGCAGGATCTGACAGACCTGGCTGCCGAACCCGAGACGCAAGGCGACACCTTCCTGGGGCTTCAAGTGAATGGAGAGGGAGGCGGGCAGTGGGAATTGTCGCTGCGGGACGGGCAAATCGTCTCCGCCTCGCAAGGGCTGAGCGAACGCTGCACTGCCACGTATTATTTGAATTCAAACACATTTGAGAAGTTGGCGACTCGACAGTCGAACGTCAACCAACTGATTAACACTGGGGGTGTGCTGATTGAGGGGAACGGTGTTCCTCTCGGTAAACTTGCTGACATTTTTCAGGGTGTGGCTGCCAGGCCACACGAACAGCCGAAACAGAGTTAATTTGAATTACGTCGGGCAACAGCAGCGCTCGCTGTTCCCGAAAAAAGCTGGGGGCTACGACTGGACCGTCGTCAGCCGGGGCAACAATTGTTTTTCCATCCAAATCACGGAGCGTTGTGGTGAGTACCATTATCGATCGTTCTACTTTGTCGGCCGACGAGTCATCCAACGGCCGGGCCGGTTCGCGGATTGTGCATTTTGATGCAACAGTCCGTCGCAAGGAAAAAATGCGATTACAAGCGACAGCGGAGCCCAAGACACAGCAGCCTGAGCCAACGGCCGTCGCATCGCCGACTGCGCCACCACAAGCAGTGGCCCAAGCTCCCACAACCGCTGCAGTTCCCAAGAGCAATGGTGCCTTTGCCCACCCGGCAGCTGCGAAACCGGTCACGCCGGCGGCTGCCCCGAACAGCAATGGTTCAGCGCAGGGAAACGGTTCGGCACAAAGCAACGGCGCGGCTGCGATGCCAGCTGGCGCAGAACTCGATAAGTTTCTGGTCGAGTTTGTCGTCGAACAAACCGGGTATCCCGAAGAGATGGTCGAACTCGACGCCGATCTCGAAGGGGATCTCGGCATCGACAGCATCAAGAAAGCACAACTGTTCGGCGAACTTGCCGAGCGATTTGAAGTGAATGTCGCGGGTGCCGACGAACTTTCGTTGGACGACTTCTCCACGTTGCGACATGTGAAAAGCTTCCTTGAGTCGGCTGGTTCCGGTGCCGCGACGGAAGCATCACCCGCCCCGGAATCGACTCCCGTTGCTGCCGCCCCCGTTCAGACTCCAGTCGCTCCGAAGGCCGTCGAGCCAGCATCCGCCGAAGTGACTTCTCCGGCGGCTTCAGTTCCTCAAGGCGCAGACCTGGAACAGTTTCTGATTGGTTTTGTTGTCGAGCAGACCGGCTATCCCGAGGAAATGGTTGAACTCGACGCGGATCTTGAAGGCGATCTCGGTATCGACAGCATCAAGAAGGCGCAACTCTTCGGTGAATTGGCAGAGCAGTTTACGATCGATATGCAGTCGGCAGACGATCTCTCGCTCGACGATTTCGCGACATTGCGAGACGTGATGGCGTTTCTCGAAGCCGCATCGACAGCATCGGCGGTCGCGCCGTCGGCACCAGCAGCACCGGCTGAGTCAGCGCCCGCTGCGGCAGTACCAGCTCCGACGAGCGCTCCCACCGATGAAACAACATCACCGCTTGCCGCAGCCGAGGCACCGACCGGTACAAATTTGAACGACGCTGACCTGGAAAAGTTCCTCATCGATTTCGTTGTCGAGCAGACCGGCTATCCCGAAGAAATGGTCGAGCTCGACGCGGATCTCGAAGGCGATCTCGGTATCGATAGCATTAAGAAGGCACAACTCTTCGGTGAATTGGCCGAACAGTTTACCATCGATATGCAATCGGCAGATGATCTCTCGCTGGACGATTTTGCCACGCTGCGGCACGTGATGGAATTCCTGCAAGGGAATTCTCAGCCCGCAACGCAGCCACCGGCCGAGAGCGATGTTGTCTCCAGTCAACCGACTCCCTCCCCTGAAAGTCCTTCGGTTTCCCAGTCATCGACACCGCCAGCCGGCGCTGCGATGAGTGGCGCGGAACTGGAAGAATTCCTAGTTAACTTTGTCGTCGAGCAGACCGGTTATCCGCCGGAAATGGTCGAATTGGACGCGGACCTCGAATCCGACTTGGGCATCGACAGCATCAAGAAGGCGCAGCTGTTTGGCGAATTGGCCGAACAGTTTGAGGTGAACGTTCAGTCGAATGAGGAATTGTCGCTCGACGACTTTCCAACGCTCAGGGACGTGATGAAGTTTCTTGAGGGAGCTCCACAGAGAGTAACTGCCTGAACACGGGCGTTTAACTTTCAATCAGTGACAGAAAATCGTGGACAGGAACTGCGACTCGTGAACGGTCGTTGATTCCGGGGAATCTCGTGGCACGGGTGAGAAGTCCGTGCCCCCATTCTTTTGTGGGTGCAGGCGATCTCTTGTGGGTGCAGACAGGCCCGACCAACGTGCGGGAAGAAATAACGGCATTACGAAAGCAGCTAGAGTAACATGACGAAGCAAAACATTGCGGACATTCCGTTAGCAATTGTGGGTATGGCCTGTCGGTTGCCCGGTGCCGATAATCTCGACGAATTCTGGACGCTGCTGGCAGAAGGTGGCAGCCAGTTGGGTCAGCTTCCGCCCGAACGTTTCGATCACGAGCTGCGCTATCACCCCGAAAAGGGAATGCTGAATAAGTCGTATGCGTCGATCGGCGGCGTGGTGACTAACAAGCCGTTCGATCACCAGGCCTGTCCCATTCCACAACGATTGATCGATCAATCGCACGACGTGCATTTGCTGCTGTGCGAGGTGGCCGCTTCCGCTTGCCGTCATGCCGGTCTCGATCCCTTCGCGTTGTCGCCGTCGATGGACGTCGGTGTCTACATCGGACACACCCCGCCCAGTTCACTTTCGGGCGACGCCGTTTACGCTCGTCTGATTGAGCAAACGGCCCAATATCTGCGCGAGATTCCCAATTTCGACGAACTCACCGGCGGCGCGCAGGATGCCATCATTAAGGAAATCATCGGCCGGGTTCGCGCCGATTTTCAGCGCGACGACCGACGACTGCACACGCAAGCCAGCGCTTATCGCGCTGCATCAGTCATCTCCGAAGGCTTCAACCTCAGCGGCCCGTCAATGTGCTTTGATGCCGCTTGCGCGTCTTCGCTGCGGGCATTGGGACATGCCGCCCGGGCGCTGCAGCTGGGCGAAATCGACATGGCGATTGTGGGCGGTGCCTCGTATTGCCACGCCGACACGCTGGTTCTCTTTTCGCAGGCCCAATCGGTCAGCGCGAATAACGGAACCTGTCCCTTCGACAACGACGCCGATGGACTCGTCGCCGCAGAGGGCTATATCTCGGTCGTGCTCAAAACGCTCGATCGCGCAATGGCTGACGGCGATCCCATTCAGGCGGTCATCCGCCGCATCGGCATTTCATCGGACGGAAAAGGCAAAAGCCTGTGGGCTCCGCGGGCAGAAGGTCAAGTCGAAGCAATTCACCGCGCTTATGGTCAGGATCTGTCCCTCAACGATCTGCAATACATCGAAATGCATGCGACCTCCACCCAGGTGGGCGACGCGACCGAAATTGACGCGCTGACACGCGTCCTCAAGGATGTTCTGCCACCCGGGAAAAAGGTGGCCGTTGGTAGTGTGAAGGCCAATGTCGGACACACGCTGGAGTCGGCCGGCTTGACCAGCCTGTTAAAAACCGTGCTGGCAATGCAGCACGCGACGATTCCTCCGCAGATCAATATCAAGAAGCTGAACGAGAAAATCGATTGGGACGACGTCCCGTTTTACGTCCCGCAAGAAACGACGGCCTGGCCCTCACCGGCACCGGGAAGTCCGCGTCGCGCGGCCGTCAATGCTTTCGGCATCGGCGGGTTGAATGTGCATGTCGTCCTCGACGAACATCTGCCCGAAGTCAGCCGCAAACTGATTGCCCCGCCAACCGAACAGAACACAGCGGCGGACATCAAAGAAGAAGGCATTGCCATCATCGGCATGGGGGCTGTTCTCCCCGGAGCGCGGACGATCGATGCGTTATGGGACGTCATTCACTCCGGCGAAGATCAGAAAATCGCAGTTCCACCGGAGCGATGGGATCCCCGTTACGGTCATGAACCGAATTCCAACGAGTTGTGGCGGGTTCCCACAAAAATCGGCGGCTTCATTTCCGATTTTGAATACGATTGGAAGCGGCACAAAGTTCCGCCGAAGCAGATCTCCAGTGCCGACCCACTGCAGTTCATGTTGCTCGACGCCGCCGATCAGGCGCTGAAGAATGCCGGATTCGATGAACGAGAATTCGACAAGAGCCGAACCGGCGTAATCGTCGGCACCATTTTCTGTGGCGAGTTTTCCAGCCAGCTCAACATGGGATTGCGGCTGCCCGAATTCAAGATTATGCTCGCCGACATTCTTCGTGAGCGTGGAATTGCGGACGCCGACATCGACGATGTCGCCGCGAAGTACGAGAAAATCCTGTTGAAGCATATGCCGGCATTGGTTGACGAAACCGGCAGCTTCACGTCCAGTACGCTCGCTTCCCGGATCACAAAGACGTTCGATTTGATGGGCGGTGCAACTGCCGTCGATTCGGGGAACACCTCGGCGATGTCGGCCTTGGCTTCGTCGATCGACCTGCTGCGAGCCGGCGACTGCGACATGATGCTCTGTGCGACCGGTCACCGTGAAATGGGGCTGTCCATTTATGAGTTCATGGCGAAGCTCGGATTGCTGTCGCAAACCGACGATCCGAAAGGTCCGTTCGATGCCGAGGCGACGGGTTACGTCCCGGGAGAGGGTGTCGGCGTTGTCATTCTGAAGCGACTTTCCGATGCCCAGCGTGACGGCGATAAGATTCACGGGGTCATCCGAGGCATTGCTGCGGTCCGAGGTGAGACGCTTGAGAAAGGCGTTCATCGTGCGGCGAAACGGTCGTTGGAAGCAGCTCGCGTCAGTCCCGAAGAAATTGCGGTCGTCGAGTCCGGATCGTCCGGCCTGCCGGAAGCCGATCAATCGGAATATGCCGGATTGGCCGAAGCCTATGCTTCGGACAACCGCAGCGATGAATTGCGGGTTGGCGCTCTGGCGGGACAAATCGGCAACACCTGCGGCGCGGCCGGTATTCTCGAAATCATGAAGGCCGTCACCGAGTTGAATCACGGTGAGATCCCCGGCAACGTTGGGCCAGCTCAACCGGCCGATTACATTCAGGCCAATGCCCAAACGCTCCGGCTTGCCGAGTCCCTTACCCCGGTGCGGGTGGTCAATTCGCGACAGCATGGATTGGCGGGCGTCAGCACATTCTCACAATTCGATCTGGCATACCACGTTGTCGTTGAAGGCGGAACAGAAATTACCCAAGCCGACGTGCCTCCGCCGGCAATTGCGAAGTCCGCACCGGCAACCGCCAAGGTGGGAACATCGTCGCAATGGCGCATCGTTCGTCTCGCCGATTCATCGATGTCGTCACTCGGTGAACGGGCAACACAACAAATCGCTCAAGCCGGGAAACTGTACGTAGCCGCGGATGCGAATTCGTTTCAACTTGCCGATCGCTTCCGTTTGGCAATCGTCGCGGAAAGTGCGGATGATCTGGCGGCAAAACTCAAGCTGGCCGGCGCTCAACTCGGCCGTCCCGCAGCACGTCAATTGTTAGGCGAAAAGGGCATCTTTTACGGCGAGACCAGTTCAAATCGTCCCAAAGTTGCCTTCGTGTTTCCCGGTCAGGGATCGCAATACGACGGCATGCTGCAGTCGCTCGTCGCAGAGTTCGCTCCGGCTGAGGAAGCAATGCGTGAAGTCGATGCCGTGCTCTCGCGACTCAACCTGCCCTCGTTTGCCGATCTGGCATGGCGGAAGGACAACGGTTTAGGAAGTGACGTTTGCCGAACGCAGTTGTCGCTGCTTGCCGCCGACACAATTGTTTTTGCGGCTGCCACGGCGATGGG
Organism: Planctomycetota bacterium; assembly: GCA_963581435.1. Classification (GTDB taxonomy): domain Bacteria; phylum Planctomycetota; class Planctomycetia; order Planctomycetales; family Planctomycetaceae; genus JABISG01. The sequence goes on from CAUZOL010000259.1 coordinate 7,410, forward strand.
ATTGCAAGCCGATCGTGTTGCCGGACATAGTTTCGGCGAATTGGCCGCTTTGACGGCAGCCGGTTCGTGGACGTTTGACGAAGCCATTCTCGCGACCCGCGCACGCTGCGCAGCGATTGATGCCTGTGATGGCGACAATGGCATCATGGTGTCAACATCCGCTCCGGCAGAAACTCTTGATCGGCTGTGCAAGAAAATCGAAGGACGAGTTTCGGTTTCCCATCTCAATGCTCCCGAACAAACCGTCGCCGGCGGTGACGAGCAGGCCGTTCGCAAGCTCGCGGAAATTGCCGAGCAACAGGGGTTCAAGACAAAGATTCTTGATGTTCCGGCGGCATTTCACACACCGTTGATGGAAGGTGTCAAAGACCCGTTTCGTGCCTCGCTTCAGCAGATTTCGGTGGAACCGCCGCGAATCCCGTTACTCAGTAGTGTGACCAACAAGTACGTTGCCGATCCCGCAGACATCCGCGAGAACCTGGTTGTGCAAATGACGCAGCCTGTCGATTGGCGTGGCTTGGCCGAGCGATTGGCTAATGAAGGCATCTCCGTTGTAGTGGAAGTCGGACCTCGGCAGGTGCTGACCGGATTGAACAGGCAGGCTCTGGCTGACCGCGATCTGACACTGGTTGGTTGCGACCACCCGAAACGCAACGGCATGGCACAACTGCTCTACGCGCGAGCATGCGTCGAGACGACCGGCGCACTTGATTCCCAACCGGAAAACTTCGGTGTCAGGGTCTCGGCAGTTGCCGCGGCAACCGAAATGTCACCCGCGACAGAAGAACCGCAGAACATTTCGCACAAAAGCGGTCTGAACGTCGTTCGACTTTCGGGTTCGCCCTACGAAATGGGATTCCAACACGGTCAGGCGCATCGCGAACAAATCCGGACGATTCTACGCCGCTACGCCGATCTCGCCGGCTCACGGTGGGAAAAAATGTTCAATCTCGATGACGCAGTCCGGCAGCCGGAAGTCTTCTTTGGCCCACAAGAACTCGAAGAATTGCGTGGCATCGCCAAAGGGGCCGACGTCACCGAAGCGAGTGTGATCGCTCACAACCTGCGACTGTTTTACGACGCGGAAGTTGGCGGCGTGCACTTTGCCCTCTCCAAAAAGGCAAGCCCCGAAACCGGGCTGCTACACGCAGCGAACGAAGACCTTTCGAAAAGTGTTCGGCTGGGCGACTGCCTCGCACGCAGTATTCAGGTTCGCCGACCAGACGGTGCTTTGCCCTACGTGACTTTCGGTGTCGCGGGGCAAGTCGGAAGTCTCAGCGGCATCAACGGCTGCGGCCTGGCGATCAGCACGGCAACCCTCGCCGACATTCCCAAAGAGTCTGTCACTCAACAGGGCCGACTGCACACATTGCTGGTCAGGCAGCTGCTGGAACAGGCAAAGGACATTGATTCGGCCGTTGAAATCATCCATGAATTCCAAACGTCGGCGGGCGGCACGTGGGGGCTGTGCATCAGCCGCGAAGCGGAAGATCGCGTCTGTTACGTTGAATGGGATGGAACCAACCTCAAAGTCCAACCGGCAATGCCATCCATCTTCGCTGCCAACCATCGGCTGCTGATGAACTTCTACGAAACGGCTCGCAAGCTACCATCGCATTCGGAACATCGACTCAATCGGCTGAAAGAACTGCTCGACGGCGACCGTGCATCACATGTCAGCCTGTCGGATGTGCATGATGCTCTTCGCGATCGCTTCGATCCGTCGCGCGGTCAGGAAGTTGCATCGCCAACGATCAACACCATTCGCCGCATCGACAATCAAATCAGCGTCGTCATGCAGCCCGGAAAAGGTCAACTGTGGGTGACCGGCGGGCCGATGTCGAACGGGCATCAGAACCAATTCACCAAACTCGATCTCTACGATTTGCTGCCGGAGTTGAAGTCGACGGCGACCGTGATCAATCACAACGACGACAGCTCAAAAACTCGCACCGGTGAGATTCTCTCAGCGGAAGAATTTGCCGACGCATACGCCGTCTCGGCGGGCGACTCTGGTGTTTGCAGCCGGTTCGTCATGCGGGGCGTCGAAGCTTCGCTCCCGTCCAATTCTCAACCCAACCCCACGCTGAATGGGTCGGCATTGATTCTCGGCGACAATGCAGCCGCGGTCGCACTAAAACAGCGATTGGAACAGCAAGGCACGCAGGTGTCGCTGCTGCCAACCGGCGACGATATCGAGGGTGTCTTGTCGCAGTTGGAGACGATCTGCAGCGCAAGTCAGCCGCTGCATCTCTTCTTGATGACGCCATACGACGAGGATGCCGTCACGGCACTCGATGCGGAGAGTTGGAATCGTCGGCGAACGCGCGGCGTGATGGTCCCCTACCTCGTTTGCCAGCGATGGTATGAATCGGTTGCGAAAGCCAAACAACTCGGCAAAGCCTCGCTCGTCGCCGCGACGACGATGGGCGGCGACTTCGGGTTCTCCAGCCGTCTGCCGAACGTTGAAAGCGGTGCGCTCGCCGGCCTGCTCAAGGGCGTCGCGTTGGAACTGAAAATGCAGGTTCGCGAAGA
>CAUZOL010000260.1:0-9935 GCA_963581435.1 Planctomycetota bacterium
GCCATTCCAGCCTTCGGGAGGATCTTTGTGGTAGGTTCTGAAGGTCCGTTTCTCTCCCAGGACGTCGCCGATCCAGTAGGCCCGCTTGACCTGCACAAACTTACTGCTCTCGCGAGCCTGCGTATAGTCGCGGAACCAGAGGTCCTTGCTTCCCCACACATAACCGCTACCCCAGCTCGGGCCCAGGTTGGGCCACCAGCCATCCCGCGACCAGCGGACCAGAGCGCCATGCCTGGGGCTGGGACGGTGCGTGGCCGGGATGCCGAAGCTGCGCACAGCGAAACGGCCCATGCCCGCACGCCGGCCGCAGACCCCACCGTTCTGGATGATGTTCGCACCGGCAAACTGCTCGCCCCTGTCTAAAGTGACATGCCCCGAACCATACTTCACGCAGGTATTGACGATCACCGAGTAACGCACCCCATCGGGAGCATTGTAGATGTGGTCCGGCCGGAGGTTCCGCAGCATTTCGCGACCCCACTCCAAGTGCCCGTCCGGATCTCCATGGCCAAACACGAATGAAAGTTCCCAGACCGTGAACGTCCCGAACGCCGGGTCCAGTTCGCCGGCCAGGTACGCTTTTTCGAATTGCAGGTAGTGTTGCACCACGTGCTGGTAGTGTTTCTCCACAGCTTCCGCCATCGCTGCTTCGGGTACCGCTACTTCGGGTACCTTTACAGAGCGCCACTTCTCGTCTCCTGCCTCCTTTGCTTTCTCCTGTGCTTCCTTCGTCGCTTTTCTCTTTGCGTCCGTCTTTAATTTCCCGATTTCGCCCGCGCGCCCGCCCGCCTGGTTCAGGCCAGCAGACAGCGCCAGCCGCCGCAGCACGCCGTCGTTGGCTTTCACGCTCTCCTTCTGAATTCGCTTGTAAATAAGCATCGCCTCGCCGTACTCCGCAGGGCCACCTCTCCCCGTGGCGCTGGCGCCGTCGGCCATCAGCATCTCCTTCATCAGCTTGTCGTCAGCCAGCAGCTGCTTGAGCAGCGCCGCGTGCTCCTTGCCCTGCGCCTCGAATGCCGCCAGGCCTTCCGGCGTGGCAGTTTGCAGGAGAACGTAATTCACGAGCTTTGAGTCCAGTTTGTCGCTGGCCAGAAAATTTATCAGCTTCTTCTCTTCCGCGCTGCCGGGCGTCTTGGCCTTCTCCAGGTCGAACTTCGCCGCCTGCGCAGTCAGTTCAGCACGCAGTTTGTCGAGCACCTTGGTATATTGCGCGACCCGCGCTTCGGACGGCTCCGCCGCAGATGCCACTGTCGAGTGACCCGCCATACAGAACACGACCGAGGCCAGAGTCAAAGTGAATCCCCGCACTGTTTTAATTTTTCGTTTCCTATTCATTGCGAACTTCCTCTTTTTGGCTATTTATCGAGTTTTTTTGGGTTAATAGTTGCTGCCAGCGCAGCCGGTGACTACTGACCCGGTAATGTCCTCACGAGGCGGAAGCCCAAGCCACTGAGCCGGTAGTACTGGGGGTTGTCCTGGCAGCCGTTGCGAGCCGCCGATCGGCAATAGGCGGCATCGCTGCCCCAGCTGCCGCCACGGAAAACGCGCTTATGGTAGGACGCCCCGGCCGGTGCGCCCGTCGGATCCTCTGTTTCACCTGCACTGTAGCCCCCGTACCAATCCGAGCACCATTCCCAGACGTTCCCGTGCATATCGAAAAGACCCCACGCGTTGGCCTTCTTCGTGCCAACCGGATGCGTACGCCCGCTGTTCTCGTTGTACCAGGCGTATTCACCCAGGTCCGTTTCTGAGTCCCCGAAGCTGTACTTGGTTTTCGCCCCGGCCCGACAGGCGTATTCCCACTCCGCTTCCGTGGGCAAGCGGTACTCAGCTCCTTCCGGTAGCTTGCCTTGAGCTCTCTCTTTCTGTGTCAGCAGCTTGCAAAACTCGACGCAGTCTTCCAACGTCACATTCTCAACTGGCCGATCGGCCCCCTTGTATCTGCTTCGATTATTGGGCATCACTGACTTCCACTGCGCCTGGGTGACCTCGGTCACCCCCATGTAGAAACCCTTGGTCAACTTCACGTGGTGCGCCGGGCGTTCATCGCCTGGCCCCGTTGTCGAACCCATCATCAATGACCCAGGGCCGATCCGCACCATCTTGACTCCGATCGTGTTCCCGATCTCGTTCTGCCCCGCACCAGCAGAACTGATGGCCAGACCGGACGTTCCAACCACCATCTTCAACGGCTTTAGGGTGAAATGCTTGATGCTCACGCCCTTATTCGGGGCGTAATGGGTGTATTCGATTCGGTTTCGTCCCTCTTTCAATTCGAGTTCAACGGGTTCGGTGTCCATCCAGTCGGCTTTGGTGTAGGGAATGTCGACATCCAGGAGAGTTCTCCTGTTGACGCGAAGCAGGGCTTGTCGGTCCACGGTCACGGTACAGACATGCGCCGTGAATTCGTACTTGCCGGCCTTGGGAATATCTACGGTGTAACTGAACAATTCCGGGCGCTGGCCTTTGTTTCTGTAGTGCGCTTGCATTCCGCCATCTACGCTTTCCATGAATCTTATCTTCTCACCGTTTTTCGGTGTTCTACATGCCGCTACGGGAATGGTGATGGTGCCATCCTCGGCCACGGTGATCTTCCGGAACTTTTCAGGGATCTCTATCTGCTCGATCTCTTCCTTCTCGCTACTCACATCGGATTCCGCGAGTTCTTCACCCGTGGTCCCTTGGTCTTCTATTTTCTCATCTTCGACGATGGCATGTTTTTTGTAGAACCCAAGCAATGGCCAGAAACCACCGCTCGATCCGTAGTTACTCGGGGTCGCTTCACCCAGTGCGTTGCCTAACCACTCACACATCAGCACCTGTTTGAACCCCTCGGGATCTTCTTGCGCCTGTGAGAGCAATAGGAACTCCATGGGCTTCATTCCATTGATGTGCGAGCAGAAATAGAAGTGCGGTCCCAGTACAGTCGTCCAGCCGTCCGGCGTCCAGTGCGCCATGGCGCCATGACCCGGGGAGGGTGCACGACGAGCAGGCATCCCGAAAGCATATTCCGATATCTGCCCGACAAACGCACGGGGACCACAGACACCGCCTACGAGAAGGGCATTCTGAATTCTCGACAGGTTCAAATCGGGGCGTGCCGGTATCATCTGCGAGCCGTAAGGGACGTCGCTTCTCACGATACGGCAGTAGCGCCATCTGTAAGGTAAGCGCATATGATCGGGACGGTAGTTGCGTATCACCTTTCTGATCCACTCGATATCTTCAAGCGTGTAGGAGTCTGGAAATACAAAGCGATAGTTCCATCCTGTACCGCCCAGTTTGGAAAAAGCCGGATCCAGTATGCCGTCGTCGTATGCCTTCAGATAATTCAGGTAGTACTTGACCAGGGACTCTGCTGCGGGAACGCCGGGATAGACATAGCCCTTGCCGCAATTCTGGAGCGATACAGCCAGGGCCCAGGTTTGAAAGAAATCCTCGTGAGAACGCTTGGTGGCTTTTTGAATGGCCCTGTAGTTTCGCATGGCTTGACCGTAATTGCTAGATCCACCCAGGATCATGACCTGCGCAACCAGTTGGTCGTCATTCAGGAGGTCATCGATCAGCGCTCTTTCCGCTTCGCCCTTTTGCGCAAACCCGGCCAGGCGATTCGGGGTGGCATGTGTCAGCAGTGCGAACTTGGCCATGGTGGCCAGAGCTTCCTCGCCCCCTGAAAAGACGCCAACATTTTTAAGAACAGCCCTGGCCGCCAGAAGTACCTCCTTCTGTTTTTCAACAAAGGCAGGGTTGCCCGGGTCGCATTTTAGGGTGACTTCCCGCACGGTCTTGGTGATGTGGTTCTTGACGTTCTTTGTAATAGGCGGGACATTTCTAAGAGCTCCCAACTGCTTAGTGAATTCGGCCTTAACTTTCTCATCCACCCTGGGTGCCAGGCGCATGATCGCTTCCTTGAGATCAGCCAGCATCTTGCTGTAATGTGCCTCGAGTTTCTTCCCTTCAGGGGTCAGGTTGAGCTGCGCCGGTCTCCTCGCCGCAAAGACGGATGTCGATATGGCCAGGATAGCCATGATCCATACACACTTGATAATGTCGTGCTTCTTCATGATTCAATCTTCCTTTGTTGTATATATATTATCACCTCTCGTAAAATCAGCCAACAGCCTTCAGGGTTGCGACAAGGTAGTCGGTGGGAGTCTTATGTGGCACATGCTCAGCCCCAGGGAACACGACATGGCACTCGACCCCCAGCTCGGCGCAACGCTTTTGCAGGCCAACGCCAAAGGTGGCACCGTGGATCGAGTGTGTAGAGAGGCCCAGCGCGGGCGGTTTATTGCCATAGAACAGGTAGACCGGTGGATCCCCGGCGCTGACAAGTGCGAATGGTGAATACTCGGCAATCCACGGAAGCAGCTTCTCCCTGTCAGCCAGGAAATTCTCAAAATCCTTGCCGTATGCATAATCCCCAAAGGCATGGCCACCATAGCCGGGGTTGGTAAACCATTTTCCTAACTGCCTGGGGTCAAGCGTCGTCTGCGCGCCCGAGCCAGCGGCGCACCACAGCCGGGTTGATTCGCGGGCAACTGGATCCTCGCTCTTCGGATCGGCCATATCGTCGTGGTAGGCCAACCACAGGCTTGAACAGCCGCCTGCCGAAGGGCCGTAGGAGCCAATTCGCTCTTTGTTGATGTTCCAATCGCGGGCCTTACTACGAACGAACTGCAAGGCCCGGGCGGCGTCGTGGAGGGTCGCCTTAACCGGTGGCGTTACGCCCTCGGTATGCTTGCCGATCAAGCGATAGTCGATCGCCACGACCGAAATTCCCTGCCCCGAAATGGCACGGATATTGGGAAAGCGAGGGCTGCGCGAAACATTCGCTTTGCTGCCGGCGATCCAGCCACCACCGTGAAGGATCATGACAACTGGGGTCGGCGTCTCCGACTCGGCCTGCCAGAAGTCGAGCTTGTTCCGTTCGTGTTTGCCGTATGGGACATCGGCAAACGTGGGCGCCAGCGGATTGCTTTTCGAATTTGGCAGATATGTTTTCGGTCCAGCTCCAGCCTTCGCACCACCGGAATCTTCGGCAGGGACTGCCGCGGTGACGGCCAGCAAGCTGGCAAAGCAGCAGGTCACCAGCGCTCTAACGGGATTGGGTTTCATGGATTGTTTCGCGAATTGGCCGTTGTCTGTTGGAACTTCAATCACTTCGAAGATCCGACCTCTGCCCCCACCGGTTTCAGTTTGAAATGCTTGATGCTGACGCCCTTGTTCGGGGCCTTGATCGTGAACTGGAACGTGTTTCTGCCCTCCTTCAAGTCGACCGGTGCAGGCATTGTTTCGTTCCAGTATCCTTTGGTATAGGGCAGCGCGATGTCGATCAGCGTCCGCCTGTTCAGGCGGAGCATGAACTCCCGGCCCAGGGTCACCGTGCATACCTTAGCCGTCAGTTCATATTTGCCGGCCGCGGGTGCCTCGACATTGAATTTGAGCAACTCGGGCCGCCCGGCGCCGAGAGAGTAGTGGGCCTGCACCTCATCGCCGTCGATGGTATGCATGAAGCGAAGCTTGGCGGTATTCACCGTCGACGAGGCCGCGCCCGGCGGAATCGTGATCACACCATCCTCGCCAATCACGATCGTCTTCTGCGCTTCCGTCAGCTCGATCTGATGGATCTCTTCATCTACAGCTTCCACGTTGGACTCGGCGAGTTCCTCGCCGGTAACGCCGATATCCTCGATTGTTGCATCTTCAACAAGGGCCAGTTTCCTGTAGAACGCGAGCAACTTCCAGAAACCGCCGCCTGACCCATAGCCGGTTACGTCGTCTTCTCCCAGGACATTTCCCAACCACTCACACTTCAGCACCTGTTTGTATGGTTCAGGTTCCTTGTGGCACTGCGACGTCAGGAGAAACTCCATGCCGGGCATTCCATTGACCTTACAAAAAGCAAAGTGTGGCCCCAGAACGGTGGTCCAACCGTCCGGAGTCCAGTGCGCCATGGCACCATGTCCCGGGGAAGGGGCACGACGCGACGGTATGCCGAAAGCATATCCCGATAACTGTCCGACAAAAGCGCGCGGGCCGCAGATGCCGCCTTTGAGAAAGAACTTCTGAAATTTACTCAGATCAGCCGGCATGCCGCTTCTGTCGACGCCGCTTGTGTAGGGCACATCGGTTTTCACGATACGGCAGTAGCGCCATCTGTAGTCCGGGTTCCTGATGTGGTCCGGGCGATAGTTTCGCAGCATGTTTCTTATCCAGTCGATATCTTCAAGAGTGTAGGAGTCTGGAAATACAAAGCGATAGTCCCAACCTGTACCGCCCAATTCAGAAAAGGCGGGGTCGAGTATGCCGTCGTCGTATGCCTTCAGGTAATTCAGGTAGTAATTAACCAGGGACTCGGCCGCGGGAACGTCGGGATAGACATAGGTATCGCCCGTATACTGAAGGGATGCAGCCAGGGCCCAAACCTGAAAGAAACCCTCGTGAGAACGTTCAGTGGCTTTCTGAATGGCCGTGTAGTTTCGCATGGCCTGGCCGTAATTTCCGCCGCTGACCCCTCCCATCGTCATGGCCTGCACGACGAGCTTGTCGTCATCGAGGAGCTTGTCGATCAGCGCTTTTTCCTCTTCGCCCTTCTGCGCAAACCCGGCCAGGCGCTTCGGGGTGGCATGAGTCAGTAATGCGAATTTGGCCATGATGCCCAGCCTTTGCTCGCCGACGAGAAATGTTTCAATGTCCTTCATCACAACTCTGGCCGCCGTAAGGACCTCCTTCTGTTTTTCAGTAAAGGCAGGGTTGCCCGGGCCGTGTTTCACGGTGACTTCCTTGCCCATGACGGTCTTGGTAACAGGTGTGACATGCTCAAGCGCGCCGAACTGCCTGGTGAATTCGGCCTTCTTCTTTTCGTCCACCTTGGGTTCCATGCGCGTGATCTCTTCCTTGAGATCAGCCAGCATTTTGCTGTAATGTGCCTCGAGTTTCTTCCCTTCGGGGGTCAGGCTGACCGGCGCTGGTCTCCCCGCGGCAATGACGGATGTCGATAGGGCCAGGATCGTCATGATCCATGCACTCTTGATGATGTCGTATTTCTTCATTTTTGTGTCTCCATTCTGTACTCCTTAAACCAGTCTTTTAATCTCTCGTGGGTCGACTTGTAAACGCTCGGAACATCTGGTCTGGGTGGTTCTGCGGCGCGCTTACGCGTTTTGGCCGCCTCGTCCCTGCGGTCAAGCTTATCGAGAATCTCGGCCTTCGTGTTCCACATTTCCACCAAGGTGTCATCCGGGTGATTGATCGTCACCTTGGCGGCTTCCTTTCGCCAAAGCTCCGGGTTCTTGCTTCTTCGCTCCCGGAAGTAGCGCAATTTCTGGGCGTCGATCGCCTTCTCGATCGACTCGAGCGCGGCGTTCCAGTCCTTCAGGCCCACGTAGGCCAGGGCCTGCCCGTGGTACCTCGGCGCTCGCCATCCGTAGCGATCGGGGTTCCATGGAAGATAGGGCCCACCGAAGATGCGTGCCGCCTCCTTGAACTTTCCCTTTTTTAGCGTCTCGCAGGCTGTCTCCATTTCACAGGTTTCAATGTGAACTTTTGCGGCGAGCAGGTTGACAAATTTTTCACTATCTCCGTATGGCAGTCCCGATGCGCGCCACACCATGGAGCCGTCCCGGCGGAGCAGGAAGACGTTCGGGATACGATCCGCCGAAAGTACGCCCAGTCGGCGCACCATCGGGTTCGCGAGGCCGCCCGGCACGATGGCCGCTTGAAAGGTCAGCTCCCTTGTTTTCATCAAGGCATCGATGCGTTCCGTATCTTCGGACAAAAAGGCCACGATCGTAGTGACGTCTTTGTTGACGTGCCTGTCTGCCAGGTCGCAAGCGAATTGGAGGAAATTATGGTGTGGTTTCTTGTCTTCAACTTCCCCGACGTCGATGGGGAAATCCGCATCGGGTTCAGCTGACGGCTCGACAAAGACCAACAGCGTCAGTTTGCCGTTGGTATCCTTCGGGAGGCTCAGCGTTCGCCCATCGAGGGTCTTGAGCTTCACGGTCGGCAAAAGTCCCGTCATCGGAGGGGCTCCATGATTGATCATGTAGTCACGCGCCGAGTCACGTTCCTTGTGGATGTAATTGGCCTTCAACAGGCGGTAGGTGTAGACTCGATCTCGCAGGAACGAGACCATGGGCCACAGCACGGGATTGTCCCCGTCCTGCGCTGCCAGCAACTTGGCGCGGTAGCGATCGTGCAAGTCCCGCGAGTTGGCGTTCAGGGCCAGGATCACGGCCGCGGCATGGGCCGAGCAGGGCGCTTCGGCCCCGCCTGTTTTCTCGATCAGGTCCAGGAGGACGGAGTCCGGCTCCGAGTCCCCTTGCCGGAGCGCTTCCTTGGCGAGACAGAATTGCGGTACGACGCCTGCCCCACGAGGCGGATTTTCGGCCAGAGAAGCGCGTGCCTCTGCGGCGGCGGCTTCAAGATGCTTGGGCTCGCCGGCAAGCGTCCACATACCCAGCAAGGCAATGATCCTTCGATTGCGCACGATCCAGAGATCCGGGGCAGCCGGATGTTGCCTAAACGCCTCACCGCACAGCTTCTCGGCCTTCTCGTAGTTCGCCAGCGCCTCGTCGGTCGTCAATCGGTAGCGGAAGGGGGCGGGCGGGAAACATCCCTGGATGGCGCGTAGTGTCTCGACCGGTACTGACTCGGGTGTGCGAGCCAGCTTCGCGCCGGCTTCCTTGCCCGAGCCCTTTGGGACCATCTTCAATTCAGGCGGTAAGGCGGCATCCAGCCTAACATCGGGCTCCGTGACCAGAACATCGCCAATCAACAATGACTGCAATTGCGAAAGAAAGCGTGCGTCGTCGAGACGCCGATTCAACGTGTGTATCGGTGATTGTACGCCGCGCACGCCAAGCTTGACCTGCTCCGCCACGTTCAGTGAGGGCGGGGCGAGGAGAGCATGGCCATATGCGTTGACCAGGAAGCCGACCGGATCATTTATTCCATAGGTGCGAAATACCTGGCTCATCTTGCCCCCGGGCAGCCGCATAGCCGTCCAGTTGAGACCCATGGCTTTCAGTGTCGACGCACCCGCGTCGGGAAGTTCGTCGAGATTAAAACTGAAAACCTCGAATTGGCCCGGCTGTTCATCCTGAAGCTCCTTGATCATTTTGAGGTACGCCTCGTAGCCCTCTGTATTTCGCGACCAGAACACCATGACGCTCTGCCGCCCCATCAGATCAGCCGGAAAACGCAGGGTAACGCCGTCCGCACGTGTGTACGTGCCGACAAACAGCACGTCCTGCCGACGGAGCCCGAGCTGTTGCCGACGGAACTCAATCACTCTCGGATCGCCTGCGAAACGTTCGCCCAGAGCGTCCACGATTATCTTCTGCAATTCGAATGCCTCGAGTTTCGGGGCAATTCGTGCGGCCATCATCAGGCTTTTTGCCTCCGCCGACGTTCCGCGGTAGCGATCGACAATCGAGGTTAGCGCCTCGGCCCGTTCTTTCATGTCTGCGTTCTTAAGCGCCAGATCTCTTTCGGACAACAGCAGATCTGCTTCCAGACGGAACTCGGCATGCTCATCGGGTGCCCTAACCAGTTTTTCGCACGTCTCGAGCAGCGCCTCTCGATTTCGCTCGGATTTCTCCATCACCAGCAATTTCTTTTGGCTCTCTAGCACGATCGCCAGTACATGAAAACGGTTGGGTGCACTTGGCGAAGCTTTGAGAATCGCCACGCCATCCCGGATAACGCTCTTGCACGCTCTGCGTTTCCTGATCGACGAAGTGGTCTTGCCCACTTCGGCCAACTCTTCTTGCAAAGTGGCAATCCTGTCCGGTGGTATGTCTTCAGATACCGACTGCGGCGCATCCTTACCTTGGAGCGCGCACGCGGAACTGAATAAAAGTAGCACTACCAGGCACGCCCATGAAAAACCGCTATTCTGGTTGTTTCTGTTCATTTCACAGGCGTCA
>CAUZOL010000261.1:0-9933 GCA_963581435.1 Planctomycetota bacterium
AGAAAATGCCAAAACATCACCAAGCGCTAGACACGGGGCGGCCGCAGCGTGTTACAATCGCGACATCGCGAGCCTGGATCGGTTTCAGGCTCGACCCATATGGGAAATGTAGGCTAGAAGGTTCTGCTCACAATTGTTCGTTGGCATCTGCGCCGTTGCCGTGGCGGATCTCCTCGGCGACGCTGAACTGTTTCATCGGGGTAAGCCTGCGATGCGATTGAGACTTCCTCAAGGCCGCAAACTTTACCGACTTCTCGCACTTCTTGTCCTGCTGGGCGGGCTGGCGTTTTGGGGAACGCCGTTGCTGTTGGTACAATACCGGCTCGGTAAGGGACGCAGCGCTCTGGAGGCCCGTGATGCGGAATCGGCCCTTGGCTACCTGTCGCAAGCTGAAAGTCTAAGCCCGGATCACGCAGAGACACAATTCTTGCTGTCCCGAACGTATCGTCGGTTAGGCCGTCTCGATCTCGTTAGGAAACATCTCAAACGGGCTTGGGATCTCGGCTACGACGTCGAAAAACTCAAACGCGAGCAGTGGTTGGCGCTGGCCCAGGCAGGACAAATGTCGCAGGCCGAACCGCATCTGAAGCAACTGCTTGGCACCCCAGGTGAAGACGGAGCGGAGATTTGCGAGGCCTACGTGAACGGCTACTTTCGCGTCTTCCGGTTCGCGCAAGCTTTCGGGCTACTCGATGCGTGGCAGGCAGATTATCCGGAAGATGAGCAGCCACATGTTTTCCGGGGAGAATTCGCCAAACATCGGGGCAACGACGCCGATGCCGCCAAGTATTATCAAAAAGCAATCTCGTTGAGGCCGAGTCGTAGCGATGTCCGTCTCAAACTGGCCATCACGTTGAACAATCTTCAACGATACGATGAAGCTGTCGAACATTTTCGCAAACTGCTGCAGTACAACGCGAACCCATCCGCCGATTTGATGGCCGGTTGGAGTGACTGCCTGCTGAATCAAGGCAAAACCGACGAGGCAAGAAACGTACTGTTGCGTCTACTTCGCCAGGAACCCAATCACTTTGCGGCACAGGTTTCGATGGGACGGTTGGAACTGAACTCCGGTCGCACGGATTCCGCTGTGACTTGGCTGAAGCGTGCAGTCGATCAAAAGCCATACGACAGCAGTGCTCGCTATGCGTTTGCGACGGCGATTCATGCCGCGGGCCGAAAAGACGAGGCCAAGGAACATTTCAAGTTCTTTACCGACGCTCGTAAAGCGTTGACGCGCGCCGGTACGCTGATGGAATCTGCCATCGAGAGACCCAAAGATATCGAGATTTCCTACCAGCTAGGAACGATTCTCCTGCGCTACGACTCTCCGGACGATGGCGTCGCCTGGCTGGAAAACACACTCGAACTCAATCCAAATCATCGGCTGGCCCGGCAGGCCCTCGTTGAGTACTATGAAAAACAGGGAAACAAGAAAGCCGCAGACCTGCACCGAGAGAGACTTCCCGACGACAAATCGCAAGAGTGACAGTTACGCATTCTTGACCCGCTGTTCTTATCACCGCTATTTGTTCCGCCGCCTGAGAGCCACACCGGCATTTCAAATTGGAAACGGAGAATCGTCGATGCGAGAAAGGGTTTCAGTACGCCGGATCGTCCCAGCAATATCGGCCCCCGTGTTCTTGTTGGTTTTCCTGCTTGTTGGCTGTTCTGAGAAACCAGCCGTTCCCGTTGGTACAACTCCGGCGGTCAATGCGAATGTCACCGCATCCAAACCGTCCATTGAAGAATCGCGACCTCAGGTTGCCGCGTTTTGCGGTAGCTGCCACGTGCTGCCATCGCCCGGCGATCTTCCCAAGTTGGCTTGGACTGAGGAAATTGACAAAGGTTACGAACGGTTTTTCACGTCCGAACGAACCGACCTCGACGTTCCGCCGAAGCAGAAGGTCATCGATTATTTCACAAGTTTGGCTCCAGACAAGCTGCAAATCTCCACATCACTGGCAGGAATGGGGCCGGGAAAAGTTCGATTTCGCCGGGTCTCTTCCGAATTGCCATCGATCGACTCAAGTCGCCGTTCTCCCGTCGTTTCTCATGTCAACTGGTGTCTATTAGAACCCGACAGCGGCCCGGTTCTGGTTTTTTGCGACATGGACTCGGGTGAAATACGGCTGCTTCCCACGAAGCCCGGCCAGCTGCAATCGCAGTTGTTGGCGAAGGTGTTGAATCCCGCGCATGTCGCGCCCTGCGATCTCGATGCCGATGGACTGACAGACCTCGTCGTTGCAGACTTGGGGAGTTTCCTTCCGGAGGACCACGACCTCGGTCGAGTGACCTGGCTCAAACGCACGAAAGGTGAACTGGCCTTCGATGCGATTACGATTCAAGAGGGCTTGGGCAGAGTTGCCGATGTGCAGCCGGGCGATTTCGACGCGGACGGTGCAACGGACCTGATCGTCGCAGAATTCGGCTGGCTGGACACGGGCCGTCTGCTGTTGTTGAAAAACAAAGGCCTGATAGATGGCGAGTTGCAGTTTCAAGCGGAAACGTTGGACAACCGACATGGCGCGATCCACGTTCCGACGGCCGATTTGAATGGTGACGGGCACCTCGACTTCATCGCGGTGTTCAGTCAAGAACACGAAAGTGTTGTTGCCTTTCTCAATGTAGGCGATGGAACGTTCGACCAAGAGGAGATTTTCGCTGCGGACAGCCCGTCTTATGGTTCGAGTGGTATCGAAGTCGTCGATCTTGATGGCGATGGTGACCTCGACGTGATCTACACCAACGGAGACACTTTTGATTCGTTTCAGATCAAACCTTACCACGCGATTCGCTGGCTGGAGAATCGTGGCAGCTTTCCGTTCGTTCATCACGAACTCGTTGCCATGCCGGGCGTTCACCGAGCGCTAGCGGGCGACCTGGACGGCGACAACGACCTGGACATCGTTGCCGTGGCGCTGCTGCCGAAACGGTTGCTCTCCAGCCACACTGCGGCCGACTTTGCGTCCATCATCTGGCTTGAGCAAACCGGCCCAGGCCGTTTCGAGCCACATACTCTGGAGTCGGCCACGCCGTATCATGCCTCTCTCGAACTGGGAGACTTCGACGCCGATGGCGATCTCGACTTGGCAATTCCCCACTTTCGCGGCGAGCGAAAGGCTCGCATGCCCTGGATGACGATCTGGTGGAACCTGTTGAACGAGGAGAAGAACGCGACACCGTCCAAGGGTCGCAGCGAATAGTTGAAACACGACATCAAACAGTTTTCACCGTCGAAAACAATGCTGTGGATTCCGTTCCGACTATTCGATGGAATTTGAATTCGATGTTGAAGGACCGGCCGGTTGTCGATATGCTCCCGCCGCTCGCCTCCAGGATTCGGCCAGTTCGTGCTTGCCGAGTTGATCGCAGACTTCGGCAATCTGGGTACGAATCTCCCGATCGTTTGGCTTGCGAATCGCTTCCTTGCTGAGTTCAGTCAGTCGATCCAGCAGCCCGTTCGCGGTTCGCCATTTCGTCATCTCGCGCTCGAACTCTTGCATTTGGCCGAGTTGTCGAAATGCGTTGGCCAACTGGTATCGGCACTCGGCATCGTGTGGATCTCGCTGCAAGCGGCGCTCGAGCGCGATGACGGCCAAATCCGGGTTTCCTTCCGACATCCCCATTCGAGCCTCGAGCAGCAATGCCGCCCGCTCATCGGGGTCGATTTTTTTCGCCTCTTCCAACAGCGACCAGGCCTGTTGTGTTTCTCCGAGACTCCAACGACACTCGCTGCGCAGCGCATAATTCAGTGCTGAGTTGTTCGCGTTATCGAGGACTTTCACAGCCTGGGCGTATTTTCGTTGTGCAACAAGAGACGTCGCCAATTCACTGTGAATCTCCTCGCGAATCTGGAGAGGAGGTGAAAGGGCCAGTGCTTTGCGATAATGCTCAATCGCCTCAGCGTGCTGACGAAAATCGTGATGCATCAATGCCATCAGTCGATGAGGTTTGAAATCGTCGGGGCTGAGTTTGGACAATCGGGCCAGTTGCGTCAGTGCCGCCTCGTTTGCCCCCAAATCGTAGTAGACTGCGGCCAGCCATCGGTGTGCTTCCGCGTTATCCGATTGCTCCTGAATGAGTTTTCGAGCGGCAGCTTCGGCCTCCATCAACCGGCCCAGCCGATAACAACTCTCGCAAACCAGCAAGAGCGCCGGAATGCGGGTTTCATCGTCCGGTTCAAACGAACTCAAAGTTTTCATCGCGGCCTCTGGATCTCCCGAATGTAGCAAGTAGGCGGCAGTGAGATAGTGAACGCGTGACTTCGATCCCGGATGGCTGCGCAGTTCCTTGATCGCTTCAGCGACATGCGAATAGTCACCAGCCTCCATCGCAATCACTGCAGCGCGATACCGCGAGTCAGGTGTCGAGCGCTGCCACCAAACGACGATCAACACGGCGCACATTGCCGTCGGCAAAACAATCAGCAGCAGTTTTCGGTTTTGCAATTTCATTTCCGGCGGCAACTTTTATCCAATGGCGTATTGTCCCCGCACATTGGTTTCGTGGGACATCCGTGGTCGAGAGTTCCAACGGCCCGTTCAGTCGGGGTGCGGGTACCGTCTCGATGATGAGCATTCGCAACACGAATTATTGTACCGCGCGCTCGCGTGAAGTTCGAGGGCGTGTTTCACGACCCACGGGGCTAGCCAAATCCCGGCGCTTGCTTTTCCGATCAGATGCTGACAGGCTGGGTTGACCGGGAATAACTCGATGCCATCGTTACGAAAACGCATGTCTGAGAAATGCAAAACACCTCGAAAGCTGCCACGCTGGAAGAAGCGACTGTTCTCTTTCGTCGCACTGATCCTTGCACTCGTGGTGATTGAGACGTTCTCTTTCCTCGCCATCGAAATTCTGATGACGAGCATGAAGCAGCTCCGGTCTGAACGGGACGCGATCGCGGCCACTGGGATCGGCCGGGAGCACTCCGGCACGGTTGTGCATCCTTATCTCGGTTGGGTCCATGACCCACACACCAATAGCGTCGAATTCGATGGTCGAACGATTCCAATCAACAAGCTTGGCTTCGCCGACGACGGTCCCTCGATACAGAAGCGGGGTCCCGGGCGCGTGGTGATCGGCATTGTTGGGGGTTCGGTGGCGTGGCAATTCAGCATCGCCGGAGAGGCCGCCTTCCGCAGCGCCTTGCAACGGGCGCCAAGGTTTCGCGGAAAGAAGATTGTCATCGTGCGAATCGCGATCGGCGCGCACAAACAGCCGCAGCAACTCTTCGCACTGAATTACCTTCTGTCGTTGGGCGCGGAGTTCGATTATCTGATCAACATCGACGGATTCAACGAGGTCGCCCTCGTCTCCACCGACAATATTCCGGTCGGCACTTTTTATGCATATCCATACGGCTGGGCGGCCCGATCGGTAGGCTTGATGGACCCGCAAAACTCTGCGATTGCCTTTCAGCTTCTCGAGACGCGAGGCAGCCGACAGCAATGGGCGCAGCAAGTGAACGGCAGATCGTTGTACCAACTTTCTCCGACAGTCAACTTGATCTGGAAACTGCGCGACAAACAGCACTTTGCAAATATCGCACACCTGCAGATCGCCATGAGAAACAAACGGTCCAAACTTGGCAGAGGCTACTTGCAGACCGGCCCCAAAGCCAATCCAAAAACTGAGGCGGAATTGTTTTCCGAACTGGCGAGGTTTTGGAAGCGATGTTCAATACTGTTAAACGGAATCTGTAACGCCAACGGCATCCAATACCTGCATTTCCTGCAGCCCAACCAATACGTCAACGACTCGAAACCGATGGGGCCAAGCGAGCATCAAACTGCCACCGTGGGTAATCCGTCGGCCGCCGAATTCGCTGCCGCCGTGACGAAGGGTTACCCTCTACTAATCCAGGAAGGGGCGGACCTCCCCAACCACGGCGTAAGATTCCATGACCTGACAATGCTCTTCGCAACGACGAAGAGTGCGATTTATGTTGATTCCTGTTGTCACTACAACGAAAGCGGTTATGGCATGCTGGCTGAGGCGATTGCTGAGGCGATGGACGCGCACTAACACTGCCGTGATCGCGAATTGTTTCCACAGTCTACGCGCGTCTCCTGGCTGGGACTTCGCACTCCCGTTGGACATGGCTGGACAGCGGTCATGGAAGTCTTTGACGTGGCCGAACCGCCAGTACTTCTCACTGTGCCGACAAACAGAGTTTGCGGGCGTGGAAAGCTTCGGCCCAACCGGCGGGTGCGTTGCACTCCAGGCCGCGGATTCGCGGTAGGGCGCGAAACGTCTCGGCGGCGAACCACTGTCGCGAGTGCTGACTGGGGAATTGTTCCATTAACGTCTCGACCTTCCGCAGCATTGTCGCTTCGCTCAGCGGCACGAAGAGATTCGGATTCCCCAAATCGCCTTCGTATTTCGGAATCTCGTATTCGAGAACGATGTGATCGCGGAAGGTGTTCCAAGTGAGGTCCGACACCACACGGTGGTCTTGATGCCTGTCGTCATGTCGGTGAGTGAAAATCAGATCGGGCTGGATCGAACCGCCCAACTCGTCGAAGTATTCCTTGATCGATTCCAACTCGCAGGGAAAAAAGCGGTCGCGAAATTCCTTGACGACAACTTGCCGTTCGGCGGCCGATTCGAGGAACAACTCGGCACTCGAATTCGCTTCGGCGGCACGCTCTGGCGTCGAACTGAGGACAACCCAATGGACGTTGATGTGGTCGTTGACCGCGAGCATTTCGAGCAGGGTGCCGCCACAACCAATCTCGATGTCGTCGGCATGCGCGCCAAGACAAAGAACGGTGCGAACGTTACCAAAACCGAGATTCAACATGCCGCTGCTTCCCAATTCAATTTATTGAAACTCAGATTGAGAATGCCGCAGTCGTTGCCGTTTGATCCCACGGGTCGCAGCCCGTGGGCTTTGCGGCGTGTTGAAGACGACCCGAATACGTACTAACCCGAAAGTCCCACTCGTTCTGCTTTGCCATCAACCAGCGGAACGATTTTCTGCGAGTTGGAATTGGCCTTTTGCTTCCAGACTTTCCACGGGGTAAATCCTTCGGCGTGCATGTCGTCGAGCATCTGCTTCTCTTTGTATGTGTCCATGCAGCCGAAGAAGCCGTCGTACTGCAACGTGTTCAATTTGCCCTGTTGGATCAGTCGCTCGAACGGTTCGACGACCAGTTCTTCACCGTCGTGAAGATGTTGGAAGATCTCTTGATTCAGGACAAAGAAGCCGGCATTCATCCAGACGTCCATCTCACTGATTGCGCGAATATCCTGGACGCAACCCGATTCGCCGACCGTGACCGCGTGGAACGTTTGCGTTGGACGGACCGACAGGAACGAGGCCGTCGCCTCTTGCGCATTGTGCGAATCGATGAGATCGGGCAGATGCAGGTCGCTGAGTCCATCGCTGTAGTTGGCGAGAAACATCTTCTCGCCTTCGAGGTACGGCTCGACCGCTTTGAGTCGCTGTCCGATGATCGCGCAGCCGCTCTAATGTCTGCCGCACACCATCACCCGTGATGCTGCGAAACAGCGGGAACAGATCGCGCACAAGTTCGTGCATCCGTTCCCCAGGCGATTGTTGTTGTCGGGCGCTGGCAATCATGTTTGTCTTTGTCGATTCAGAGAAATATCAATTCAACGCAAAGCCCACGGGCTGCAGCCCGTGGGACCAAATCAGTTGTACCGCCGATAAACACCCTTGGTGGCCGGCCCAATCAGATAGCGTCCAGCGCCTTCTTCCATTGCCCGGGCATAAACGCCGACCGCACCATCAATCGCGGCGATAGTCTGGTCGATGTCGGCATCGGAATGGGAATAACTGACGACGAACGATGGACCAAGAACTCCGCGGCGGATCAGTTCCTGCATGAACAATGTGCGAAACTCCTGCGACGGTTCTCCGTCTCTGTCATGCGTGGCAAACACAAGACAGCACGGACGGCCGATAATACGAACGTATTCGGACATGCCGTGCTTCGCGATGACTTCGTCGGCGCCGGCTTTCAACCGCGTTCCCTGTTGATGCAACCGCTCGACGACATCGTTCTCTTGATAGACCCGCATGGTGGCGATGGCGGCCGCCAGTGCATGAGTCTCCGCACCATGAGTCGTTGAAAGCAGAAACACACGTTCTTTGTCGTGTTCGATGTCCGGTGGAACCCGACGTGTAAAGGATGGCCGCAAGATCCTTTTCGATGCACTCGTCGGCACTGTTGCCGCTTGCACCGCGCGAGCACCATTCGGTGACGTCGTGAATTCGCAATTCCGAAGTGACTGCTTCCTCGATTGACGTGAGGGCAACGAACTCCAACGACTTGCATTCATCGAGCGTTTCCGAGAGCCGATCAAGTTTCGCAGCATCCGTTACCAGGCCGGTCATGTCGCAGTCTCGCACGATGTGCGCCACTTGATTCGGAAACAGCGAGTGATGAATCGGTACGAACACGCCACCGGCCTGCGAGATGCCGAAGATGGCAATCGTCTGGTCGATTGACGGCTCAAGACAAATTCCCACACGGTCGCCGCGCCGCACGCCGGCTGCGCGTAACCCTTCGGCAAACGCAGCGGTCTGCACAGCGAATCCCGTAAAGGTCAACGAACGCTCGTCGTGCTTCAGGGCTTCCTTGGTGGGAAACCGCGATGCACTCGTTCTGAGCATGTGATGTATCAGGTAATCCACGGCTAATTCCGACAGGTGATGTTCAGTTTCTGCTCGACGAGTGTTGCCAATGCGGCGATCGAATCAAACGTATCTGATGCGACCTCTTCGTCGTCGAGAACAATGTCAAAAGTCGTTTCCAGAAAGGTGACAATCTCCAGCACACCCATCGAATCGATGGCGCCGCTCTCCATTAACGGGGCGTCGATGCCCAGCTCCTGCTTTCGTGCCAACGGGAATTCTGCCCAGACGAAGTCCCGAATCTGTTCGGCAATCTGTTCGCGAGTTTGCATCGTTCTGCTCCAGCGTGTCGGCTATTGTCTGTCGATTTTGTCTATGCTTTGACGAAACGGTTCTTTAATCGGCGATAAAATCGCAGCGGTGCGCCGCGAAGGGGAGTAGCGTGAACGAGGTTTCGGGCGCAGAACCAGCCTGCGGATAACGCCCGTCGCAATGGACGGCATTCGATGGATCCGACGGCAACTGGAGTCGCGGCCGAGGCGAGCCCGGCCTTCATGTCGTTGTATCCACGACCCAAATCGATTCGTTCGATTCCGATTGGCGCTGCATGCTTCGCCATTTCAATGTGCAAAACCAGCCCAGGCGAGTACCGCGCATACTGATGGTCGTATGCAGGAATCCATGACGAAAGCACCGCATCGCCACGCATTCCCAGATGTGCGGCGATCAGTTCATCACCCGCAAAGAGTGCCGTGAGAATACCGGAGAACTGTTTGGTCGTTGTACCGCAGATTCTTTCCAGCAGACCATTGACCCAGTCGGCACCATACGGATCGACAAAACTTCGCCGCTTCAGTTGTTCGCGTTTCCAATCGACGAGTTGCGACATCACGCGCGATTCATCCGTGTGCCATTCCAGCCGCAACGGGCCGACTTCGCGGGCCAACTTGCGGCCCTTGCGTTCGGCCTGTGTGATGAGCGAGGACCCCGCTGCTCGCCGTTCCTTCTTGTAGGCATCGTAGCCGCTGCTGAGATCCATGAACGGTGAATCTTCGACGAATGCATGATACGGCTGAAACAGCCGTTGCGATGCAATGAGATGGTCGAATTGCCATGTCGTCAGACCACAATCACGTATCAGCTGTACTGCGTCGATCTCAATGTCGTCGCGGATAATGATCCCCTGCATGTCGGCCAACGATCCGGCAACCGGCCGACCAACGTTTCCCCGACTGCGTTCAAACGGAAAGAGGTTCTTCACCGATTTTAATGGGTGTTTTCAGCACGGTTTGAGTTTCAGTTTTCCACAGAAGAACAGGATGCGG
>CAUZOL010000262.1:0-9929 GCA_963581435.1 Planctomycetota bacterium
GAACGCTCCCTCCGTAAAACATCCTCTCATCAAACACCACGGAAGGTGCTAATAGAACTCTACTTACATCGAGTCAATAGAAATCAAACAGTCGAACTAGAAGGATGTTTTATTCCGCAAGGGGCTGATGTTACTGATGCTGTCTGTGTCAGCCGGATTACCCGGTATGCAGACGCTGACTCAGACGACCATCTCCCGGCGCGGTCGTCGTACCCATCCGGGAGAGAAAGCATGTGGTGGAGAGCAGTCATCGCCGCCATCGTCGTGGCGAGCGTTTCAGAACTTGCGGATCGTTTTCCGCGACTCGGAGCCCTGCTGCTGACGTTGCCTGTTGTCAGCATTGTGGCTTTCATTGCTGTGTGGCGGAAGGAGCAGGAAATAAACACGGTCTCACGCCTTGCTCGCGAGGCGCTGGTGCCGCTTGGGCTGCCGTTCTTCGTTCCGCTAGCGTTTTCGCAACGACTGGGGCTCGGCTTCTGGAGTGCTTTCGCCGCTGGCGTGGTACTGTCGTCCATGACAATCGGACTCTGGTTCTGGCTGGGACCGCAGGCATCGTCTTCAGCCAGCTGATTCGTGTGGTGTGCGATAGCCATCGTCGTGACAACCGAGCAGTCAAACTCCAACAAATTTCATTGATCTGGTGGGAAAAACTGGTTTTCTCGGTGAGTTGCGACCAACCGATTGACTGGATGCGTTCAGACAGTCGATAAAAGAGTGAGTAATGAAATGGAGGTCAATTACGATGAAAGACTCGAAAACACTGGTGTTCATAGCGTGTATTCTACCGATCGCCGGTTGTACGCAGACGCGGATGGCGTCGCGAGCGACGACGGCGGCCGAGCGAACGGTAGCTGAAATTACACCAGTTTCGGATTCGGTCGATACTGAATCCAAGCTCGTCGCGGATGCCGGCGGTTCCATTGAACACACGGCATTCAGGCAACTCATATCAGTCGATGAGCCGGCCCCCGCAGTTGCAGAGACTGGCGAAGTGACTCTCGATTCGCTCGAACAGATCGCCCTTTCAAGCAACCCCACACTCGCCGAACTACAGTCGCGAGTTGATGCGGCGAACGGCCGCTGGCTGCAGGTGGGTTTGTACCCAAATCCAGTGGTTGCCTACACGGCACCGGAAATTGGAAACGAAGGCACTCCCGGACAGCAAGGCGCGTACCTGCAGCAGGAATTCGTCACGGCGAACAAGCTGAAACTGAACCGCAACGCCGCGACGTGGAACGTCAAACGAGCCGAGCAGGAGTTGGCCTCGCAACAGTTGCGGGTGCTGACGGACGTGCGGCAAGGCTTCTATTCAACACGAGTCGCTCAGGAACGTGTGAAGATCGCCGAAGAACTGCACGGCATCGCGCAGACGGCTGTCGAGAAGGCGAAAGAACTTATCAAGTTGCAGGAACCAAAGACCGTTCTCACACAGGCAGAAATCGAAGCGGAACTTGCTGCGGTGTTGGTTGAGAACTCACGCATTCAGCGCGAGGCCCAGTGGCGAAGACTCGCCGCCGTGATCGGCCGACCGAGTATGCCGAGGCAGTTCGTCTCAGCGGAACTGACTGCCGAGGCTCCGCAGGTGGTCTGGGAACAAACACTCAACCGCATTCAACATGAAAGCCCGGAAGTTGCCGCTGCGATAGCCAAAGTTGAACAGGCCCGCTGGGCTCTCCAGCGTGCTTCTGTGCAGGCCACGCCGAACGTCACGGTTCAGGCCGGCGCGGCGTACGACTATGGAACGCGCGATCCGATTGCCATGCTACAGGTGTCGCTGCCGATCCCAATCTACAATCGCAATCAGGGTGGCATTGCAGAGGCTCACGCTAATGTTGTCGCAGCCGAACAGGCCGTCCAGCGAGTCGAACTGAGCCTGCAACAGCGACTGGCAGCGGTGTACCAGCAGTACGAACAGGCTCGCCAGCAGGCATCGCGATACGACAGCGTGATCCTGAAAAAAGCAAAAGAAAACCTTGACCTGAACCGCAAAAGCTATGAAGCTGGCGAATCATCCTACCTCGCCGTCCTCACCGCTCAGCGATCCTACTCACAAGCCCGGCTAGCATGGCTCAACGCACTCGAACAACTCTGGTGCGCGACCGTTCGGATGGAAGGGATGTTATTGAGTGACAGTCTCACAAACTGACGGTTATTCGGTTTAGTGGCGGACTCAAGGATATGGGAGTCAGATCCCTCATCGCCGAAACCTGATCAGAGGTCGGACACACACGTTTCGCCCACAGTTTTGTTCGCTAAACTCGTCGAATCGCGGACACCAAAACAAACGACCCTTTTAGCGAAATGGGGTTTGATTCGCGATGGGCGTTTGACAGTCATGTGGAACGGAATCGTGGGAGTGCGAGGAAGTGACATCCACTCCATGAAGAGTGTCAGTGATCGCGAGAAAACTTGGCCCAGATGTATTTGTTCGATTCACACGGCGGGAGCGGACAGTTTTCAACCGCTCCAATGGCCTGCGGTCCACACCCATCGCTGTTTGGCCCGCTGCCACTTCCAATGACCTTTCACCCACTTTCGCTTGCCGGGCGGTCGGTACGGCGGCGGCGGTTCCTCGCGGTCGGGCGGCTTCGTCGGTCGTGGCGGTTTCGGTTTCGACATCGGAGTCCTCTATTCGGTACTGATCCCAACGGAGTTTTGCCGAAACCAACGCACGGAAAATGGTGCGTCACCCAGAGTGGGGCCCCCTGAACACATCTGGAAATCCGGAAAACCGCCTACCAATACTTAAGGTTTGAGACGGGAGAGTTTGACGGTTACCGGATGCGAATGCACGAGCGTGCAAATTATGAGAGACGTTCAAGGGTTTCTTCTCGCCGCTGCCAGTCACACCAATCAGCCTTCGGATGATCGATGTCCGCATTCCTGAACGCACTTGGTGCTTCGGCAATCTGGCGGGACTGTCTTCGTCGTGGACGTGACAGGGTCTCCGGGGTTTCTGACAATCCGACACTCGTGGTCACGATGCCCACTCGCCGAGACGACTGCTCGCCAGCTTGCATGTGGTCAGAACGTCCCATGATTGTTTACGAACATTGCGTCCGCATTCGAGGGAAGACTGGATGCTCGATGGTCGAAAACTCTCCTGTCTCGTTCGGACCAAATCGACAACGACGCAGTGGCTCGGCGACGCCTTCCGTTTGTATTCCCCTGCGTTCATCCGCAGTTCGGACTTCGTGCCGCAAAGGCATTCTCGAAATCGACGGAATCCAAAGGAGACACATCGGAGGCCAACGGAACGGCCTTCGATTCCTTCGGGCTGCAATGAAAGTGTCGCGAACATTGTACGAGCGAACAAATTGTGTGCGATTTTTGGGCCTGATTTAATGGTGTTACACAACTCGGACCACCCATTGAAATCCTGTTACGGAAGCCCGGAAATGACATCAAAAAACCGTTCGCCCAACTTGGAAAGGATCGATCGCACGATCCTCAACAGCCTTGCCGCCCTGTTTGCCGAGCCAGATTTCGACAACGACAGTGGCGAGATTCGCTTTCTGGATCGCGACGACAGATGCGTTTGGCTCGGACTGTTTCCGACCGACGAAGAGGGCAACTCGATTGGCGACGAGCCCATCGTAACCTGGACAATTGAAGTCACGCACGAGGCAAAGGAGACACAGTCATGAAATCGTACGTTGGATATTTCAGAGTTTCGACAGACAGGCAAGGACGCTCCGGTTTAGGGCTCGAAGCCCAGCAAGCAGCAGTCCGTGAATTCGTGAATAGTCACGGGCAGCTTGTTGCGGAATACACCGAAATCGAAACGGGCAAACGGGGCGATCGGCCCCAATTGACAAAAGCCCTTGCCCACTCACGTCGTCAAAAAGCGACTCTGGTTATCCCCAAATTGGACCGACTCGCCCGAAACGTCGCGTTCACGGCAGCACTCATGGAATCGGGGGCGGACTTTGTCGCCTGCGATATCCCGGAAGCGAATCGGCTGACAATTCACATCTTGGCGGCTGTCGCCGAGGACGAGGCCCACCGGATTTCGGAACGGACGAAGGCCGCCTTGAAAGCGTACAGGGCAAGAGGCGGACTGTTGGGAGCGGCCCGTCCGGAACCGTCGCAGAGCGTTTCTGAGTTTGCTCGCCGGTACCCTCCGCCCGCGGCGGGTGGCCCTGAGTCATCTCACGCTGACCCACCACGCCTTGAAACGCGTCGGTGCACAAGCAACAAAACCCCACAAGGACCTCCCCCTACCAACCTTCGGTCAGCGACTCACAGTCTTCCGAGAAGAAGTTCAACGCGAGCAGATCACCAGATTCGCCAACCGCATCCGGCAACTCCGAGTCCGCAAGCGAGTGAAAGAGTTCCTCTTGGCAACGTGATTTTTGCTCACTCTGAGCGGTTAGGCTTCGCAACAGCATCACCCGCGTGAAGATGGTCTTCAAGTTCGCTTTCGATGAGCGACTGGTCGGCAACGCGATCCATTACAGTCAATCGTTCGCTCCGCCATCAGCCAAGACTCTCCGAAAATCTCGGAACGACGTCGGTATGAATATTTTCGAATCGGATGAAATTCAAAACATACTGGCGAACGCAAACATTATCATGAAGGCGATGGTTCTGCTTGGCATCAATTGTGGCTTCGGTAATACCGATGTTGCGAGCATCCCACAGTCGGCTGTCGATCTGGAAGCAGGATGGATCGAGTACCCAAGGCCCAAGACAGAAATAAAACGCCGCATACCGATCTGGCCTGAGACCGCCGATGCCATGAAGGCAGCAATTTCGACTAGACCTAATCCAAAGGACGGGACAAATTCTGACCTCTGCTTCCTCACGCCTCATGGTAATCCTTTCACCAGAGTGTGACCTCCCCCCGATTCTCTCACTGAGGGTGGACCAACAATCGGGGGGAGGTCAGGATTGATCGACTTTGAGTTGCCCCAAGTTCTGGAGTTGGTTCCGGCAAACAGTGGTCGTTAAAGCGACCGTTGTAAAGTCGAACGTTGCAATGTCGAACGTTGGATGCAGCGTTCACCGCTGATGTTGGCAGTCCGGCACATGTGCCGTGAACCGAGCGTTCAATCGGCGATTTCGCCCATTGTTTCAGCCTGACCAGAAACCGCTTGATTCTACTTGAAGTTCTGTCAAAACCCTCTGTTAGCTCACAACGCCCCTTGTTTTTAAGTGCAGAGTTCGCCCACAACCGGGTTTTGACGGAGCCTCTTGTGTCCTGCGAGACGATGGACGATACTCGCGCGCCAAGTCGCAGAGTCCAGGCAGTCATCGCTCGCAGTCCTTGCAGATCCCAATAGGTCCGCTATCGACGTTTCGATCATCATTCCGACTTACCATGAGGCGCCCAATCTGCGGGAGTTGCTGCCACGAATTGTTACGATTCTGGAACAGGCGGGCTTGGCGGGGGAGATTCTTGTTGTCGATGACAACAGCCAGGACGGAATCGATGAGGTTTGCGCCGAACTTGGAAAGCAAGCCCCAATCGAGTTGCTGATTCGCACCGAGGAACGCGGGCTTTCCAGTGCCGTGGTTCATGGAATGCAGCACGCCACGGGTGATGTGTTGTTGGTGATGGATGCCGATTTGTCGCATCCCCCGGAGAAGATTCCCGAACTCATCGAAGCCCTGAAATCGACCGATGCCGATTTTGTGATTGGCAGTCGATATGTCGAGGGTGGTGAGGTCGACAAAAACTGGGGACTGTTTCGCTGGTTCAATTCCAAGGCCAGCACGTTGTTGGCGTGGCCGCTGACTTCAGCCAAAGATCCCATGGCCGGCTTCTTTGCGATTCGTCGCTCGCGATTCGAGTCGGCGACTTTCCTCGACCCGGTGGGATACAAGATCGGCCTGGAGTTGATGGTCAAGTGTGTTTGCAAAAACGTCGCCGAAGTTCCAATTACGTTTCAGGATCGTCTCCACGGCGAAAGCAAACTGACGCTCCGCGAACAACTGAACTATCTCAGGCATCTCTATCGACTTTACGAATACCGCCTGGGTATGCTGGCTCGGCCTTTGCAGTTTCCGATGGTCGGCTGCAGTGGCATGGTGATCGATCTGACCGCCTTCACCTTGCTCGGTCGCGCATTGAGCTTCGACCCAGCGCGGGCGCTGGGCATCTGGTTGGCGATGAGTTGGAACTTCTGGCTCAATCGCCGGTTGACATTCTCTCATGCCCGCGGGGAGAATCCGCTTCGACAGTACATTCTGTTCTGCCTTTCCTGCCGGGTCGGCGCGTTGGTTAATTTGGCGGTCTCCTCCGGCCTGTTCCGCTACGTCGAGTTCTTTGCCGACGCGAAACTGCTTGCCGCAGTCTGTGGAATCGTGGCCGGCACGGCTTTCAATTACGTTCTGAGCGATCGCCTGGTGTTTCGCGTTGCCAAGCCCAAGTAACGCGGATTGCGCGATTTAAACACGAGCCAAGCCGAAATGCGGCATCCTGTCGTTTCGTACGATGGCCAATTCGCGTACTTTGCTACGGTTCGTCGATCCGGGATTGATAAAACGACTTGCGAATTCCGTGCATTTCCTTCCAGATTGCCTCGGTCGTTTTCTTTGGCGATGCGCAAACAAAGACGTAGTTGTGTTTCGAGCTGGCGTCTTGCCAGGCTTCGATTTCCAGGTGCAATGTTTGCGGCTTGCGGGTGACAAAGGGTTCCAGCCATTTCAAATCCCCTGTGTACGTTTTCGCTCCTTTGGGGCGTGCGGCAGCGGTTGCCTTGGCTTCTTTGAATTTCAGTGTGAAGCTCTTCGGATCAACTTTGACCTTTTGATTCTTCAAGACCCCGGCTGCAAGGCCACGGTAATAGACGAGGAATTCCCGCTGCAGTACTTCCTTCGTCAGCTTCTGCTTGGGATCGACCTGGAACACAAGAACGTAAGAAAAAAAGGAATCCGACTTGGCATCGAACATGCCGGGCGCGAACCGAACGACCTCGGTCCCTTTGAACTTCATGTCCGGGGCGAACGAGGGCGGCAGGGAAATGGTCTCCCCGCGCCACATCGCTGGCGCTTTGATTTGAAGAGCGTCGGCACGATCCTCGCCCTTCAGCAGGCCGACACTGAAGAACACGATCAGGCAAGCCGGCAAGAACTTGTTCATCTCAATCTCCTGGTATTTCAACGCTCGCTGAAAAAGAACTGACAATCCCCAAGTCGCATGCGACCGTGCTATGATACGGCCGATACGCCACGGAAGTAAACGGACTGAGTTGGAAGGAGCACGACTATGAAACCTTGGTCTCTTTTCATTTTCGCCGCCGCGATGCAGTGGACCACGTTATCGGTCGCAGCGGATGAGCGAGGGAAGAAACCAGTTGCCGATGAATGGAAACGCGACAACGCGATCGCCGCCAGGACCGTTTGGCCCTCGTTTCGCGGCAAAGAGGCCCGCGGAATTGCCGTCGGTCAAATCCTGCCCGAGCAATGGAATGCGGAGAAGGGCGAAGGCGTGCGTTGGAAAACTCCCATTCCCGGCCTGGGCAACTCGTGTCCGGTTGTCTGGAATGACAAGGTGTTTGTTACCACCGCCGTCAGCAGTGCCGGGATCACGAAACTGAAAATCGGCCTGTACGGCGCCGGCGAATCGGCAAACGATAAATCAAAACATTCGTGGCGACTGTATTGTCTCGATCACCGCACGGGTCGCATTCTTTGGCAACGTGTTGCCCATGAGGGTGTACCGCCGGTAAGCCGTCATACGAAGTCGACCCAAGCCAACTCGACTCCCGCCACCGACGGCAAGCATGTGGTCGCGTTGTTCAACTCGGGTGGTCTTTATTGCTACAACATGGACGGAAAGCTGCTGTGGAAGAAGGACCTTGGTGTACTCAACAGCGGCGCTTTTGATGTAATGGAGCTTCAGTGGGGTTTCGGCAGTTCGCCGATCATTTATGAAAACATGGTCATCGTACAGTGCGATCTGCAAGCCGATTCCTTCCTCGCAGCCTTCGAAATCAACAGCGGTAAACAAGTGTGGCGGATGCCGCGCGACGAGTTGCCCTCGTGGGGAACTCCCACGATTTGCGAGACCGCTAGCGGGCCACTATTGATCGTGAACGCGACCAACTTTGTGAGAGGATACGAAGCGCGAACTGGAAAGCTGCGATGGAAGCTGGCCCGCAATGCTTTCATCACCGTTCCGACGCCAATTGTCGGGCACGATCTGATTTTTGTCTCCAGCGGCTATCGGCCAATTCAACCCATCTACGCCATCAGGCTCAATGCCGTCGGCGACATTTCGCTGGACGACAAAAAGGATTCCAACAAACACATCGCCTGGAGCAAATCGCGCGGCGGACCGTATCTTCCCACGCCAATTCTCTACGGCAATTACCTCTACACTCTTGGCAACGACGGCATATTCACGTGCTACGAAGCAAAAACCGGCCAGCAGATTTACCGCAAGCGATGCGGTCAGGGTTCGGCCGCGAGTTTTACCGCATCGCCCGTCGCAGCCGACGGCAAGATCTACGTGACGGCCGAGTCCGGCGTGGTCACTGCGATCAAAGCGGGGCCGGAATTCGAAATATTAAGCCGCCATCCGGTCGGCGAGTACTGTCTTTCAACGCCCGCCATCGCCGGCGGACAGCTATTGCTCCGCACCCAGTCACACGTCATCGCGATTGGGGCGAAAAAAACCGGCGCTGAGTGAGCTGGTCAAACAGCGTTTGCCAGACGGGTTCAACGATCATCGAGTTCGTGCCGATTCGTAAGAAGTGCGTTTCTACGAGGCAGCCTCGAATACCGACTTGACCGAGACGATGGCGCCATAGATGGCCAGGCAGAAGAGAACTCCCATGACCAGATTCTCCCACCAACGATTGCGGTATTCGGCTCCGATGCATTTCTCGCTGGCAGTGATCCACCAGAGACCACCGGCAATCAGCGGCAGCAGCGCAACCTGCGCGGCGTTCACGAGCAGGGTCAATTCGACGAATCCCGGCATTTGTGGAGCCGTCCAAATCAACGGCGACACGAGACACCAGACGACGATCAGTCGATAACAGCGATGCGACCGAAACTCGCTCGCTCGTACGGCCTCCCGCCTCCCCCAACGCAGCCAGGCATGACTTCCCATGCATGCCAAGCCGAGGGCATGGCCAACTAGGGACGTGAACACGGCCGCGAAGATGCCCAGATAAAAAAGTCTGGCTCCGTTTGGTCCAAGGACATCGCTGAGTAGCTTGGTCAGGTCGGACATCGTCTCGATTTCGATGCCCTTCGGGTGCAGCAATTCCGCGCCGAGGGTCCAGACAGCCAGATTCAGAATGATCATGACCACCATGGCCAGCAGAAAGTCATAGAGTTGCACACGTCGATATGCCGGCCCGCGCCAACCTTTGGCTTCAATGAAGTACGGATAGACGAGGTTCATCAGCGAACCGCCGACCGCACCGATCATGCCAACGGCTATCAACCCTGCTCCATACTTGCCCACCTGCTCGGGGACTTCGGCCCTAAACAGACCTTGGATGATGCCGCTCGGGTCGGGACCGACCCAGATCGCTGTCCCGATGAACGAAATCGCCAGCAGCGCCAACAGAACCTTGAACACGGCTTCGACGCGACCATACGCTGGCTTGAAGACCAGCAACAATGCGACACCATTGGCGGCCACTGCCCACATCCAGACTTCGCCAACCCCCGTGATGCCTTTCAAGGACTCGCCGATGCCGATGGTCATGTAGGATCCGTAGAAATGGCCCATCACGACGGCGGCCGTGAGCAATGCGGGGGCGTAAAGAGGATGAACGCGAACGAGTCCATCCAGGACCCCCTCGCCATGCGGATTGCACAGCTGGTACTTTGCAATCAGCGACACAAAGAGAAACCGCATTACAATCGCCAGCACGAGTACCCACATCAGCGAGTAACCGTAGTTGCCTCCGGAAACGCCCATCTCAACGATGTCGCCGGCCCCCAGCCAGGTGAGGACGACGATC